>BDTT01000137.1 GCA_002897995.1 bacterium BMS3Bbin10 | reverse complement strand
CCAGACACGATGCCAACGTACCGCTGTCGCAACACCAATACCGAAGCGCTTTGCCGCTTTGTGCGTCGATAGCCCACCGTCGATCGCATCAAGTACCCGGTGCCGAAGATCACAACTGTATGCTCGTGACATGAAAACCTCCCCGCAAATCAGTTTCAGGAGGGAATCATGGCAAGACGGAAAAGGGAATCCTCAATTTGAATCGGGGATGCTCAAACCTGCTCTAGATCGCGGTTTTGATTCCATCAGAACATGAAGCGATCTAGTCGCTGCCCGCCGGAAGCCGCAGAACCGGCTGGTTGCGGGAGATGCAGGCGGCGTCGCCTTTTTGCGCGAATGCGAATCCGTGCGGGTGCCGCAGCGCCTTTGGCGTGCCGGATCTGTCGGTGTAGGCGAAGAGGAACTCGCTTTGCGCGACGCCGCTCCCGGTGCGCTCGATCTCCTCAAGGAGTGCACTGGCCGGAGCATCGCCAATTCCCGCCGCTTTCAGCGCCTCGCCCGGATCGCCCCTCCACCCCACGAGACAGAGCACCCGCCAATCGCCGCCATTGAGCGCGCTGAAGTCCGCCCGGCGCGGCGTCGGCGACAGGACGATCCGCTCCAGAAAGCCCATGTCCGGATCGGCATAGTCATAGTCGGACGAAAACCGGTTCAGATACCAGACCATGACGAACGACCCGCCGATCACGATGAGCCCGGTCAGAAAATAGGCCGCAATCCAGGGGATGGGGTATTCGGGCTTGCTCCCCGCAATGGGCCTGTCAGCCATCGGGCAGATTATCCGCAATCCAGCGCGTGAGCCCGCCCTCGTCTATTTCCCCGGCGGCGACGCCACGGATTATAATTACAGCTTCAGGTTCGGCTACGTCAAAATCGATGCCATTCAATCCAAGAAATGTAATGATCGCGAGAAATGCCGTGCGTTTGTTGCCATCAACGAATGCGTGGTTGTTGGCAATGCCGAATGCATATGCCGCTGCCAGCGCCGCCAGATCGCCCTTGTCATAATGAAAGCGGTTCCGCGCGCGGCCTAGCGCCGATTCCAGGGCGCCTGAATCGCGTAACCCTTCAGGCCCGCCATAGAGGCAAAGCTGTTCGTCATGAATGGCTATGACCAGGTCAGCCGATAGCCAGATGGGTTCCTTCACTTCGCCAGCTCACGCAAAGCATTCTTGTATTTTCGCATGGCTTTGCGCGCGATCTCCATGCCCTGTTCGAATTCCGGCTCACGCGCGGCAAGCTTCAATCCACCATCAGGCGTCTCGGTAACGTATACGGAGTCTCCTTGCACCAGATTGATCCTGGCCAGCAATTCCTTCGGCAAAATGATGCCCGTGGAATTTCCAATCTTCTTGATTTCGAGTTTCATGGGCGGCGCTCCGGTTATGTTGTACAGAATGTATAACATACCCCGTGAGGCCCGTCACGCCTCAGGCGTCCATCGCCTCCAGCTCATCGATCAGATCCTCGATAACCTTCAGCCCGATGGCCCAGAAGTCCGGGTCGCTGGCGTCCAGGGCGAAGGGTTCTAGCAGCGCCTTGTGATGCTTGGTGCCGCCGGCGCGCAGCATATCGAGATATTTTTCGGCAAATCCCTCATGCGCGTTTTCATAGACCGCATAGAGCGAGTTCACCAGGCACTCGCCGAACGCATAGGCGTAGACATAGAAGGGCGAATGGATGAAATGCGGGATATAGCACCAGAAGGTCTCATAGCCGGGTCTGAGATCGATGGCCGGCCCCAGGCTCCTGGCCTGTACCTCCATCCAAATCTCGCCAAGCTGGTCGGAGGTGAGCTCGCCCTCCCGGCGGGCGGTGTGGACCTTGCGCTCATAGGTATAGAAGGCGATCTGGCGGACCACCGTATTGAGCATGTCCTCAACCTTCGAGGCAATCAGCGCCTTGCGCTCCTTGAGCGTTCCAGCCTGGGCCAGCAGCGTCTTGAAGGTCAGCATTTCACCGAACACGCTCGCGGTTTCCGCCAGCGTCAGGGGCGTTGGCGCCATCAGCGGCCCCTGCTTTGCCGCCAGAACCTGATGCACCCCGTGACCCAGCTCATGGGCCAGCGTCATCACATCGCGCGGCTTGCCCTGATAGTTCATCAGGATATAGGGGTGCGCGCTGGGCACCGTGGGGTGCGAGAATGCGCCGGGCGATTTTCCGTCGCGCACGGGGGCGTCAATCCAGTTCTTTTCAAAGAAGTCGCTGGCGATGGACGCCATCTCGGGTGCAAACGCCCCATAGGCTTCGAGCACCATGTCTTGCGCCTGCGCCCACTCAATCACCTGCCGCGGCTCTTCGGGCAGCGGCGCGTTGCGGTCCCAGTGGGCCAGCTTGTCCTGCCCCATCCAGCGCGCTTTGAGCGCATAGTAGCGGTGCGACATGCGCGGATAGGCGTCCTCGACGGCGCCCACGAGCGCTTCGACGACGGGGCGTTCAACCCGGTTCGCCAGGTGGCGTGAATCCGCAACGTCCTCGAAACCGCGCCAGCGATCGGAGATTTCCTTGTCCTTGGCCAGGGTGTTGGTGATGAGCGTGAACAACCGCAAATTCTTCCCGAAGACGCCGCTAAGCGCCTGGGAGGCCTCCTTGCGCTTCGCACCGTCCTGATCCAGAAGCCGGTTGAGCGTCGGCTCAAGGCTTAGCTCCTCGTCCCCGATCTTGAACCGCAGCGCCGTCATGGTCTCGTTGAACAACCGGTTCCACGCGCCGCGCCCGGAGATGGATTTCTCATGGAACAGCTTCTCGATTTCATCGGAAAGCTGATACGGCTTCTCTTTGCGCAGGTCCTCAATCCAGGGCGCGTAATGCGCCAGCTCGCCGTCCTTGAGCGCGGCTTCCAGAGCGCCGTCCTCCAGGCGGTTAAACTCAAGCGGATAGAACAGCAGCTTGGTGGTGATGCCCGTCAGCTTTTCCTGAACATCACCATAAAACTTGGCGTGCTCCGGGTCGGACGTGTCGCCCGCATACAGCAGACCCGCATAGGATCCGATCCGGCCGATCCTATCGCTCATGCCCTCAAAGACGCGTATGCTTTCGGCGAGCGCGGCTCCGCCCTGCTCGGTCAATGCGGCGAGCGCGCCCTGATAGCGGTCCTGAAAGGCGCCCGCCTCTTCATCCAGCCGCACCAGGTCGGATTTGAGTTCTTTTGAATCCGGCCCGGAATAGAGATCCGACAGGTCCCATTCCGGCATCTCGCCCAAAGCGGCGGGGGAGACGGCCGCCGAAGCCGTTTTGTCGTGCGGGATACCGATTCCAAATGGCGTCGTCAGGTGAGTCGTCATGGGCTGTTTCATCGCTCCCGAAATGCGGTTTGTGTGTCGTTTCTAATGTGCGGCGGGGGGCTTTAAGCTTCAAGACACGAAGTTGTAAAAAGAAAAAAACCAAGAGCAGCCTGCGTTTGCGATGGTCACAGGCCCAAAATCGAACACCGGGTAAAGAGGTTTTTTACCATCTTGGCCTAACGTGCGGCTGTAAACCGGCTGATTTGTGTCCGCGCGGACGCCTTGGTCAGCGCGATTGACGCCGGTTTGTATTGTTTGCGTAACAGTCAAGAGTAGTGAGTTCGCGTTATGGCCAAGTGCATCCTGATCGTCGATGACGATCCTGCCCAGCGGCGTATCCTAGAAGAAGCCGTCAAGACATTCGGACATGAGACCGTGATCGCCGAGAGCGGCGAGCAGGCGCTTGACCGTCTCAAGGAAGAAGGCGCGAAAATCGATCTTGTCCTGCTGGATCTGGTCATGCCCGGCCTCGATGGCATGGGCGTTCTGGACCGTCTGCGTCCCGACCCCGCCTCCCCCCCGGTCATCGTTCAGACCGCCAACGGCTCCATGGATACCGCAATCGGCGCGATGCGCGCGGGCGCTACCGATTTCGTCGTCAAGCCGGTGAGCCCGGAGCGGCTCGAAGTGTCCATCAAGAACGCGTTGCGAATCAACACGCTCGAAGGCGAAATCAACCGGATCTCCCGCAAGGCGACCGGCACTTTCACATTCGGCGACCTGATCGCCAAGGGCGAGGTCATGTCCCGGGTGATCGAGTTGGGCAAGCGCGCCGGCCAATCGAACATTCCCGTCCTCATCGAAGGTGAAAGCGGTGTCGGCAAGGAACTGATCGCGCTGGCCATTCAGGGTGAGAGCGAGCGCGCCGGCAAACCCTTTGTCACGGTGAATTGCGGCGCGATTCCGGAAAACCTGGTGGAGAGCATTCTGTTCGGCCACGAAAAGGGATCTTTTACCGGCGCCTGCGCCAAACGCGAGGGCAAATTCGCCGAAGCCGACGGCGGCACGCTGTTCCTCGACGAAGTCGGCGAGTTGCCGCTCGACGCCCAGGTCAAACTGCTGCGCGCGCTTCAGGATGGGGAAATCGATCCCGTCGGCGCAAAGCGCCCGATCAAGGTGGATTTCCGTCTCATTTCCGCGACCAATCAGGACATGATCAGGCTCGTCAATGAGGGCAAGTTCCGCGAAGACCTCTATTACCGCCTCAACGTGTTCCCCGTGTGGGTGCCGCCGCTGCGCGAGCGCATGGTTGACGTGCCGGAGCTGATCGAACATTTCGTGGAGCGGTTCGCGTCCGAGGAAGGCAAGAAGATCGACGGCGTTACCGCCGAAGCGCTGGATATGATCCAGCGCTATCCGTGGCCGGGAAATGTGCGCCAGCTGGAAAATGCAATCTTCCGCGCGGTCGTCCTGGCCGACCAGAGCACGCTCACGGTCAACGAATTCCCGCAGATAGCGGCCCATGTGGAAGGCTTTGAGGCGTTGACCCCGCCCGCGCCCGCGCCGAAGGACGAAACACCGAAGATCGAGGGTCCCGTCGTCCTCGGCGCCGAGGCCTCGGTTCCGGCGACCATAGCGCTCTCGGCCGAAAACGGGCGGGAGGAACTTGGTATCCCGGCGCTGGATCAGGCGGGGAATGTTCGTGCCCTCGAGGAGGTCGAAGCCGACATGATCCGTCTGGCGATCGGGCGCTATCGCGGCCACATGACTGAAATCGCGAAGAAGTTGGGAATTGGCCGCTCGACGCTCTACCGCAAAATGCGCGAATTCGGGCTCGAGGCCCATACAAGTTGACCAAATCGCGGCAAAGGCTGGCAAGAATGCCACATCGGAGTCACAAAATGCCCCGAATCGGACCGCTTCACGCGTTCGTTGCTGGCCAAACCCGGGATCGCATAATAGTTTTTTGTGAGAATCGGGTTGGGGTGGAATTCCTGAGCTATTCTGAATGGAGGAGGAACGGATGAGGCTGCGATTGAGTGTTGCGTATGGCTTGATCCTCGGATCATTTATGGCGGGGCCGGCGTTTGCGGTGGAACCCGGTGCGCCGGAAAGCCTGATCACGCGGACGGATGCGGTCCGGATTCTGGTTCAGGACCGGCTGGCTCAGCCATTTAAGAAAAAGAGCAAATACGAAACGGCCGAGCACGGCGCTCTTGTCGCATATTACGCCGAAGGCGGCAAAATGCTCTGGGTCGATGAAAACGGACTCAAGCCAAAGGCCAATCTGGTCATAGGAGAGCTCACCCGCGCGGCCGATTACGGCCTCAATCCGGACGACTATGATCTGCCTGGAGAGATCGTTCTTTCGTCGAGCGAGATAACTCCGACGGCGCGCCTTGCCGAATTCGAACTCAAGATGAGCCACGCCGCCCTGGCCTATGCCCGTCATGCGCGCGGCGGGCGCAAGGCGCCGCAGGAAATCACGTATAATCTGGATCCGACGCTCGATCTTCCCGAGTCCGCCACGGTGATGGAGCGGATGGCGGTGCTGGACGACCCGGCCAGCTATCTGCGGAACTTCAACCCCAAGCATCCGCAGTTCGAGGCCTTGCGGCAGGTCCTCCTGAAGATGCGCGGTGGCGCCACCGAGGAAAAACGCGTCATAATTCCCAACGGCCCCACGCTCCGGCCCGGCAGCACGCACGAACAGATCAAACTGGTGCGCGAGCGGCTGAAAGTGCCGGTGCCCGTGAAGAACGGCGTTCCGCTGTTTCCGGCCGATGTGTATGACACCGAGCTGGAAATGGCGGTCAAGGCATTTCAGAAAAAGCGCGGTCTGGCGGCGGAAGGCCTCGTTGGTCCGCGCACCCGCCGCGCACTGAATGGCGGCAGCGTACCGAAAAACCGGGTGAAGACGATCCTGGCGAATATGGAGCGCTGGCGCTGGGTTCCCTACAATCCCGGCAAACTCAAAGTTCAGGTGAATATCCCTGAATTCCGTTACCGCGTTTACGATGGCGAAAAGGTGATCACCGACGCGCGGGTTGTAGTTGGCAAGCCCAGGAACCAGACGCCGGTCTTCTCCGACACGATGAAATATCTGGTGTTCAATCCCTACTGGAACGTTCCCAATTCCATCAAGAGAGAGAAAATCATTCCCTATCTCAATAGTGGCGGTGGCGGATGGTTCAGATCTTCGTCGCGCCCGAGAATCCTCGAAACGCAGAATATGTATATTTCCTACAGGGGCAAGAACATAGACGCCACCAGGGTCAACTGGAACAAGGTGAATATCGGCCTTTACCGCTTCTATCAGATGCCCGGACCGAAAAATGCGCTGGGAGCCGTGAAGTTCATGTTCCCGAACAAGCACATTGTCTACCTGCACGACACGCCGACCAAAAGCCTGTTCGACAAAACCGTGCGTGCCTACAGCTATGGCTGCGTAAGGCTGCGCAATCCGCGCAAGCTTGCGGAAATCCTTCTTTCCCGCGACCGCGGCTGGTCATCCGGCAATATCAGAGCCGCCTTTAAGAGCAAAAAGAATCAGCGTGTGAACCTGAAAACTCCGGTTCCGGTGAACATCACCTACTTCACGGCACGCGTGGAAAAGAGCGGCAAAGTCACCTATTTCAGCGACATCTACGGCCATGACACCCGCATGGCGAGAGCCCTGAAACTGTAATCTTTTCAGGGAATTAACATTGACTCACGCGCAGCCTGCTTAATGCAGGGCGCGTGAGTTTGCATATACGCCATTTTTTCCTCGCAATTCCAAAGTTACTATTGCTTAATGATTTGACCTGAATCATGGCGTCGGCCCCCGCCGCCGCTGTTAAACTCAGGGTCGGACATGGGCCAGCACGTATTGTGGGGACCATCGTGCCGTTAGTTGTGGGGATTACCGTACCAGTCGTGCGGCAACGTTAGGACCGGGGGAAATTTTGCGACAAGCAATCCTGCGCGCAAGACGGGCGCTGTTGCCGGCAGTCACGGGTCTGGCCGTTGCGGGCGCCTCCTGGGGTGCGCAGGCGGCGGGCGATACCCGAACCCTCTCCTTCTACAATATTCACTCCAAGGAAACGGTGACCGTTACATTCATGCGCGAGGGCAAGCTGCTGCCCGAAGGCACGAAGCAAATCAATTACATCATGCGGGACTGGCGCCGCAATGAACCGACGGAAATGGACCCGGAGCTGATCAATACGATCTGGGAAATATATCAGGAACTCGGCTCCAGGGAGCCCATCCATCTGGTCTCGGGCTACCGCTCGAAAAAGACCAATGAGAAGCTCAGGCGCCGGGGCGGAGGACAGGCCCGCAAGAGCCAGCATATTCTGGGCAAGGCCGCCGATATTCATTTTCCCGATATTCCGGTCAAAAAGTTGAGGAATTCCGCGCTGGTGCGCGAGGTCGGCGGGGTCGGCTACTATCCCAGATCCGGGCTTCCATTCGTCCATGTGGACACCGGGCGCGTGCGCAACTGGCCGCGCCTGCCGCGCCAGGAACTGGCGGCCCTGTTCCCCAGCGGCAAGACCAAATACATGCCGCGCGACGGTCGTCCGATCACCAAACGTGATTCCCGTATTGCACTGGCCAAGCTGGACAGGAATATCGATAATTTCATCGCGAGGAAAAGCAAGATCAAGCTTCCGGCGAAGATATTGATGGCGGGCTTTACACCATCCTCGCTCAAATGGCCCAGGGCCTCGATGGAAACGACGGCCTCGATACCGCGTGAAACGCCTCCCGCCCCGCCCGCCGGGCCGGATCTGGCCGCCCTGCGCACCGCCGCCCTGTCCCCGGCTCCCAAAACGGTTGTCGCCAAAGCCCCCGCGGCCACGCCCGAGATCGCCATTACGCAGCTTGGCGGCGCGGAACATCCTGAAGAGTTGAGCTACCAGCCTTTCTCGGTGACGCCGCTGCTGGGAGATGCGCGCGTCGCCTCGGACCGCGCGCTTGCGCAGCTGACGGCGCCTGGCGCGGATGAAGAGGACTATCTGTTCAGGGACCCCGAAGGCGGCTATTCGGCCTCGCTTGCGAAGGGCCTCGGCTATACCCAGAAACTGGCCCTGGTGACGTTCGGCGCGTCCGCGAACAAGGCCGCCGGCGCGGTTGCGACGAAAGCCATTCGCACAGCCAGCCGGTAAGCGGGACGGGTTCCCCGTCAATTTCCCTTTGGGTTCAGCCCGCGGGGTCGTCCTCGGGCACCATGCCGAGCGCAATCAGATAGGTGGCGAGCACCGCTTCTTGTTCCTCGCGCTCCTGGACATCCTGCTTCCTCAGGCCCACAACCTTCCTTAGGATCTTTGCATCGAAGCCCATGGCCTTGGCTTCTGAATACACCTCGCGGATATCGGCGGTCAGCGCCGCCTTTTCCTCTTCCAGCCGCTCGATGCGCTCGACAAAGGCGCGCAGGTGATCGCGGGTTCCTGATTGCAGTATATCGGACATGGGGGTCTTACCCTGTTGCGCCGGGAAGGGCGGGCGTTTTGCGGGGCCCAAGAAGTAGCCACCGAGGGGGAAGCGATCAAGACGATCCTGAGAGTTATCCAGTGATTAGAGCATTTTCAGGAAAAGTGTGTGCGGTTTTCCGCCCGGAAAATGCGCAAATGAAAACTAGCCGCAAATGAAAACCAGCCCCTGTGCGAAAAAGACACTTTCAGTCCCGGCTCTCCGGCGGGCGGACTTCTTCAAAGCGGGCCAGTTTTTCAGCGGAGGCCTCTTTCTGGTGCTTCTCCTTCCAGGTCTCGTATGGCATGCCATAGACGATTTCGCGCGAAGCCTCCTTCGACAGATCGACGCCCTTTTCATTTGCCGCATCGCGATACCAGTTCGCGAGGCAGTTCCGGCAAAACCCGGACAGGTTCATCAGATCGATATTCTGCACCTGCGGACTGGCGCGCAGATGAGCCACCAGCCGCCGGAATGCGGCGGCCTCCAGCTCCTGTCTCATTTTTGCATCGATATCAGCCATGTGCCGCTCCTATGGTTGAATCTGAGCGCCCGGGACGTCGGTATTGGACCCGTAGTGGCGCACCGAATTGAGCGGCGCATCGCGCGCGCCGGCCTCCAGCACAGCGCCCACGATACGCGCCAGCCTCTCGCCCCATTCAAGCTGCCCGCAAGCCTCGCGCACAAGGTCCTGCCTGATCTCGATAAGCGCATGGGCGAGCCCGCGCTTCGTGCCGTGGCGATAGAGGCAATCGCCCTTCAATTCTCCCGAATAGGGCACATTTTCGCCAATGACGAGATCGCGCTCCGCGCGCAGCGCCTCAAGCATCGGCACCGGCATGCGCGGGTCGTTGTCCCACAAAACGGTCGCATGCCAGGGCCTTCGGGTTCCGCGCCAGTTATCGGTGAATGTATGAACCGAAAACAGGGCCGGCGGATGGCCGGCGGCGATTGCGTCATCGATCGCGGCGTCGATGGCGCGATGGTAAGGGGCATGGTAACGCTCAATCCGCCGCCGGCGTTCCGCCGCGTCATGGGCCGCATTTCCCGGCACCACGGCGCCGTCTGAAAGACGCATGATGAGCGTCGGGTCGTCATCCCCCCGGTTGGCGTCGATCAGAAGCCGCGAGAAGCCCGAAAGGATTGCCGGCGCGCCCAGCCGCCGGGAAACCTCCGCGACGACCCCCGCCGCGCCGATGTCGTAACCGATATGGCGCTCAAGCTGCGCCGGAGTGAGCCCAAGCATTCCATATTCGGGAGGCAGCGCGTTGCTGGCGTGATCGCAAACGATCAGCAGTCCGGCGCCCGCCTCGCCTTCGATACGCGAAAAAGGGGGGAACACTTTTGCCTCCGCTCGGCCCGCTCTATCGGCTAGTCTCATCATCGCGGGCACTATAGTAAGCGCCACAGCCCAGGTCATGCACTCATGAGGAAATTCCCCGGAAAATGCAGCCCCGCCCCGGAGCCCTGTCACGAAACGCATTCGCGCTCCCCTTCGCCGCCCTGGTGCTGGGGGCGGTGGCGATGGGCGCCTCGCCGATTTTCGTGCGGCTCGCGGATGTCGGGCCGTTCACCAGCGCATTCTGGCGCATGGCGCTGGCGGTCCCGGTACTGTGGCTCTGGCTCCAGATCGAAAAGTCACGGACGCCGGTGCGCGCGCTCGATCCGGCAAGGGACTGGAAGCTGATTGCGGGGATCGGCTTTCTGTTCGCGGGGGATCTGTTTTTCTGGCATCTGGCCATCATGAAAACCACCGTCGCCAACGCCACCCTGCTCGCCACCATGACCCCGCTGGCGGTTGCATTCGGCGCCTGGATGTTTCTGAAAGAGAAGGTCACGAAGGGCATTCTGGCCGGCGTCGCATCCGGTGTCCTGGGGGCGCTCCTGCTGGTTGGCGCAAGCCGGACATTCAACCCCGAAAATGTGTATGGCGACATCAGCGGTTTGATTACGGCCGGTTTCTTCGGCGCCTATTTCCTTGCGGTGGCCTTTGCCAGGCGGCGCATGAGCCCGGCCCAGGTGATGTTCTATCCCGCCCTCGTCAGCACCGGTTTCCTGTTCGCCGCCGCCGTCCTGCTGGAAGACCGCCTGCTGCCGCAAAGCCTGGAGGGCGTCGCGGCGCTTTGCGCCCTGGCGCTGATTTCCCAGGTTGGGGGCCAGGGATTTACCGCTTACGCCCTGGGGCACCTGCCGGCGGTCTTCTCATCGCTGGTGATGTTCATCGAAGTGCTCGCCGCCGCCTCGATGGCGTGGGTGATCCTTTCGGAACCGGTTACGATATGGCAGCTTGGCGGCGGCCTGCTTATTCTTGCCGGGATTTACGCCGCCCGGCCAAAACAAGAGAAAGCACATTTCACCCCATGACAGTCAGTGACCAGCGCCGGCACCTGATGCAGCTCCTCGAGGCCGCCGTGGAGGCGGCCAACCCGCTTGTCTGCGTCCCTCCCGCCCTGCCCGATCCACCGGAGGATGGCAGGCTCATCATACTCGGCGCGGGCAAGGGATCGGCGGCAATGGTCCAGGCCGCGGAGCAGCACTATCTGGCCGGAAGCCCGGCGCCCGAACTCACCGGCTGCGCCGTCACCCGCACCGGATTCACCTCGCCGACAAGGGCGATCGAAATGCTGGAGGCCGGACACCCGGTCCCGACGCAGGCGAGTGCGGCGGCGGCGGCGCGGGCCCTGGAGATCGCGCGCGGCGCGAGGCGGGAGGACTTGGTTCTGGTGCTGATCTCGGGCGGGGCTTCCGCCCTGTGGAGCGCGCCGGCAAAAGGGATAAGCCTTGAGGAAAAGCAGGAGGTGACGAAGGGGCTGCTGGCGTCGGGCGCGCCCATCTCCGAAATCAACTGCGTGCGCAAACATCTCTCAAGAATTAAGGGCGGACGCCTTGCCCGGGCGGCGGCGCCGGCGCGCCTCGTTACACTCGCCATCTCCGATGTGCCGGGCGATGACCCTTCGGCCATCGGGTCCGGACCCACGGTTGGCGACCCGACGACGCTTGGGCAGGCGCGGCAGATCCTCAAGGACAGAAACGTCGATGTTCCAGATTCCGTTGCCGCCGCCTTGCGCGATGAGAGCAACGAGACGCCGCTTCCCGATGACGCGTTATTCGCCGCCACCGAATATATCCTTGTTTCGCGCCCCGCCGATGCCCTCGAGGCGGCGGCGAAACTTGCCGGAACTCTTGGATATGACACAAGGATTCTGGGCGATTCAATCGAAGGCGAGGCCCGGGATGTGGCGCGCGAGCATGCGCGCCTGGCGCTCGAGTGCAAGGCGCGCGGAGGGCGCACGGCGCTGCTGTCGGGCGGTGAAGTGACGGTCACGGTTACGGGAGGAGGAAAAGGCGGGCCGAACCAGGAATATGCACTGGCCCTGGTGGACGCGCTGGAGGGCGCGAAAGGCATTTGCGCACTGGCGGCGGACACCGATGGCACCGATGGCGGCGAGGGCCTGGCCGACGATCCGGCCGGCGCCATTGTCGACCCGTCCACGCCGCAGCGCGCGGCCGCAAAAGGCCTTAACCCTGCCAAATTTCTGCAGAACAATGACTCTTCTAAGTTTTTCGGTGCCTTGGATGACTTGGTAATGACCGGACCCACGCGAACGAATGTTAATGATTTTCGAGTCATTCTGATTGACTTTTAATGTGAATATGAGCGACGACCCGCGCTGATACATGCCAGTCCGTTTCAAAAATCTCCTGATCGGTGCGCTTGCCGCAAATTTGCTGTTCGCGGCCGCGCTTTTCAGCGCGTCGCCGGCCCGCGCCGACCTGAAGCTCTGCAATACGACGCCCAGCCGCGTCGGCGTCGTCATCGGCTATAAGGGCAAGGAAGGCTGGGTCAGCGAAGGATGGTGGTCCATACCCTCCAGCGTGTGCTGGACATTGATCAAGGGCGACCTTATTGCGCGTTTCTATTATGTTCACGCTATTGACTATGACCGGCCCGGCGTTTGGGATAGAAACGAGGGCGTTGCGGCGAGCAGTTCTGAATTCTATATGTGCACCGAGGACAAGGCCTTCGAAATCCGGGGCACGAGCCGGTGCGAGGAGCGCGGGTTCAACAGGACGCGGTTTTTTGAAGTCGACACCAAAGACGAGAAGAGCTGGACCATAACGCTTCAGGACAAAGTCGAGCGAAGAGCCAAGAATCAATGAGAAGAAACCGCCGGGTCAAGATCGTCGCCACACTTGGTCCCTCCTCTTCCGATCCAGATACAATCCGGTGCCTGTTCGAAGCAGGCGCCGATGTTTTTCGCATCAATATGAGCCACGCCTCGGCGGAGGGACTGACGGAGCTTCACCGCGTCATCCGCAAGATCGAGGCCGACGCCGGCCGGCCCATTGGCATTCTGGTCGATCTGCAGGGCCCCAAATTGCGGGTCGGCGAATTCGCGGACGGCGCGGCGGAGCTTGTCGAGGGCGAGATATTCCGTTTTGACCGCAATGAGGAACTGGGTACGGCGCAACGCGTCCACCTGCCGCATCCGGAAATATTCCGGGCGGTGGAGCCGGGGCACAAGCTCATTCTGGACGATGGCAAGCTGCATCTGGTCGTGCGCGAAACTTCGCCCGATTCCATCAGCGCGCAAGTCGTCACCGGCGGCGCGCTGGCCAGCCGGAAAGGTATCTCCCTTCCCGACACGGTGCTGCCCTTCGGCGCCATGACCGACAAGGACCGCAAGGATCTGGAACAGGCCGTCAATCTCGGCGCCGACTGGATCGGCCTGTCCTTCGTCCAGCGCTCCGACGATGTGGCCGAGGCCCGGAAACTGACCCGCGGGCGCGTGGCGATCATGACCAAGATCGAGAAGCCTTCGGCAATCGACCATCTGGATTCCATTCTTGAGCTGTCCGACGGTCTCATGGTCGCGCGCGGAGACCTTGGCGTGGAGATGCCGCTCGAACAGGTGCCCGGCCTCCAGAAGCGCATCACGCTCGCCGCGAGACGCACCGGCAAGCCGGTGGTCATCGCAACCCAGATGCTGGAGTCCATGATTACCGCGCCCGTTCCCACGCGCGCGGAAGTCTCCGACGTCGCGACCGCCGTTTTCGACGGCGCGGACGCGATCATGCTGTCGGCCGAAAGCGCCGCCGGCCAGTTCCCGGTCGAGGCCGTCGTCACCATGGACAAGATCGCGATCGAGGTGGAACGCGACGCGGGCTATGAGCGGCTTATTCACGCCCAGGAAATCGAACCCGAGGCGACGGCCGCCGATGCGATCTCGGCGGCGGCCCGCACGGTGTCGGAAACGCTCAATCTCGCGGCCATAGTCTGCTACACGGGGTCCGGTTCAACCGGACTGAGGGCCGCGCGCGAGCGCCCGCGCCAGCCGGTGATCGCGCTTACGCCAATTGCCGCGACGGCGCGGCGTCTCGCCATGGTCTGGGGCCTGCATTGTGTCCTCACAAGCGACGCGGAAGACCTGGACGAAATGGTTGAAAAGGCCTGCCGGATCGCCTTCCGCGAGGGCTTCGCAAGGCCGGGGCAAAGGGTCATCGTTTCCGCGGGCGTGCCGCTCGGCACGCCTGGCGCGACCAACCTGCTGCGCGTGGCGTTCGTCGGTGAAAATGAAGCAGGGAGCATCTAGAGCGTGTCATCGATAAACGGGAGCCGGTTATCGGAAAAATGATGCGCATAGACAAAACCGGGATCGCGGTTCTGAATCCATCAGAACATGAAGCGATCTAGATACTCTGACCTTCGACTTCGCGGGTCAGCTCTTCTTCCGCCTGCCGCGCCTCCTCAAGATGGGGATACACCTTCAGGGCCTTTCTGACAGCCTGTAGCGCGGCCTCCTTGTCACCCAGCTTCTGCATAAGAAGCCCCAGGCCCTGAATGGCCTTGTAGTGGGAGGGATCAAGCGCCAGCGCATGACGCAGATCGTCAAGCGACTTGCGGAAATCCTTCTGGTTGAAATAGAGCGCCGCGCGGCGCGCCCACCCTTCGGAATATCCCGGTGCGAGTTCGATAACCGAATTCAGGACTTGAAGGGCGGTTTCAGACTTATCGCCCTGTATCAGAATAGCCGCCCGGGACATCAGCAAATCGACGGTGTCGCTTCCCGAGCGCAGCCACAATCTCTCGATGGCCGACGCAATGAGTTTGGCGCTGTCCCGGTTTTCCGCCTTGCCGAGGCGATCATAGAGTTCACCGAGCAGTTCGCGCCGCTCATCGGCCGTGCCGGCCTGGTCGCTTGGCAAAGAGAACCTCTCCGGCGCGGCGGCGCGGGGTCCGGCATCGCCGCCTGGCTCCGCCTGCGCGGCCGGCAGGCCCAGCGCGGCACTGAAAAGCAGACCAAGGGCCGCGCGGCGAAAAGTTCGTGATTTTGCGCCAGTCATGCGCATGAGCATAGGACCCGCGCCAAATGCCCGTCAAAGAAATTCATTGTGACGGAAAAGACCGGGGGAGCGAAAAAGACCTGCAGGGCGGGCGTCAGCCCTGGCGGGCCTTGAAACGCCGGTTCGTCTTGTTGATGACATAGACGCGGCCGCGCCGGCGCACCACCTGATTGTCCCGGTGCCGCTTGCGCAGAGAACGCAGTGAATTCCTGACTTTCATGGCACTCGCCTCTTTAACACTAAATGCGGGCCGCGGAAAAATCGCCGCGCCCGCAAGCCGACCGGACCATATTTTCCAGCAGCCCGATTGTCAATCATGCCCTGGATCGCTTCATGTTTTGATGGAATCAAAACCGCGATCTTGGCTTTGTTTATGCGTATCGTTTTTCCGATAACCGGTTCCCATCCCCGCCTTCGCGGGGACATGCTTATCGGTGATACGCCCTAGATCCGGTGGCCGGTCTCCAGCTTGCTTTCCAGATAGAGCGAATAGCGCGACATGGCGAAGCAGAACAGGAAGAAGAAGAGCGCGATCGAGATATACACCTCGCTCGACAGACCCGCCCATTTGGCGTCGGCCAGCGACGAGCGGCCCATGCCCAGCATATCGAACAGGCCGATGATGATGACCAGCGTGGTATCCTTGAACAATCCGATAAAGGTATTGACGATGCCCGGAATGGAAATCTTCAACGCCTGCGGCAGCACGATAAGCCGCATGGACTGCCAGTATTTCAGCCCCATGGAATCGGCGGCTTCATATTGCCCGCGCGGAATGGCCTGAAGGCCGCCGCGAACCACCTCGGCCAGATAGCCCGATGCAAACAGCGTCACCATGATCAGCACCCGCATCAGCAAATCGAAACTGGTGCCGGGAGGCAGGAAGTAACTCAGCATGGTCGATGCGAGAAACAGCAATGTGATGAGCGGAACGCCGCGGATGAACTCAATGAAGGTCACGCAGATTATCCGCACGGCCGGCAGATTGGAGGCGCGCCCCAGCGCGAGCACAATCCCGATGGGGAGTGAGAAAGTGATACCGGTAATACCGACGATGAGATTCAGAAGCATCCCGCCGAACTCGTCGGTTCCAACGGGGGTGAGCCCGAAACCGCCAAGCAGAAGCCATGCGGCGACGAACGGATAGGCCAGCGAGAACAGCATGGCCTTGCCGCGATAGGGAAAATTGTCGAACAGCAGCGGGCCGATCGCCACAAACAGAAGGGCGAATGTCAGGATCGTGCGCCAGCGCTCGGCTTCGGGATAGAACCCGAAAATGAATATCTTGAAACGCTCCTGGATGAAGGCCCAGCACGCGCCATCGCCCAGGGACTGACACTCGGAACGGTCAGCCGCGTTGAACACCGCGTCGGCATACGCCCATTCGTAAAATGGCGGGATGATCAGCCACAGGGCCCACAGACCGGCAAGAGTCAGTCCGACATTGGTCCAGCTCGACAGCAGGTTTTTCCTGACCCAGTAGATTGCCCCCGATTCCAGCAGCGGCGGCGGCATGTCGGGATGGGTCCCCGGCGGGTATTTTCTTGTTGTGGATGCGTCGCTCATCTTCTCCGCTCCCCGCCTATCTTTCCACCAGCTTGATGCGCTTGTTGTACCAGTTCATGACCGCGGAGATGGAAAGCGACACAGTCAGATAGAACCCGATGACGATAATCATCGTCTCCATTTCCTTGCCCGTCTGCATCAACGTAATCCCGCCAACCGTCGCCACGATATCCATATAGCCGATGGCGATCGCCAGCGACGAGTTCTTGGTCAGGTTCAGATACTGGCTGGTCAGCGGCGGCACGATCACGCGCATTGCTTGAGGGATAATGACCAGGTTCAGTGTCCGGCCGCGACTCATGCCAACGGCAAGCGAGGCCTCCCACTGGCCTTTGTCGATGGCCAGAATGCCGGCCCGCACGATCTCCGCGATAAAGGCGGCCGTATATAGGGAGAGCGCGAGCCAGAGCGCCAGAAATTCCGGCCGGATCACAAACCCGCCCCGGAAGTTGAATCCCTTGAGCGCGGGAAAATCCCAGCCAAGAGGCGAGCCCGCCAGCAGAAATGCAATCAATGGCAGTCCGATGATCGCAGCCAGCGAAATAAAGAAAACGGGGAGATGCTGGCCCGTTGCGTCCTGACGCTTCTTGGCCCATCGCGCAAATACAATACTGCCGACGATGGCAATCACGAATGCGGCGATAACCCAGTTAAACCCATCCTGCGGCAGCGGCATGGGCGAGAAAACGCCCCGGTTTGTGAAGAATATCGTGTCCGCGATATTCCCCCATTCCTGCGCCTCTCGGGGCTTCGGCAGCGCATGCACCACAAGGCCATGAACGAGCAGAATCTGCAGCAGCACGGGCGTGTTGCGGACAAATTCGACATAGCAATAGACCATGTTGCTGACCAGCCAGTTGGGCGAAAGCCGCAACACGCCAAGCAAAAATCCGAGAAAGGTCGCAAGGATGATCCCGCAGACAGCGACCACAAGGGTGTTCAGCATTCCGACAAGGCCGGCCCGGAAATGCGTACTCTTCGAGCTGTATTCGATCAGAGTCTGATTGATATCGTAATGGGCGGGCTCATTGAGAAAATCGAAGCTGAAGGTCTTGCCGAGCAGCTCCAGATTGGCGATTGCATTCGATGTGATATAGGCAAGAAACGCGAACAGCAGCGCGACGGTCAAAATTTGCAAAAGAACGCCGCGCGTTTTCTTGTCGTACCACAGCCTGGCGAGCAGATTTCTCTCCCCGCTGCCTGAGTGCGCTGGCGGCCTGTTTGAATGCGCTGGCGGCGCCGGTGTATCTATTGAAGCCACGTTCCCACCCGCTTTTTTGTTAGCGATGAGCTAAAAAAACCGGACTGTAGTTATGCAGTCCCCCCTTTGCCCTGAAGCATCGGCCACATCGGGGCGCCAACCCCAAATTGCGTTGATGTTTTTTTCCAGGGCTACCGTGCCGGGCTTGAACAGCCCGGCACGGCATAATCATGTGCGGTCAAAAACCACGAAGAATTCGCGGCCTACCGGAACGGAGGCGTGTATTGCAGGCCACCGTCGGTCCACAGCGCATTCAAGCCGCGTTCCAGGCCGACCGGTGTTTTCGTGCCGATATTGCGCTCGAAGATCTCGCCGAAGTTGCCCACGGCCTTGATCGCATTCACGGCCCACCTCTTGTCGAGGCCGAGCATGGCGCCGAGATTTCCTTCGGTGCCCAGAAGACGATTGATTTCCGGGTTGTTGCCCGGCTTGGAAGCCATGGCCTCAACATTCTTGGAGGTGATGCCGAGTTCCTCGGCCGCCACGAGGGCGTTCTTGGTCCAGCGGATGATATCGCTCCAATTGTCATCGCCATGACGCGTGACGGGACCAAGCGGCTCCTTGGAGATGATCTCGGGCAGGATCACCCAGTTCTCGGGATCCTTGAAGGTCGCACGGGTTGCGGCCAGGCCCGATGCGTCCGTGGTGTACACGTCGCAGCGTCCGGCAAGAATGTTCCGTCTGGATTCTTCGTTGTTCTCGGTCGGAACCGGCTCATATTTGATCTTGTTGACACGGAAATAGTCCGCAAGATTCAACTCCGTCGTGGTGCCGGTCTGAATGCAGACCGATGCGCCATCCAGATCCTTGGCGCTTTTGACGCCGAGTTTCTTGTTAACCATGAAGCCCTGGCCGTCATAATAGTTGACGCCCTGGAATGCGAGTTTCACATCCACGTCGCGGACAAACGTCCAGGTCGTATTCCGCCACAGCACGTCGCCTTCGCCGGAATTCAGGATGGTGAAGCGGGTCTTACCCGTAGCAGGCTTGTATTTGACCTTGCTGGGATCGCCGAGCACGGCGGCGGCTGTCGCCTTGCAATAGTCAACGTCGTAACCCTGCCACTTGCCGTCCTTATCGGTGGATGCAAATCCGACAAAACCGGAGTTCACGATGCAGATCAGTGTGCCGCGAGCTTTCACATCGGCGAGGGTGCCCGCGCTAGCGGCAGTAGCACCCATTGCCAGAGCAGCTGTTGCTCCAAGCAAAATGCGTTTCATGAGGATCTCCTCCCTTGAGATAACACAGTACTTCTATAGTCAAAATACGCCGCGGGCCCCCTGAGCATCGCCCCCGGAACCCACCAAAGCAGCACCGCTTGGCATGTTTTTGCCGTTTGCTAGCTGCTCTGGCCTAAACATCTGCGACACAAGGGATTGAGTCAACAGCTTGCACGCGCTCATTTTGACATAATTGCCGCGATAACTAACGCTGGGCTTGTCCGCCGCCACGGCCCTTCACTCTCGGCCTGCGCAAGCGGGGCTGCCGGAGAAGCGCGATGAGATGTGCGGGCGCCTCCGCCGGGCCAATCCCCGCGGGGGCGGTTGATTTTGCCCCCGGTTGCGTTAGAAAGGCCTGAAAACCGGCAGGGTTAGCTCGTGCCTTTCCGCCTGCTCGGAAGCAAAATCAACCACGCATAACGGATACCCTTATCGGGTCCAGGGATTTACCGACCATGACCGCTGGCTTCGGCCTTGAGAAACTGGGCATATTGACGGCCCGTTATCCGCGCGCCACGCTTCTCATTATCGCCGCCACTCTGCCGCTTTTCCTGTTCTTTGCGGCACGGCTGGAATTCAACAGCGACATCCGCGAAATCTTCCGCTCGCAATCGGAAGGGTTCGCGGTTCTGGAGGAGGTCACCCGGCAATATCCCGGAGCGGGGCGCGATATCCTGCTGGTCGTGGAGGGTGAAAATGTCTTCGAGGCCAAGGCGCTCAACGCCCTGCGCTTCCTGCATCTGGATTTGAGCCTCTCGCCGGATGTCAAATATGTCATGTCGATTTTCTCGGCGCGTTACCCGCCCGATGCCGAAGGCAATGCGCAAAGCCTGTTCCCGCCGCAAATCACCGCCGACACAGATCTGCAAAAACTTCGCAAGGAGGTGCTGGCCCATCCGCTGATTGCCGGCAAGCTGCTGTCGAGCGATTCCAAGCTGACGCTTATCGTTATCGCCCTCTCGGACAAGGAGCGAGGCGTTACCGAACTCGACAAGATCCTTACCGACGTCAATGACACCGCAAGCTCAATTCTCAAAGGCTCCGGACTGCGCTTCAGCGCCACCGGACTTGCCGCCTTGCGGGTGGAAATCATCGGCGCGCTCATTCGCGACCAGAGCCGCTTTGCGCTTGCCGGTCTGGTGCTCTGTCTCGGACTGTCCTGGTTCTTCTTCCGCCGCTGGGCCTACGTGGCCATGGCCGGAGCGCCCGCCGCGGTGGCGGTGGTGTGGCTTGCCGGCGCCATGGCCATGATCGGACAGGATGTGAATGTGCTCACCAATATCATTCCTGTGCTGGTTGTCGTCATTGTGTTTTCCGATGCCCTGCATCTGCTGTTCGGCATCCGCCAGAATATCGCCGCCGGAATGGAGCTCGACGAGGCCATTGAAACGGGTGTGCATGAGGTCGGACCGGCATGCGTCCTTACTTCCGCGACGACCACTCTGGCGCTCCTGTCGCTGGCGCTTGTGCCCCATGACTTCATCTCCCGGTTCGGGCTGACGGCCGCGCTCGGCACGGCTATCGCCTATGTCGCGACCATGGCGCTGGTGCCGGCCATGTCAGCCCTTCTTCTGGCGCGCACGCCGCGCAAGAGGGCCGCGGAAGAAGGCGAATACTGGTTCGGCGCAATGGCCGCCGCCGTCAGCCGGGCGGCGGCCCGGGCAATCCAGGCCCACCCCGGCGCGATCGCCGCCACCGGCATACTGATCACCCTGGTCGCCGGCAGCCTCTACGCCCAGAACGAGCCGCGCTACAGCTATCAGGAGAACCTGCCGGAGGGGAATGCCGCCTTTGAAGCCATCAAGAAGATCGACGCCCATCTCGGCGGCGCGAATTCGCTGCGGGTCATGATCCAGTTCCCCAAGGGGCACAAGCTGCAATCGGATAAAACCCTCGCGATCGTCGGCAAGGTGCACGCCATTTTGGAGGAGGAACCCAATTTCCGTTCCGTCACATCGCTGTACAGCGTCGAACGCTGGATGAAGGAAGGCGGGCAAGCCCGCGATGACGTATTCCGCTTCCTTGAAAAAGCCAATTCACCCCTGAGCAGCCGGCTGGCGTCGCGGCAGAACAATTCGGTCCTGCTGACCGCGCAGATACCGACCATTGAATCCGATGTGCTGATCCCGGTGCTGGATTCCCTGGATGAGAAACTGGACGTGCTCGCCGCCGCCAATCCGGGCGTGGAATTCAAGGTCACGGGCCTGACGCCGCTTTCGGCCCGGGCCAGCACGGAAATGATCGGCAAGCTGAACCAGTCCCTGGCGCTGGCCATCGGCGTCATTATCGTGCTGATCGGACTGGCCATGCGTTCGGTCACCTTCGGCCTTGCCTCGATCGCGCCGAACCTGCTGCCCATCGCCACGGCCGGAACGTTTCTTTACTTCTACGGTCATGGCCTGCAATTCACTTCCGTGGTGGCTTTCACCATTGCATTCGGTATCGCCGTCGACAGTACAATTCATGTGCTGAACCGGTACAAGCTGGCGCGCGCGAAGACGAATGACGTGGACGCCGCGATCGGCGAAACGCTCAAAGCCATCGGACCGGTGCTGATCGTCGCCACCATTATTCTGATTTCCGGCGTCGCCGTGACGGTCATCAGCGAATTGCCCATGGTCCGGCTCTATGGCCAGATTTCTTCCGTCGTGCTCCTCACCGCGCTCGTCGGCGCGATGGTCTTCCTGCCCGCGATATTGAGCCTGACCGACAAGTGGCTGTTGGCGCGCTCGCGAACGGCGCCGAAGAAAGCGTCGAAAAAGGCGCGCAAGAAGGTGGCCAGAGGCGTGCGGTAATTCCGCCGGCAGGCGGGGAATGGTGGGCGATGCAAGGCTTGAACTTGCGACCTCTTCGATGTCACCGAAGCGCTCTTCCAGCTGAGCTAATCGCCCGCCCGTGCGACAGGCCGGGCCCGAACAGCCCGGCGGCACGTAATATTGTCAGTCCTATATCGGCATTGACCGGGTGAAGCAAGGCGCTCCCGCGCGCGCGCCGGCTGTTTGCGCCCCTAAGCCGCGAGCATCCGCTCGATCTCGCCGACGAGGTCTTTCAGATGGAACGGCTTGGACAGCACCTTGGCGTCTTTCGGCGCCTGGCTGTCGGGATTGAGCGCCACGGCGGCGAAGCCCGTGATGAACATGATCTTCAGGTCCGGATCGAGACTGGCGGCTTTGCGCGCCAGTTCAATCCCGTCCATCTCCGGCATGACGATATCCGTCAGCAGAAGCGTGAAGGGCTCTTCCTTCAGCCGCTCATAGGCCTCCAGCCCATTGGAGAAAGAGACCACATCATAGCCCGCGTTCTGTAGCGCCTTGACGAGAAACTTGCGCATATCCTCGTCGTCTTCGGCCAGAAGAATTCTGTGCATCTTGCCGTCTTTAAGCTCTTTGACTGTCATACTGCTGCCTTTTTACCCGTTTCGCGCCGATTAGACCCCAATTTGGTACGAAAATCGTAAACGCGGCGCAAATCGCCGGGGTGCATCCCTCATTTCCGCCCCCGGGCAAACCGCATGTTCGGCGCGCAATAAAGGTTCTGGACTCGGCGATCCCGGCTTGGCACAGTCCAAAACGGGGAACGGGTGCGGGTTCACGTGATCAGACAACTCTTCAGCCGAGCAGGACTTCGCTTCGCCATGAGCAGCAGCGACACCGCGTCGATCGAAGAGGGTCTCGATACTCCCTTTGAAGTTATCGAGCCGGCAAAGCATACCGCGCCGTTCATCTTCAATTCACCCCATAGCGGGCGGACCTATCCCAAGGCGTTTCTGGAGGCGTCACGGCTGAACCTGGCGGCCTTGCGAAAATCGGAAGATACCTTCGTCGAGCAGCTGTTCGCCCCCGTGGTGAGCCTTGGCGCGCCATTGATGCACGCGCATTTTCCGCGCGCCTATCTCGACGTGAACCGGGAGCCCTATGAACTGGACCCGGCGCTTATCGCCGAATCCCTGCCGCGCTATGCGAACACCCAGTCGGTGCGGGTGGTGGGGGGTCTGGGCACCATCGCGCGGATTGTCACCGAGTCGGAGGAGATTTACCGCGGTCCGGTCGCCCTCGGCGACGCCCTGGCGCGGATCGATACGCTCTACAAGCCCTATCATGCGGCCCTGAACGCCCTGATGGACGCCAGCATCGCGAAGTTCGGCGTCGCGGTCCTGATCGACTGCCATTCCATGCCCTCGAACCCGCTCTATGAGAGCGGCGGCATGCGCCCCGATTTCGTTCTGGGAGACCGTTTCTCAACCTCCTGCAACCCCGGTTTCACGCGTCTGGTGGCCGAGCAGCTCAAGGGCATGGGGTATGTCGTGGCCTTCAACAAGCCCTATGCGGGCGGCTTCATCACCGAACATTACGGGCGGCCCGGCAAAGGCCGCCACGCCTTGCAGATCGAGGTCAATCGCGCGCTTTACCTGAACGAAACGAGCTATCGGCGCTCGAAGGACTTCGATACGCTGCGCCGGGATATCGCACGCCTTGCCGGGGTCATGTTCGAGATGATGCCGGCGTTGCTCGATACGCCGCGCGCCGCGGCCGAATAGCGCACACCGGTTATGGCGTGACGGGGAGCGGGTGGCCCGGAAGACTTCGAACAGGCTCCGGGAAAGGCGCATCCAAGAAAAAGGGGCCGCCGGGTGAACCGGGCGGCCCAAGTCTAAGGGAGGAAACGCCCAAAGTGGGCAGCGGCATGACATGACTCATGTCACTACCGCATTGCAACAATATGTCCTTGCGCCGCACAAGATTCAAGATATTAACCAGTCTTAACGAAATATTCGCGGCATATGGTGCGCTTTTGCCACACCAGCTTTGTAGTGCCCGGACGCCGCGCGCCAGCACATGCATAGTCTCCGCTCAGGGGCCGGCATGATAGTATATTGAAATTTATACTGAAAATCTCAAGGAGTTAAAGTTATTGAGCAACAATAAAGAGACCGGTTTTGAAGCTTATTTGGCGTTTGCACACAGGCTTGCCGACCTGTCCGCGGCGGCTGTATTGCCGCATTTTCGCAATTTGAGCGGCGTTGAGGACAAATCCGCGGGCGGCGCATACGATCCCGTGACGGCCGCGGACCGTCAGGCGGAGCAAGTGATTCGCGCCGAGATCGAGGCCAACTGGCCAGATCATGACGTGCGCGGAGAGGAATTTGGCGGTGCTTCGCCGGGCAGGGACTATTGCTGGCTGGTGGACCCCATAGACGGCACCCGCCCCTTCATCATGGGGCTGCCGCTCTGGGGCACGCTGATCGCGCTGACGAAAAATGCGGCGCCGCTTCTCGGCCTGATGAACCAGCCCTTCACGGGGGAGCGCTTCTGGAGCGCGGAGCGCGGCGCCTTCTATCGCGGCCGCACCGGCGAGCACGCGATCGCCACAAGGCCCTGCCCGAAAATTGAAGATGCGATCCTGTCCTCCACCAGCCCGGACCTGTTCGCGACGCCCGGGGACGAGGAGCGCTTCGATGCGCTCAGCGAGAGGGTCCGCATGCGCTGGTTCGGCGGCGACTGCTACGCCTATTGCCTGCTCGCCGCGGGACATATCGATCTGGTCGTCGAATCCGGGCTCTCCGCCCACGACATCGCCCCGCTTATTCCCATCATCGAGCGCGCCGGAGGCTGCGTCACCAGTTGGACCGGCGGACCGGCGGCCGAGGGCGGACACGCCGTTGCCTGCGGCGACCCGGCGCTGCACGAAACGGTGCTGAAAATCCTTTCGGGATAACCAGCGCTTTCGAAATAGTCCGAGCCACCCGCTCCCCCTTGCCCAACCACCCCGTAATGGTACCCTTGGGGTGGCTGGGCAAGGGGGAGCGGGTGGCTCGGCTTCGGTTTCATGAAAAACCGCTCCAGTTTAACCAGAGCCCGGAACAAAGGCGTCGAAAGAGGACCAGACCTGCTCGCGGAAGCGGTCCTGCTCCTGGAGCAATTCATGGCGCGCGCCGTCGACAGTGATCCGGCTGCCCGCCTTGAGCTGCATGGCCAGCTCCTCTATTCCCCGGTTCGACACCACACGGTCCTGTCCGGCGGCCAGCATGAGCATTGGCACATGCACCCGCGGCGGAAAGCCGAAGGCGTTTATCATCTTCATCGACGCCGCCGCGGCGCGCACCCAGCCGATTGTCGGAGACCCCAGCCCCAGCCCCGGCGCCGCTTCCAGGATCAACCGGTTGAGTTCATAGCGCCGCCTGTCGGAGGTGAGCAGATTGCCTTCGAACGGCTCCAGCCCGGACGCTTCGTTCTTGCCGCCGGGCACATAAAGGTCGCCAAGGCCGAAGAACACCGCCAGCTGCGCCAGCATATCGATGAGCCCGAGCGAGGGCGTCCCCGGCCCCAGAGCGATCATCGGCGCGGTCAGCACCATCCGGTCGAACCAGCAATCGCGCATGCAGGCGGCGCGAATGAGGATATTGCCGCCCATGGAATGGGCCAGCGCGAAATAGGGCGGCGGGCAGTCGGGCAGCACGATCTCGCTCATAAACAGGGCAAGGTCGGCGTCATATTGCGCAAAGTCCTCCACATGGCCCTTATGCTTGTTGCGCAAGGGCCGCGACGAGCCCCCCTGGCCGCGCCAGTCCATGGTGGCGACGGCGAATCCGCGCTGCCGCAAATCCGAGACGGTCTCGAAATATTTCTCGATGAATTCGGCGCGCCCGCCGAACAGGCACACGGTTCCCTTGCGGCCGCGCGCCGGCGGCCCCCAGCGTGCATAACGCAACTGGGCGCCGTCATGAGCGGTGAGCATGCCGGCCTCGGCGCCCGGCGGGACGGGATTGCGCGGAATACCAACGAGAGTCATATGACGGGCTTGTCTTTCGCGGCGTGGCGCCCGGCGCAGGCCCGGCTGGATACCGCCTGTTATATCAACCATGGCAAGCGCCACAAGCTGTTGAGAGTAAATCCAGGACTTTCAACTTGTTACGCCCTCTTGAATCGGCGTTTTCCGATCCCATATTATTGTTATGCGCATGCCAGTCACGGGTGCGCAATGCACTGATGGCCCGGCCGCACCCGGCGGGCCGAAACCGCATGTTGCTTCACAAGGAGGATATGTGATGAGGCACTTTGATCTGACACCACTCTATCGATCCACTGTCGGCTTTGACCGCCTGGCGTCGCTGTTCGATTCCATCGGAACGCTTGACAATGACGCTCCCGCCTACCCGCCCTACAATATCGAGCGCGTCGGCGAGAATGAGTACCGCATTACCATGGCGGTCGCGGGCTTCGCCGAGAGCGAGCTCAATGTCGAGGCCAAGGAAAATACGCTCACCGTGCGCGGAGAGCACACCGAAGCGGACGATCAGAAAGAATATCTGCATCGCGGCATCGCGACGCGCAGTTTCGAGCGCCGCTTCCAGCTTGAGGAGCATGTCACGGTCGACGGCGCCAGCTTTGAAAACGGGCTGCTGCACATCGACCTGGTACGCAAAATCCCCGAGGCCATGAAGCCGCGCACGATCGCCATCAACGACAACAGCTCGAAGCCCAAGACGATCGAGGGCAAAGCCAAGTCGTAAATCTTCGGCACTCCCCTGCCATAGCGAAGCGGGCGTTCTCCAGGAGGGAGGGCGCCCGCTTCTTGTTCACGGCTCAAGCCGCCCGTTATTCAACTGCCCGGCAGATGGGCGATGATGCGGAGCGGTCCGCCCGATCCGCCCTCGATCTTCATCGGCAGGGCTATGATCGTTGCACCGGTCGGCGACAGTCCCGACATATCCGCGACATTCTCGAAGGCCGGAATATTATTGGTCATCAATGCGACATGGGCGTCAAAGCTCTTGGACTGCCCGAAATCGATCGAGGGTGTATCGATGCCAATCGCGCCGATCCCGCGTTTCACGAGAAGTTCTGCTCCCTGCTTCGAGAGCCCCGGGAAACGCAACTTGGGCACGGCCTCGGCCCCGCGCTCGGCGGTTCCCATATATTTTTCACGATCAGGATAGAGAGCTGCGCGACCGGTGTTGATCAACACAATCGCACCCTTGGGAATGCGGCCATGTTTTCGTTCATGCGCCTCTATGTCCTGTACACTCACCAGGTAATCGACATCTTTTGCCGACTGCCGGGTAACATCAATTACAACCCCTGGTCCGATAAGCTGCGCTACCGGCAGAGCGTCGGCCGTCAGCGCGCCCTTGGCAAAATGGATCGGCGCATCCAGATGGGTGCCGCCATGCTCGGCGGCGGAATAGTTGTAGGCGGAATAGTAGAAACCGCCTTCCGTCTGTCCTTCGAAGACGGTCTCCTTCTTGAACATTTTCGCCGTCGGCCAGTAGATCGATCCGGCGTTGAAGGGATGCGTGAGGTCGATCCATTTTCCGCGCGACAAATCCTGTGCCGCCACGGGCAAAGCAAGCGCGCTAAACAGTGCCGCTATGAGAACGGGCTTGATGATCATGATGTTTCCTCCCTGACTCTTCGCACTAAACCAGCACTCGTCATATTGATGCCCTGGGGTGTTTTTAAGGCCTGCGAAGGCGATCTTTCCAAAAGATTCTCTGCAGCAGAAGCTGGAGCCTTCTCCGCACAGGCCGATATACCTAGAGCAACATCCGGCCATGAAAGACAATCACCTGGCAGATGATCTCAGCGGCGCCAGTTATCAATCACGATGTCCGGCAGCACTTCGGCCGGCTCCAGCCCCAGAACGCGCGCATAAAATGCATATTCGCACTCCAGCACTTCGATGATGGTTTCGGCGCGGCGGAATCCGTGCGCCTCATTGGCGAATTCGCGGATGGTCACCGGCACGCCGCGCATCCGCAGCGTCCGCGCCATGGAGCGCGACTGTTCCGGCGGCACCACCTTGTCTTCCAGGCCTTGAAAGAAAATCACCGGGCATGTGATCTCATTGGCCCGGTTGATCGGTGAGCGCTCCGCGAAAACCGCCTCGCATGTTTCCTCATCCGTGCCCGTCAGGGCGTAAAGATATCCGCTCTCGAATTTGTGGGTGATGCGCTGGAGCTGACTGAGATCCGCAACGCCGTAAGAACACGCACCGGCGGAAAATATATCCAGTTCCGCCAGCGCCATCAGCACCGTGTAGCCGCCCGCGCTGCCCCCCGAGATCAGCAGCCGGTCCCCATCGACTTTGCCGGTCCCGGTCAAATGGCGTATGAGCGCGGCCACGTCCGCCACGTCGCGGATTCCCCATTGGCCGTTCAATCTCTCGCGGTAGGCGCGTCCGTAACCGGCGCTGCCCGAATAATCCAGATCGCAGACCGCAAACCCCCGGCTTGTCCAGTATTGAACCTTGAGTTTCAGCCCCCGGTCGGCCATCCCCGTTGGCCCGCCATGCACGAACACGATCAGCGGCGGGCGCTCATCTCCCGGCGCGCCGACGCACGCATTCGCGGGTGGATAAAACAGCGCGTAAAGTTCATCGCCCTCATCGCCCTCGAAGCGCAGCATCTCGCCTCTGGAGATGTCATCGGGGGACAGGCCGGGATCGCCCGCCGACCGCAGCGTTTCAGGGTTCCCGTCCCGCTTGAGCGCGACAACCGCCGGGGCTGTGGTGTCGCCCGCGCCGATGAGGGCGATGCCTCCCCCGAAGGGCGCAAGCGAGTCGATGCCGCGCAGGGCGCTGTCAATGAAGGTCAGGCCGCCGCCGGCCGCATCGATGATGCCCAGCCGGGTTTCGCCCTGTTCGATGAAGGCGGCCGCGATGCGCGCCTCATCGAGAATTGCGTAAGACTGCATTCCGAAAACCCAGAGCGGGCGCATCAGCTCGCCCTCGTGGTCAAGGATTTGCGTGATGCCTGTCCCGTCCCAGGCATGCAGCATGCCGAAGCCGCTCCTGTCCCAGATGAAGAACAACCGGCCACCGGGCGCCCATGCGGGCTGGAACACGGCGCTGCCGTCGCCCCCGGCAATCCGGTTTTCCGGCCCGAGCGAACCATCTTCAGCAATTTCCGCAATGTAGAGCGCCGCCTGCTCCCAGGGCATGTGGGGAAGATCCCAGGCCAGCCACGCGAGCTTGCGCCCATCGGGACTGACACGCGCGGAAGCGTAGAAATCGCGCCCGCGCGCCAGTTCATCCAGTTCATTTTCACCGCCCCCGCCCGCCGGAACTGCGGCGATGAAATTCTCGCGCTGGCAAGGGTCGCCGCCCGCGCGGTGGCGCTCCGCGATGGCGATCAGCCGGCCTCTCGTCAAATCCGGAGCCAGGTCCGCGAACCGCGTCTCCGCGTCACGGGTCAGCCGCCGGGGGGACGCGCCCGGGGCAATGGCGTAGATGTCCTGGCTGTCCGCATCGACGAAATACACGTTCTCGCCGGCAGCCAGATATTCGCCCCCGCCATATTCGTGGACCTTCGAGCGCGCCGAAAAAGGAAGGGGGAGAACATCTTCCGCCACGCCTTCGGGGCCCGCGCGCATAATCACGCCGCGCCCGCCTTCATCGGGGCGGCTTTCCGACCAGTAGAGGGTCTCGCCGTCGCCCTGGAGCGCGCCGAAACGCAGCGACTTGCCCGCCACGGCCCGCGCCGTTACGGGCGAGCGCCAGGTTCCATAGGGTCGTGGTGGCGAAGACATGCGCGCTTCTATAGCCGCCCGGGACTGCGCCCGTCGAGGCTGTTGGACGGGCGCGGAAACACTTGCTTCATTCAAAACCTTGTGTCGGCGCGGCAAATCTGGCATTTTGAGCCGGCGATAGGACAGTGTTGCTGTCCCTTTGCGTCGGGCCACCGGTTCAGATGCGGCTGCTTCGCGCGCCCTCAGCGCGAACACACCGGACCGGCAGCAATCCGAAGGCGGGATATTCGGACCCCGCCGGGCAATCGGCACACGGCAAGCGTGCCGGCCGCTGGCTCAAAGCGGTGAAAATTGGCCTCAGATGCAGTCTTGCAAGCACGGTCTCCAGCTTGAATAAAGTGGCGCGGAGACGCGCGCGGGCTGCGCCGCGGGGTGAAACATGATGAAACGGAAGGGAGCAGCAGCGTTGCGGGATCAAGGCAAAACGGCGATGGGCCAACGGCAGGGCCTGTATGACCCCGCGCTCGATCACGACGCATGCGGCGTGGGCTTCATCGCCCATCTCGGAAACGAGAAATCCCACGGCATCGTCGCCAAGGGCATCCAGATTCTGGAGAATCTCGAACATCGCGGCGCCACCGGCGCGGACCCGCGCGCCGGCGACGGGGCGGGCATGCTGGTCCAGATTCCACATGAATTTTTCGCCAGGGAATGCGCCGCCACCGGTTTTGAACTCCCCGAGCCCGGCCATTATGGGGTGGGGTACATCTTCATGCCGCGGGACGCGGCGCTGCGCGCCCATTGCCGTGAAATCGTCGAGCGGGCGATCGAGCAGGAAGGGCACCGCCTGCTGGGCTGGCGCGAGGTACCCGTTGACAATGCCTGTCTGTCCCGGACCGTCCTCGAGACCGAGCCGCTCCACGACCAGTTCTTTGTTGGCAGGGGGGAGGGCGTCTCCAGCGATGCCCAGTTCGAGCGGCGGCTCTATATTTTGCGCAAGGTTATTTCCAACACGGTGTTTGGCAAAACCGAAGGCCGCGACAACGGATTTTACATCGTCTCGCTGTCCTGCCGCACCATCGTCTATAAGGGCATGTTCCTCGCCGACCAGCTCAGCCCCTATTATAATGACCTGTCCGACGAGAGCTTCATCTCGGCGCTGGCGCTGGTCCATCAGCGTTTTTCAACCAACACATTCCCGTCCTGGAAGCTGGCGCACCCGTTTCGCATGATCGCCCATAATGGCGAGATCAACACGCTGCGGGGCAACGTCAACTGGATGGCCGCGCGCCAGGCGTCGGTGTCCTCGCATCTGTTCGGCGATGACATCTCGAAGCTGTGGCCGATCTCCTATGAAGGCCAGTCGGACACGGCCTGTTTCGACAACGCGCTGGAATTCCTCACTCAGGGCGGCTATAGCCTCGCCCACGCGGCGATGATGCTGATCCCCGAAGCCTGGGCCGGCAACCCGCTGATGGACGACAAGCGCCGCGCTTTTTACGAATATCACGCCGCCCTGATGGAGCCGTGGGACGGCCCGGCCAGCGTCGCCTTCACGGACGGCCTGCAAATCGGCGCGACGCTCGACCGCAACGGCCTGCGCCCGGCGCGCTATTTCGTCACCAGCGACGACCTCGTCGTGATGGCGTCCGAAGCCGGCGTGCTGCCCGTGCCCGAAGAAACCATCATTCACAAATGGCGGCTCCAGCCGGGGAAAATGCTGCTCATCGATCTGCTGAAGGGCAGCATCGTTTCCGATGAGGAAATCAAGGCGGAGCTGGCGGGCTCCCATCCCTATCAGAGCTGGCTCGACCGGGGTCAGATCCGCGTGCGCGATTTACCCAAATCCGGCCAGCCGGCGCCGCGGACAAATGTGTCCCTGCTCGACCGCCAGCAGATGTTCGGCTACACGCAGGAGAGTCTCAAATTCCTGATAACGCCAATGGCCCATGCCGGTCAGGAAGCCATCGGCTCCATGGGCACCGACACGCCAATCTCGGCCCTGTCCAGCCGCCCGAAGCTGCTGCACACCTATTTCAAGCAGAACTTCGCGCAGGTCACCAATCCGCCGATCGATCCCATTCGCGAGGAGCTGGTGATGTCGCTGGTGAGCTTCATCGGCCCGCGCCCCAACCTGCTCGATCTCAAGGGCACCTCGAAGCTCAAGCGGCTCGAGGTCAGCCAGCCCATTCTCGACAATGAACGGCTGGAGAAAATCCGCAAGATCGGCGAGATCGCCGACAATGATTTCCGCACCGTCACCCTCGACATCACCTATCGCGCGGATGCCGGCCCCGAGGGCATGGAACCGGCGCTCACAGGTCTGTGCCGCGATGCGGAAAAGGCCGTCGGCGACGGATTCAATATCATCATTCTGTCGGATCGCGCGGCCCGCGCCGACGCGGTGCCGATTCCCTCCCTGCTCGCCACCTCGGCCGTCCACCATCATCTGATCCGCAAGGGTTTGCGGACCTCTGTCGGGCTTGTCGTCGAAACCGGCGAAGCCTATGAGGTCAATCAGTTCTGCACCCTGGCCGGTTATGGCGCGGAGGCCATCAACCCCTATCTCGCCTTTGAGACGCTTGAGGACATGCTCGAGGATCTGGGCGAAGACCTCACTCGCAAGGAAGTGCTGAACAACTTCATCAAGGCGATCGACAAGGGGTTGCTGAAGGTGATGTCGAAGATGGGCATCTCGACCTACCAGTCCTATTGCGGCGCGCAGATTTTCGATGCGGTCGGCCTGGCCTCGGACTTCATCGCCAGATATTTCACCGGCACCCACAGCCAGGTGGAGGGGATTGGCCTGATTGAGGTCGCGCGAGAGACCGTGGCGCGCCACCGCCTCGCCTTCTCCGACGCGCCGGTTTACCGCAACGCGCTGGATGTGGGCGGCGAATACGCCTTTCGCATACGCGGCGAGGCCCATACCTGGACGCCCGATGCGGTCGCCGACCTTCAGCATGCGGTACGCGGCAGCCTGCCGGACAAATATCGCGCATTCGCAAAACGCGTCAACGATCAGGACCGCCGGCTGCTGACCCTGCGCGGGCTGTTCAACATCAAGGGCGCCGGGGACATGGGCCGCCAGCCGGTCCCCCTCGACAAGGTTGAACCGGCGAGCGAAATCGTGAAGCGCTTCGCCACCGGGGCCATGTCCTATGGCTCGATCTCGCGCGAGGCGCATACCACTCTGGCGATCGCCATGAACCGGATGGGGGCCAAGTCCAACACCGGCGAAGGGGGCGAGGAATCCGACCGTTTCGAGCCCCTGCCCAATGGCGATTCCATGCGCTCGGCCATCAAGCAGGTCGCGTCGGGGCGCTTCGGCGTGACATGCGAATATCTGGTCAATTCCGACATGATACAGATCAAGATGGCGCAGGGCGCAAAGCCCGGCGAAGGCGGGCAGCTGCCGGGCCACAAGGTGGACGCGGTCATCGCCAAGGTGCGCCACTCAACCCCCGGCGTCGGGCTGATTTCACCGCCGCCCCATCATGACATCTATTCCATCGAGGACCTGGCGCAGCTCATCTTCGATCTGAAGAACGTGAACCCGCGAAGCGACATCTCGGTCAAACTGGTATCGGAGGTTGGCGTGGGCACGGTGGCCGCCGGCGTCGCCAAGGCGCGCGCCGACCATGTGACCATTTCCGGCTTCGAGGGCGGCACCGGCGCCAGCCCCCTCACCTCCATCAAGCATGCCGGTTCCCCCTGGGAGATCGGCCTGGCGGAAACCCAGCAGACGCTGGTCGCGAACCGCCTTCGCGGACGCATCGCCGTTCAGGTCGATGGCGGCCTGCGGACCGGGCGTGACGTGATTGTCGGCGCGCTTCTGGGCGCGGACGAGTTCGGCTTTTCAACCGCGCCGCTGATCGCCGCGGGCTGTATCATGATGCGCAAATGCCATCTGAACACCTGCCCCGTGGGGGTTGCGACGCAGGACCCGGTCCTGCGCAAGCGCTTCACCGGAACGCCCGAGCATATCATCAACTATTTCTTTTTCGTCGCCGAGGAAGTGCGCGAGATGATGGCGGTCATGGGTTTTGAAAAATTCGATGACCTTATTGGCCAGACCCAGTGGCTCGACAAGCAGGACGCCATCGATCACTGGAAGGCCCACGGCCTCGACTTTACCGCCCTGTTCTACAAGCCCGATGTGCCCGAAGATGTCTCCCTGTTTCACAATGCGTGCCAGGTCCATCACATCGATCAGGTTCTCGACCGCAAGCTGATCGAGGCCGCGAGGCCCGCGCTGGAGGAAGGCACGCCCGTCAGAATGGAATTCGGGATCGCCAACACCGACCGCACAACGGGCGCGATGCTTTCGGGTGAGGTCGCCAAACGCCATGGCCATGACGGGCTGCGCGAGGACACCATCCATATCGCCCTCAAGGGCACCGCCGGGCAGAGCTTCGGCGCCTGGCTGGCGGCCGGGATCACGCTCGATCTCGAGGGCGAGGCCAACGACTATGTGGGCAAGGGACTGTCCGGCGGACGCATTGTCGTGCGCCCGCCCGCCAACAGCGCCATCGTGCCGGAAGAGAGCATCATCATCGGCAACACGGTGCTCTACGGCGCCATCAGCGGCGAATGCTATTTCCGCGGGATCGCGGGCGAGCGCTTCGCGGTGCGCAACTCGGGCGCCATCGCCGTCGTCGAGGGCACCGGAGACCATGGCTGCGAATATATGACCGGCGGCGTGGTCGCCGTTATCGGCCCGACGGGGCGCAATTTCGCCGCCGGCATGTCGGGCGGCATCGCCTATGTGCTGGATGAGGCGGGGGACTTCGAGCGCCGCTGCAATATGGCGATGGTCGATCTGGAGCCGGTGTCGGAGCACGCCGAGCGCATGGAGCGGCTCTCCCATCAGGGGACCGATCTGCAAAGCCATGGACTGGTGGACGTCATGAGCGACATGACCTCATTCGACTCCGAGCGTCTGCGCCAGCTCATCGAGAACCATCTGCATTACACCGGATCGGCGCGCGCGCGGGAAATCCTCGAAGACTGGGACGCCTCGCTGGCCAAATTCGTCAAGATCATGCCGGTCGAGTACCGCCGTGCGCTGGAGGAGATGACCAAGCACCAGGAGGCCGACACAACGGGCCTCGACGAACTCGAAATCGGCTTGCGCGGGGGGAAGTAGCGCAATGGGCAAGGTGACAGGATTCCTGGAGATTGACCGCCAGGACCGGAAATATCTGTCCGCGGGCGATCGCATGCGGAACTATCGCGAATTCGTCATCCCGCTCGACGACGCAAGCCTGAAACGCCAGGCGGCGCGCTGCATGGATTGCGGCATTCCCTATTGCCACACCGGCTGCCCGGTCAACAACCAGATCCCCGACTGGAACGATCTGGTTTACAACTCCGGCTGGGAAGAGGCCGCGCGCAACCTTCACTCCACCAATAATTTCCCCGAGATCACGGGCCGCATCTGTCCCGCGCCCTGCGAGGAAGCCTGCACCCTCAATCTCGACGATGCGCCGGTGACCATCAAGACGATCGAATGCGCCATCGCCGACAAGGCGCTTGAGGCGGGCTGGGTCGCGCCGCAGCCCGCCCAAAGCAAAACGGACAAGCGCATCGCCATCGTCGGGTCGGGACCGGCGGGACTGGCGGCGGCGCAACAGCTGGCCCGCGCGGGGCACGATGTGCATGTCTATGAAAAACACAGCCGTCCCGGCGGGCTGCTGCGCTACGGCATCCCGGAATTCAAGATGGAAAAGCACATCATCGACACCCGTATCACGCAGATGGAAGCCGAAGGCGTCACATTTCACACCAATGTTCATATCGGCGTGGACACCGACCCTGGCGAGCTGGAAAAGGATCACGACGCCATTCTGCTCGCGGGCGGATCGGAATTCCCTCGCGATTTGCCGGTGGAAGGGCGCGATCTTGAAGGCGTGCATTTCGCCATGGACTTTCTGACCCAGCAAAACCGGCGTGTTTCGGGCGAGGCGCTCGGCAATGTGGAGCCCATCACCGCGGGCGGAAAGCATGTGGTCGTCATCGGCGGCGGCGACACCGGTTCGGACTGTATCGGCACCTCGTTCCGCCAGGGCGCGCTTTCGGTGACGCAGCTGGAAATTCTGCCCAGACCGCCGGAGCACGAGAATAAAGCGCTGACCTGGCCGCACTGGCCGGCGAAGCTGAGAACCTCCTCCAGCCAGGCCGAGGGGGCCGAGCGCGACTGGAGCGTGATGACCACAAAGATCACCGGGAAAGACGGCAAGGTGAAGCGGCTGGGCTGCGTGCGCGTGGACGAGGACATGAAGCCGGTCGAGGGAACCGAGTTCGAACTCAGGGCGGACCTGGTGCTGCTCGCCATGGGGTTCGTCCACCCGGTGCATGAGGGCATGATCGAAACGCTTAAAGTAGAGCTGGACCCGCGCGGCAATGTGGCGGCAGATGAGCTGGACTACCAGACGTCGCGAAAAAAGGTTTTCACCGCGGGCGACATGCGCCGCGGCCAGTCCCTCGTCGTCTGGGCCATCCGCGAAGGCCGCCAGGCCGCCCGCGCCATCGATGCCTTCCTGATGGGGTCAAGCGATCTGCCGCGTTAAAGCGTCGTTTGCGACGAGACGCCTTTAACTCACGGACAGTACAGAATACCAAAGAGTATCGATTTCGAGCCCATAGCAGATGCTTCGAGACGCGCCCTTCGGGCGCTCCTCAGCATGAGGTGTTGTATTTGTGTTTTGCTCAAGCCTCATCCTGAGGAGGCGCGTCAGCGCCGTCTCGAAGGATGTGCGGATCGGTCGGACACAACGATCCCCTGGGATGATCTGCCGCGTTAACTTTGATCTGCAACCGGAGCTTTGCGCACTGCCCGGTTGATCAGGGTCAACCTTCGGCGCATCCTGTAGCGCTATGGTTTACCTTGCAGACTTTGCGATGGAAGGAGAGTCGTATGGAAATTCCCCTCCAGATCAATTTCCGGAATATGGAACCTTCAGCCGCCGTCGAAGCGCGCGTGCGCGAAAAGGCGAAAAAGCTGGAGCAGTATTTTCACCATCTCACCTCTTGCCGGGTCGTGGTCGAGGCCCCTCACCGCCATCAACGCAAGGGCAAGATCTATCATGTGAGGATTGAGATGGGCGTGCCGCGCAAGCCCGAGCTCGTGGTCAGCAACGAGCGCGAAGAGAACCACGCCCATGAGGACGTCTATATCGCCATCCGCGATGCGTTCGCCACCGCCGAGCGCCAGCTGCGGAACTATTCTGAAAAAATGGAAGGCAAGACCAACCGGCGCCTGCCACCCGATCCGGGTTAGGCCGCCTTGGTCTCGAGCGTGGGAATGCCGGATGTATCGATTTCCTGCTCTGCATGCCACAGCCAGTAGTTGACCTGCATGTTCATCCAGAGCCTCGCGCCGTTGCCGCACAGCTTGCCAAGCCGCGCGGCCATATCGGGGGTCACGGCGGCGGGGTCGTCTTCGCGCATGATCTTGTGCAGGGTCTGGCGCGACACGCCCAGAAGTTCGGCGGTCTTCGTCACATTGAGGCCGAGGGCGGGCAGCACGTCATCGCGCAACAGGCGCCCCGGATGGACGGGCTCAAAGGCTGATCTGGTCATCAGTGGTAATCCTCATAATCTATTTTGTCAGCGGCGCCCTCGCTCCACTCGAAGGTGATCCGCCAGTTTCCTGTGATCCGCATTGAGTGTCTGACAGGCTTCCTGCCCGGCAAGGAATGCAGATAGAAGCCGGGGACATTCAGGTCTTTCAGGGCGTCAGCGGCGGCGAGCATGGACAGGATGGCTTTGACGCGGCCCAGATGATCCCCTTTGATGCCCTTTTCCTGAGCCTTGTCCCAAAGCCGCTTGAGAGCCTTGCTTCTGAATGTTCCGATCACGAGTGTAAACTATGTATTTACACTCAATATGTCAATAAACTGTTTACACTTGGTTGAATTGCATTCAGCGCAGAGGACGCTCAACCGAGGCCCTCATGACGGGGCCGGCTGGCGTGACGGTCTCGCGCCCGTCATCCGGTTCAGCCTCCGGCGGAGCATCTCCTTTGGCCGGAACCACCTTGAAGTCATCGCGGTTTTCCGGCCGTGCCCGGGAGGGTTCGATCCCCAGCCGCGCCGTCAGGTCCCGCCAGCTTGCCTCCTGCGCCATGGTCAGCGAGCCGCGAATTTTCTCGACCACGCGGGTCGCCTGTTTGCGCTGCATTGTTTCATGCCAGCGCTCGCTCAACTCAATCAGCCGCTCGCCAATCGGATTGCCGGCCAGATCTTGCGTGTAGCGCACCAGGGCGCCCGAGTTGAAAACGGAGAGGATACCGCCCGCGATCACCAGCGCCGCCAGCACGCGCCGCCCGTTGCGCCGGGTATCGCCCGCCTCTCCGGCAGGGGTCGTCACAAAGCCCTCATTGGCCTTCGCGGCCTGCGCGGCCTCGCGTTCCTGCTGTTGCAGCTTTTTGCGGAATTCCAACGCGAATGACATCTCGATATCTTTCTAATCTCTAGATCGCTTCATGTTTTGATGGAATCAAAACCGCGATCTAACCTTTTGTTTATGCGTATCGTTTTTCCGATAACCGGTTTCCACTTATCGGTGATACGCACTAGAACTGGAAATAGATGAACGGCGCCACGCCGTCCGGCCCCACGGTTTCAATGAGCAGAATGCCGAACCCCAGAAGGAAGCCGAGGCCGATCGGCCCGACCGGCTCCAGCGCCTTTGCCGCGCGCGTCACCAGATCGCCCGGCAGGAAGTGAGCGCCGAGCGAGCCCGCGACCATGAAGACCAGGAACGGCGTGGTGAACCGGCCCGGGCCCGACCAGTCGGTGAGCCCCTGCAGATAGGCGAGGGCGACCTGAAAGTTTTCAGCGCGGAAGAAAATCCATGCCAGACACACGATATTGAAGGTCACGAATACGCCCAGCGCGCGACTCATCCTGCCGCCCTCTCGCGGCGGACCGGCCGGGGCCATCATGCCCGGCCCAAAGCCTGCGACCGCCATTACCGGCGCGGTTACGGTCTTGAGGCTCGCCACGAGCCGCTCCACCGCCAGGGCCGTTCCGTGAATGAGCCCCCAGACCACAAAGGTCCAGGCCGCCCCGTGCCAGATGCCGCCCAGAACCATGGTGAGGAACAGGTTCCGGTAGGTCGCAAATGTGCCCCCGCGCGCGCCGCCGAGGGGTTTGTAGAGATAGTCGCGCAGCCATTCGGAGAGCGAAATATTCCAGCGCTTCCAGAATTCCCTTAAAGAGGCGGCCCGGTAGGGCTGGTTGAAGTTCCACCTGAAGCGGTAGCCGAGCAGCGCCGCCACGCCGATGGCGATGTCGCTGTAGCCGGAAAAATCGCAATAGATCTGGATCGCATAGGCGTAAACCGCAAGCGCCAGATCGGGACCCGCATAGATGGACGGATCGAAGAACACTTCATCGACAAGTTCCGTGGCCAGATAATCGGCGATCACCATCTTCTTGAACAGCCCCATCACAATGAGCAGGATGCCAAGAGAAACCAGCGAGCGGCTGAGCCGGGGCTGCGCCCTGAGCTGGGGGAGGAAATCGGCGGCGCGGACGATGGGACCGGCCACCAGCTGCGGGAAAAACGAGATATACAGGAACACGTCGAGCGGGGAATCCACCGGCTCGATCTGGCGGCGGTAAACATCCGTGACATAGGAGATGCCCTGGAAGGTGAAGAAGGAAATGCCGACGGGCAGAATAATCTCTAAGAACGGCAGATCGCGTTCGAGCCCTGCGGAAACCAGCAGATCGGCGAGCGAATCCAGAAAGAACCCGTAATATTTGAAAAATCCCAGTATGACGAGGTTGAGCGCCACCGTGATGCCCAGCAGCGCCTTGCGCTCGCGCTCGGTTTTGGCGAGCCCGATGAGACGCCCGCCCGCATAGTTGATCAGCGACGAGCCGGCCAGCAGTGCGGTAAAGCGCCAGTCCCACCAGCCATAGAACAAATAGGACGCGCCGAGCAGAAACACTTTTCGCGATTCCGGGCGGCGGCGCAGCTCCCAGCTGATGCCGAACACGGCAAGAAAGAAGATCGCGAATTCGAGGGTGGGAAACAGCATAATTCTAACTCAACACCTTACAAACGCCAGTCCTGCGGCGCCGGAATTGCCTACCGGGCCGCCAGCTTCACATGGGCCTCATAACCCGCCATCAGTTCCTCGAAGAGAGCGCTTGCGGAGCGCTTTGCGCCCGCCGAGCGCAAATGAACCCGGTCGCCCGCCGCCAATGGCGGTTCCGCCCTGGCCCAGGCATGGATTCCGCAAGGTCCGTTCATGACCTTCGACCAGTCCCAGAAATAGGCGCCCTGTCGCTCGGCCACGCGCCGCAAACCCGCGCGCACGGCGGAGAGTTTTGGCGGCGGGTGCCAGCGCGCGAGCACCGGTGATTTCGCCTTGCGAAGAAGCGCATAATCGCGCCGCTCGGTTTCGCTGAGCGCGCGGCATGGGGCATTGGCCGCCGCGTCTTTCGCCTTTTTACGGGCAAAGCGTGGAAGGCGCGCGGCGTCCGGCGGACCAAGGACGAGAAAACTCGCCTTCGGGGCACCGCCTTTGAGGCGCTTCAACAGGGCCGTTACGCGCGCGCCATAGGCCTCGGCGTCAAGATCGTCATTGAAGCCTTCATTGGTGCCGTAGCCCAGAACGATGAGATCGGGTTTGAGGCGCGCCAGATCATTCGCCACAAACCTCTCGTCCCAGCGCTGCGGCGTATCGGCGGTCGCGCCCGGAATACCGAAATTCACATAGCGTATGCCGGGCCGGTTATTGCCGAGCGACCAGGACAGAACCGACACGCGCGAGGCGTCCTTTGTCTCGATCTCGAGCCTGCGTCCCTTGCGCGCGATGCGCACGCGTTTGATCTTTAGCTCCTCCCCTCCGGTCGGAACCAGCCGCGTCACGCCGCCGAACGAAACACTTGCCGCGCCGCCCTTCGCCTGGGTCGCAAAAGCCACTTCCGCCCACTCGAGCGCACCCCGCGCGCTGGTGAGGCTCAGGCTGGCGCCGGGATCGCCGGCGCTGAGGCGCACGCCGGACAGGCCATAGGGGCCGGCGTCCCCGGCGAAGCTGTTGGCCGCGGTCCATTTGCCCTGGCGCCCGAATGTGACGCCGCGCGCGCGGTAATAGGGGAACGGGAAGCCCGGCATCATCATGCCGCGTCCCGAATCGCCGAAACGCCCCTGAAATTTCTCGCGCAGATCGCCGCTGAAGCCGTCGGATGCGATGTGGCTGTCGCCCAGATGCAGGATCGTGACAGGGTCTTGCCGCAGACCCGACTGGAGCGCGATGAGCGCCTGGTAAAAGCCCGACAGCGGCGTCGCGGCGCCGGGGGCAATCGTATCACGGGCGCGCAGGCGCGCGTTCGCCAGCGACCGGCGTTCGGCCCAGACCCTGGTGATCAGCCGGTCGCCCTTCGAGGAGCGGTCGATTTGATCGCCGATAACCGGAAGCGGGCTCGCGCCGCGCGCGGACTGGCGCTGCGGGTTGTCCTCGTCGAGGCACCCCGCAAGCAGGACCGGCGCCAGGAGGACGAGGGACCGCGCACAAACCTTAAGGATATTCAATTCCGCGCCATTCGGTGTCCGCCGGCGCCGCATCTTACGCATCACACACAATTACCCAGGAAAAACGAGACTAAAATTCCTTACTCCCTCAGCCCCCCGGCCAGGTGAAATCGTCCGCGCGGCCCGGCTTGGGCTTTAACTCCTCGCCTTTGACGAGCACGCGGAAATAAGGTCTTTGGCTCAGCGGCAGACGCCGCAGCGCCGCCGACAGATTTGTGTCGCTGATGGGTGAAATCGACGCCAGCGCCGTCAGGCCGCCGGCAATATCTCCGGCAATTACCGCGCCTTGCGGCGAATAGCGCGAGTTGAGGGCCGCCAGCGCCGCCGCTGAAATCCTGGGCCGCACCAGTTTTATGCCCTCAATAGTGCTGTCGGCGGCGGGCAGAGCAATGCCGCCTTCAGCTGCCTCGGCAACCTGGCGGGCGGCCTGAAGGGCCGCCGCCCGTCTGGCGGCCGCCGCTTTGCGCACTGCGGCATCGGACGTCAACCGCCCGGCGGGTTTGCTCACCGGCGTTGTGCCCGGCTGACTCTGAACCGGGCGCTGGCGGCGGATGGCGCGCGCCTGCTCGGTTACGCCGCCGGCCAAAGGTATGTCCCGCTCGTTGCGCGCCTGGCGCATGTCGCGCCGGATCTCCCGCTCCACGAAATGCGCAAGCTTGCGGTAGCCGCGAATTGTAAAGTGAACGCCGTCTGCGGCGCGCAAACGCCGCACCTGTCCGGTCAGGTCGGGACCGAACGCGCTGTAACGGCCGAACTGGTCGGCAAAACCGTTCCAGGTGTCGATAAACCGCACACCGTTGACGAATGCCCGCTCGCGGAAAATCTCGTTCATCAGCTGCATTTTGTCGTTGTATTTGGCGCTGCGCATAATCGGCAGGCCGACCCAGTAAACGGCGGCCCTGGACTTCTTCAGCCGCTTGATGAACCGGTCGATCCGTTTGGAATAAATTTCGCGCCACTCCGGCGTCCCGACCTTTTTCCACTTCGATTTCTTGTTCGGGCGGATTGGCTGCATGTCATTCGCGCCAACCATAATGACCGCGATATGCACCTTCTCCGTTGTGAGAATGCCGGACAGACGCTTGTTCCAGTCGAAATAATCGGTGCGGACAAAGCCGGTGGAAACGCGCGATTTCTTGACGACGTCGATATTTCCGTCGGGCTTGAAAGCGCGGTACAGGCCGGCCCATATTCCGTCGCCCAGGGAATCGCCAAAGACATACAGCCGATAACGGTTCCGCTCCGGGAACGGCGTTACATAACTGCTGGAGAGGTGCTCGAGCCCCTGCGCCTGAGCGCGCGGCGGCATGGCGAAAAGTCCGGCCAGGACACCGGCCAGGACAAATGCAAGCGCGCCGGCAACCTGCGTGAAATTCTTGAAACCACTCAGGCGGTGTAAAAACGCAAAACAGGGCATTTCTTCTTCTCCGGCCCCCTTGCGGGCCATCCTCGGTTTCCCGGCGCGGGACTTTATCAACGGGCGCTGGCGAATCCGCCAGATACGGGTGTTTTTATTGGTGCCCGAAAATGCTTTCCAAACCGTGAATGTCTGTCCCGTTGTGGCAATTCGATATGGCGGTCTCATGGCGCGGAAAGTTATCCATAGAGCCTGTCCCACCGCAACCGCTCAACCGCCGCGCTGCAGGCGCTTCAGCACGACAGTGCTCGGATATCCGTCCACGGCCATGCCGCTGGCCTTCTGAAAGGCCCGCACCGCGGCGCGCGTTCCCGATCCCAGTATGCCGTCTATCTTGCCGGGCCGGAAGCCGCGCTTCGCCAGAAGACGCTGTAGCTCGAAGCGCTGGGTACGGGCCAGGGGAAGATATTCCACCGGCCAGGGTTTCGCGAAACCGGTGGCGCTGGCATCGCGTATCCTGTCCGCCAGATGGCCCACGGCGAGCGCATAGGAGGTGGCGTTGTTGTAACGCAGGATGGAGCGGAAATTATTGATGATCGCGAAGGCCGGCCCCTTCGCTCCGGCCGGCAGAATGATCGACGCGCGGTCGTCGGGCCGGGGGAAGGTCTTTCCCTTTGCGCGCCGGACGCCGAGCGCCTGCCACTGCGCCAGCGTCTTGACGCGCTTGCGCCCGGTCAGCGCGTAGTTGAAGCCTTTCGGCAAATCCACTTCATACCCCCAGGTCTCGCCGGGCCGCCATTTCGAAACTCTGAGATAGTTCGCCGTCGAGGCCAGCGCATCGGGGATCGAGCCCCAGATATCGCGCCGCCCGTCACCGGTAAAGTCCACTGCATGGGCTGAATAGGTGGTGGGGATGAACTGGGTGTGCCCCATGGCGCCGGCCCAGGAGCCGGTCATTTTTTTCGGCGTAATGTCGCCGCGCTGAAGGATCTGCAATGCGGCCAGCAACTGGGACCGGCCAAATTTCCGGCGCTCGCCCTGAAACCCCAGCGTCGCGAGCGAACGGATGACATTCTTGTCGCCCCTGAAGGACCCGTAGCTCGTCTCCATGCCCCAGATCGCCAGCACGGTATGGCGGTCGACGCCGTAACGCGCCTCGATCTTGCCCAGCAGGGACCCATATTTTCGCAACATCCTGCGGCCGTCGGCAATGCGCTTTTTCGATACCGCCGTTTCCAGATATTTCCAGATCGGCCTGACGAATTCGGGCTGGTGTTCGGCGCGTTTGAGAACGTCGGGATCGGGCGACACATTTTTGAACGCCAGGGCGAACATCTTGCGCGAGACGCCCTTCTTGCGGGCCTCCGGCCACACACCGTTCACCCAGCGCCCGAAGGGGTCGCTCGCGGCATGCGCCTGACCCGTCCCCGGAGACCCTGGCGAAAACCCGGAGATAACCGCAAAGGCCATAAGCAAGAATAAAACGCGTTGCAGCGAACCCATAGGATATCCATTGTCTGCCCGAATCGATGGCGCGCAGACTATCAGCCCTTTTGGTGGCGGCCTAGCCAGCCTCACCCGTTATACCGGCACATGAATTTGACCTTGGAGCGCTCCGCGGGCGCATCGCCCACCTGGCCGCGCGCCGCGTCCGGTTTGCCGTCCACGTCCAGCAATTCCACATAGAAGGGCAGATCGGGGCCCTCCTTGCCGCTCGCGTCCGCAGTCTTCACATAGCCGCACACCTGAACCGTCGGGGCGCCGGCCCGGGTGATGGCGGTGACCGCGCTCAGCTGCGCGGTATCGGGACTGGCGACCATCTGCCTGACACCGGCGCTCACGGCCTCGCTCTGGGCGCCCGTCAGGGCGACGCGCTGGACGCCGGGCTGCCCGGTGGCGGCGGGGCGGCCGCCCGAGGCGCAGCCGGTCAGCAGGACTGCGCCAAGCACCCAAACCACAATTTGTCCGCGCGCCGCCATGCGCGCTCAGTTCCGCACATTTGCTGCAAATTTCAGCAAAGAGCGCGGCGGGTAGCAGGTCACCTTGTGGCCGAGCGCCTTTTGCCATTTGCCGATGGCGGAACGGGTTTTCGATCCGATCAGCCCGTCGATTTTTCCAACGTCATGCCCGGCCTCGGCGACCGCGCTCTGCAACCGCTTCATTTCATCGCGCCTGAAACTCTGCACCCGCGACCAGCCGCCTTCGAAACTTCCGCCGAAGCGAATCCGGTCGGCAAGATGGCCCACATAGAGCGCATAGAGGTCCGCCTTGTTATAGGCGCGGAAAACTTCAAAATTTTCGAGCACCAGGAAGGCGGGACCGAGGGTTCCCGCCGGAGCGACCAGATGGGTCTTTTCAGCCAGCCGCTTGCCGAGAAACTTCCTGCCGAAAGTGCGGGTGACGCCAAGCTCGACCCACTCGCCAATCGTGCGCGCATTGTCGAGGCCTTCCAGCGTGCAGTCGAAGCCCTTGGGCAGACGCACCTCATAGCCCCAGGTCTTGCCCGTCTGCCAGCCCTTTTGCTTGAGGAAATTCGCGGTAGATGCGAGCGCGTCGGGGATCGTGCCCCAGATATCGCGCCGTCCGTCGCCATTGAAATCGACGGCGTAGTTGCGAAAGTCGCTGGGCAGGAACTGGGTGTGCCCCATGGCGCCGGCCCAGGAGCTGCGCATGCCCTCGCGCGTCACATGGCCCTCCTGCAGGATGCCGAGGGCGATGAGGAGCTCTTCGCGGAACTGCTCCTGGCGGCGGCCCATAAAGGCCAGGGTCGCCAGCGCCCGCAGCGCATTGTGGGGCAGCTTTGCCCGCCCGTATGCGGTCTCGCGGCCCCAGATCGCCAGCACGATTTGGGGTTCGACACCGTATTTTTTCTCGATCGCCCCCAGCGTGTCCTTCCATCTGGCGAGATTTTCGCGGCCGAGCCTGGTCACCCATTTGAGACCCTTTGGCGGAAAATAACGCGCCGGCCGGTCGAACTCGGCCTGCTGTTTCTGGCGGTCTTTTTTCTCCGCTTGCGGGCGCGCCGGTTGCCCTTCGCCCAGCTCCGGCGGCGCCAGATCCGGCAGTTTCCAGTTCAGCTTCACGCCCTTCATGGCGCGCTCGAACGTCTCGGGCCTGATGCCGCGGGACTCCGCCTCGCCGCGCAACTGGCCAACCCATTGGGTAAAGTTCCGCTCCACCGCCGCGCGATAGGCCGCCGCGCTGTTTTGTGCAATGGCGGGCGAAGAAAGCCCGAAGCCAAAGCTCGCAACCAGCGCGAGGATGTTCAGCCGGAATCTCTGCATGTTGAATCGGTCCGCCGGCATGATCGCAGCCGCCGCTCCCTCTTGTCACTGGGTTGAAAATTGGGCGAGAGCGCGCGTTATTGCAAGTCCGGAGTAAAACATATTGCGGGGTCGGGCGGTTTTTTGGCGGACCGGCGTCTTAAGATGCCGCCTTCAATGCGAAAAGATGTTCTTCCCAGGCATAGGCATGGGCGACGATGGTTTCCAGATCGTCATATGCGGGCTTCCAGCCGAGCAGCTCGGGCAAACGCCCGGCGTCGGCGACGAGATTTGCCGGATCGCCCGCGCGCCGGGCGCCCATCCGCACCTCGAAGTCGCTTCCCGAGGCCCGCTTGACCGCCTCGATCACTTCCAGAACCGAAAATCCGCGCCCATAGCCGCAATTGAGAACCTGCGACGCTCCGCCATCGCGCAAATAGGCCAGCGCGGCGGTATGGGCCCGCGTCAGGTCGCAGACATGAATATAGTCGCGGATGCAGGTGCCGTCGGGCGTGGGATAATCGGTGCCGTAGACATCAAGATGGCTGCGCTGTCCCAGCGCGGTCTGGGCCGCGACCTTGATGAGATGCGTGGCATTGGGCGTCGACTGGCCGCAGCGCCCCTTCGGGTCCGCGCCGGCCACATTGAAGTAGCGCAGCGCCACATAGTTGAAGTCATGGGCGGCGGCGGTGTCGCGCAGCATGATCTCGGTCATCAGTTTCGATGAGCCATAGGGCGAAATCGGCGCCGGGGCCGTGTCTTCCCCAACCGGGCTGGTCTCCGGCATGCCATAGACGGCGGCGGTTGAGGAGAAGATGAAATGCCTGACCCCGCAGGCGACCGCGCAAGCCATGAGCGCATGCGAATTGACCGTGTTGTTGTGATAATAGCCAAGCGGATCGGTCACCGAATCCGGCACAATGATGGAGCCGGCGAAATGAATGATGGCGTTCACGCCATAGTCGAGAATCGTGGATGTGACGCAGGCCGGATCGCCCGCATCGCCTACGACCAGGGGCACATCGCCCGGCAGCGCCCGGCGATGTCCGGTGGAAAGATTGTCGAGAACGACGAGCCGCTGTCCCGCGTCGCGGAGTTCGTGAACCATGTGGCTGCCGATATATCCGGCGCCGCCGGTAACCAGAACGCTCATGAAACTGCCCCGCCCCGCTTGCAGAATAAGAATTTCGCAATTCTCTGGTGATAAGGCATAGAGGTTTAGCGAGAGTAAGCCCAAGCCGAACACTCGTTTCTTGGTAACCAAATGATGACCAGAGTAACGCGATGACCGCACCTATCCGCAAGGCCGTCTTTCCCGTCGCCGGGCTTGGCACGCGCTTTCTGCCCGCCACAAGGGCGATGCCGAAGGAAATGCTGACCGTCGTCGACAAACCCCTCATCCAGCATGTGGTGGATGAGGCGCGCGCGGGCGGCATCGAGCATTTCATCTTCGTCACCGGACGCAACAAGGGCGTTATCGAGGATCACTTCGACAAGCAGATCGAGTTGGAGCAGACACTCAAGGAGCGCGGCAAGCAGGCCGAACTGGACATGCTGACAGCCAGCCTGCCGAGCCCCGGTCAGACCAGCTTCACCCGCCAGCAGGAGCCGCTTGGCCTCGGCCACGCGGTCTGGTGCGCGCGCGATCTGGTGGGCGATGAACCCTTTGCGCTGCTGCTGCCCGATGTGCTGGTGCAATCAAGCGGCAAGGGGTGCCTGGCGCAGCTTCAGGAGGAATACAAGCGCAGCGGCGGCAATGTTATTGCCGTGGAAGAAGTGCCCGATGACGCCACGCACCGGTATGGCATCGCCGATATCGAGCGCGGCGCGGGCGCCAGCCACGCCGTCAAGGGGATGGTGGAAAAACCCGTGCCGGGCGCCGCGCCGTCAAACCTCATCATCATGGGGCGCTATCTGCTGCAACCGGAGATTTTCGGAATTCTCGAAGGTCAGCAGCGCGGCGCGGGCGGGGAGATCCAGATTACCGACGCGATGATAACCCTGCTCGCCAGTCAGAAATTCACCGCCGTCGAATATGAAGGCAAGAGCTTCGACTGCGGCTCGAAGATCGGCTTCCTCGCCGCCAATATCGCCTTCGCGCTGGAGCGCGAGGATTTGCGCGATGCGCTGCTTGAGGAAATCGCGAAACTGACCTGAGGGAAGCGGCTCGCCGGCACAGACGCCTAACGGCGCACGCGCACACCGAACCGGAATTGATTGACGCTATAGTCGCTGTCCGGCGTGCTGCTGGTCGAATCGAGATAGCTGTAGGCCGCCGTCAGCGCCGCGCTGCGGGTAAAGTTGTATTCGCCCGTGAGGGCAAACTCGAGATCCTCGTCCACGTCGCCGCTGCCGGAGGATTCTTCCCTCTCATATCCCAGTGAGGCCCCCAGTGTGATGTGACGCCGGGGACGGTGTTCGAGCGACACCGCCGCGCCGCGGACAATCGACCCGGCGGAACCGGCCTGCGTCGTTTCATCAACCTGCGAGGAGGCATCGAGGCGCAGGGTCGTCAGCCCGGTCGCCTGCCACTCCAGGCCGGCATTGAAAATCAGGCCGTCGATATCCGAAAGCGTGGCGTCGTCGGGGGTCTGGAGCGCGTATCCCGCGCTGATTTCACCGGTCAGCTTTCCGGTCAGCTGAAACGACAGGCCGCCCTGCATGTCACGGCCGGAGGAACCGTTGCGGGTTCCATCGTCATCGACGCTTTCGGCGAAATTGCGCTCATTGACGCTGGCCTCGAGAAAACCGGCGACACCGGGCTGGAACTCGTAGGACACGCGCGCCGTCACGCGGCGCTCGGTGAAGTCCCGGTCGTCATTGTTGATGACCGAGCCATCCTCGCTTGTTCCGTCGTCGAAATCCTCTTCGAAAAGGTTGCCGCGCAGCGTCAGGGTTACGCGATTGAAGCTATGGTTGCCCTCCAGCGAAACATCCTGGTTGCGCGTTTCGGCGCGCCCGGCGGTGCCGGAGGGAAAATCGCTGGACGAGCGGTCTTCCAGGGATTGGGAATAGTTCGCCTCGGCCACCAGATTGGTGTTGCGGCGAATGTCGAGCCGCCCGGCCACACCGGCGGAAAAGGTCTCGTCATTCTCGCTTGAAAACCGGTCGTGATAACTGCGCACGCCGTTCAGCGTACCGGTAAGGGAATGGCGGCTCCAGGCGGACTGAACCCGCAAACTGGGTGTCAGAACCAGCGCCCAGTCTCCTTCGCGAGCGCTCGGGGAAAGGAACAGATTGTCGTCATACACGCTCTCCACGGAAAGTTCGGGGAAAAACAGAAAACTCCCCAGCCGCACGCCCAATGCGGCGTAGGGGTCCTCTTCTGGACCTTCCGCGTCTGCTGGGCCGGCGTCATTGGCGCCGGCAACGCGCCGCCCCGTCTGGTCCATATCCAGACCGGGGGCCGTCAGCGGGTCGCGGAGCGGATCGGGCGGTTCGCGAAAGATGGCCTCGCCCGCTATGTCCCGATCGCCGGTATCGCGGCCCGGCCCGGCCGGGGACTGGCTGCCGGGAGCGCGCGCCCGCTCCGGCTTGAGGCGGCCGCGCAGACCGCGCGGGCCGGTTTCTCCATCACCGAAGACCTCGTCCTCATCGCGCGCCTGCCGGTCTTCGAACGGGTCCGCCGGCTGACCCAGGGCAGACATCGGCGCAAGCCCGGCTGTCAGCGCCAGGGCGCCGGCCGCGGCAAATGCGAAACGGTATTTTCTCAAACGCGCCAAGTCTGCACCACCTCGGACACCATAAATTCACGGCGCCCTTGCGGGGCCGTCCCGATAAGCAATAGCGTTTACGGAGTGAGCCTAAGGCGAACACGGTTAACGAGGCGTTTACCATAATGCCATCGGCTATCTCGGCTTCGCCGGAACCGCGGCACAAAACCGGTTGGCTTCGCCGCGGGCAAAGGCGTATTGTGCGCCCGCTATCCCTGACGCGTTCGGAGTTCCACACCCCATGCCGGTACCGGCCAAGAAAAACACCGCCCTTTCAGGCCACCTGGATGAACAACTGATCTCATCCGCGCGGCGCACACTCGATCTGGAAAGCAAAGGCCTGCGCGCGCTGGAGGCGGCCCTTGCCGACGGGCTGGCGGGCAGCTTCGCCGCGGCGGTGCGGATCATCCACGATGCGCCGGGACGGGTGATCGTCACCGGGATCGGTAAAAGCGGCCACGTGGCCCAGAAGGTCGCCGCGACCCTGGCCTCGACCGGAACGCCGGCCTTCTTCGTGCATCCAAGCGAGGCAAGCCACGGCGACCTCGGCATGATTACCGGAAACGACGTGGTGCTGGCCCTCTCCTGGTCCGGCGAGACAGTGGAATTCTCGAGCCTCATCACCTATGCGGGACGCTTCGCCGTTCCGCTGATTGCGGTGACATCGCGAAGCCAGAGCACCCTGGCCCGGGCGTCGGCGGTGACCCTCGCCCTGCCGCGCGCGAAGGAGGCCTGCCCGCACGGGCTCGCGCCCACCACTTCGACGCTCATGCAATTGGCGCTTGGCGACTGCCTTGCACTCGCTCTGCTGGAGTACAAAGGCTTTTCCGTAAAGGATTTCAAAGCACTGCACCCCGGCGGGCAATTGGGCGCACGTCTGAAATTCGTGTCGGACATCATGCATTCGGGCGACCGGGTCCCGCTGGTCGGCAGCGATATGCCCATGGGCGAGGCGCTCGTCATCATGACCGAGAAAAGTTTCGGCTGTCTGGGGGTGACGGACAGGAACGGCCGCCTCGCGGGCATCATCACCGATGGCGATCTGCGCCGCAATATGGGGCCGGGCCTTCCGACCGCGCTGACCGGCGCCATCATGACCGGCGACCCCAAGACGGTTGCGCCCGATGCCCTTGCCAGCGCCGCCCTGGAAGTCATCAACTCCCTGAGCATTACCGCGCTCTTCGTCGTCGAGGACGCCAGGCCCGTCGGCATTGTCCATATCCACGACCTCCTGCATATCGGCGTCGCGTGACGCGAACGCATTTGGCGCCCCCGCCCGGTGCTCTTAATTCCTTCTTAAGCACAGTTGCGCCAGAGTGATCGGACGGCCGGCGCCCAATGCGCGGCCGGCGGGGGATCAATGAACAGTCGCAGTACAGTCGATCATATGATCGTACGCGCCCTGGCGCTGAGTGTGCTGACCGCGTTCCTGGCGGGCTGCATGGCCGGTGCGGCCGTCACCGTGGTTTCGCAAACGGTGAAGACGACCGCAAAGGCCGCCGGCACCGCGGCGCGCCTCACCATGGACGGAGCGCGCGTGGTCTCGACTACAGTCTCCAAGCCGTTCCGCAAGGACGACGAAACCGGCGCGCCGGCCCAGTAGCGCGTCATTACGGCTGCTTTTGCCCCCTGAAATCATTTTTCCCGGACTCTTTCCCCAACCTGGTGGAAGCGGGTGAGTATTACCGCCATGTTGATCTCTTGGTAAAGAATGTGTAACCGCGCCGATGGGAAAGTCATTCGAAAACATAGAATTAATACATAAATAATCATAATTTTCTTAGCAAGGCATACAGTATTACTTATTTTTACAGTCGTGAGAATTTATGGATAACAATGTATTACTGAGAATAATATCCAGACTACAGATGAACCTGCTTGGGTTTTAGTGAATAGTTAGGGTGTTTCCTCCTACAATTCTGGTGAATTTTCAGGGGATTTCTTTGCCCGCGAGAGACGGGACAGGAGCGTCGGGGGACACATGGATATCGCAACAATCGCGGGTATTCTCGCCGGAAGCATCGTGGTCGGGTTCGCCATTATGACTGGCGGCGATGTCGGGACCTTCGTCAACCTGCCGTCCATGCTGATCGTGATCGGCGGCGGCTTTGCGGCGACGGTCATCCGGTTTCCGCTGAAGAATGTGTTTCAGGCGCTCGCGCTCGGGGGGAAAGTGGCCTTTACCCACAAGAGCACCGATCCCAGGGAAATGATCGATAAGATTGCCGAACTGGCCGACAAGGTCCGGCGCGAGGGTCCGCTCGCCCTGGACAATCTGGAGATCGACGACCCCTTCTTGAAGAAAGGCGCCCAGTTCGTCGCCGATGGATACGACCCGGCGTTCATCCAGGAATCGCTGGAGCTTGAGCGCGATCAGAATCTTGCACGCCTCGACGAGGGCCAGCGCATCTACAAGGCCATCGGCGATGCCGCCCCGGCCTTCGGGATGATCGGCACCATCGTCGGCCTGGTGCAGATGCTGAGCAATATGGAGGATCCCTCCACCATCGGCCCGGCCATGGCGGTGGCGCTTCTGACCACCCTCTATGGCGCGCTGATCGCCAACCTTATCGCCCTGCCGTTATCGGACAAGCTTTCGACCAAGGGCAAGATCGTCGATGTCGCCCAAACGCTGACCATTGACGGGGTCATGCAGTTGAGCGCGGGCAAGAACCCGAATCTCATCCGCGAAATGCTGGTTGCATACCTGCCCGAGAAGACCCGGCTGCAAATGGCGACGGCCGAGGCGGCGGCAACCTGACCAATGGCGCCGAGGCCCGAGCCCGGCAATGAACGGATAGATCGATGGCAAGAAGAGCTAAGGATCCCGATGCCGGTATCCCCGATTGGATGGTCACCTTCGCGGACCTGATGACGATCCTTGTCGTGTTCTTCGTCCTGATCATTTCATTCTCGATCCAGGACAAGGAAAAACTGGAGATCGTGGCCGGCTCCATGCGGGAAGCGTTCGGCATCAAATATGTCGAGCGCAAGGCCGGAATGATCGAAATAGAAGGATCGCCGGTTCGCGACTATGTCAAACGCATATCGCAGATTTCACGCGATTCAGATTCCGACTTCGCGGAAAAGAGCCATAATCAGCGGCGCAAGCAGGGGCCCGAAGCGAACACATACGATATCGAGAAGACCGATGTTGAACTCCCGCGCCAGTTTGCCGTCGCCGCCGCGTCATTGCGCCAAGCCTGGCGGGAGCTGCCGGAAATAACCGAACTTTCCGATAATATCCAGGTGGAGGAGACACCCGAAGGCCTGCTCATCCAGCTCGTCGATCAGGAAGGGCGGTCCATGTTCCCGCAAGGCTCGGTAACGCCCTATGAGCGCACCGTAAAATTGCTGGCGAAAATGGCGCCGGTGCTGAAAGGCCTGCCGAACCGAATCCAGATTACCGGCCACACCGACGCGTCGCGGCTCTACTCCAAGCCCGGTTATTCGCTTTGGGACCTGTCCGCCGACCGGGCCCAGGCGGCGCGGCGTATTCTCGCAGAAAACGGCCTGCCGCATGACCGCTTCTATTCGATCATCGGGCGCGCCGACGCCGAACCGCTGTTTCCCGAAGACCCGTTCCTGGCTTCGAACCGGCGCATTTCCATACTGGTTATGACCGAAGCGCCGCCCTTCCCGATCGATCTGAGGCCGGAAAGGGCACGGCAAAAGAAATAGGATTGCGCGGGCGGGCCTGCTCAGGCCTTGTCCGGCTCCACCATGAGCGTGTTGCCATCCGCGCCCGTCACCTTCACGCGGGCGCCCTCGGCCGCGTCCGGTCCTTCCACCCGCCACAGCGTGTCGCCAATACGCACCTTGCCCCGGCCATTCTCGATAGCGTCGGCCACCACATAGGTCTTGCCGACATACCGAAGCGCACGCCGGTGCAGCGGGGGCCGGTCGCTCTGCGCCTCCTGGGTGCGCAGATACCTCCGCGCCGTTATAACCGCGGCAAGAGACATCACCGCGAACAGCACAAGCTGCCATTGCCAGGCCACATCGAACAGCAGCGCCAGTGCGCCCACAATGCCGGCGGCAATCCCGAACCAGATCAGGAAGATGCCCGGCGCCACCAGTTCCAGAACAAAAAACAGCACTGCCAGAATGAGCCAGTTCCAGGCGCCAAGGCCGACAAACAGTGAGGAGACGTTGTCCATGATCTTTGCGGCCTTCCAGTCAGCTCTTTGTTCTGGGGACCGAGCCCCGGGACGATCCGCCGCCGCCTGAATCGCCGCCGCCAAACGCCTCGCGCGTCAATTCCGCGATGCCGCCCACGGCGCCGATCACCGATGCCGCTTCGAGCGGCATCATCAGCACTTTCTGATTTGGCGATGTCGCCAGGTCCTTCAGGGCTTCGATATAATTGTTGGCGACGAAATAGTTGATGGCCTGAACATTGCCCGAGGAGATTGCTTCCGACACCATTGTAGTGGCCCTGGCTTCGGCTTCCGCCTCGCGCTCGCGCGCTTCGGCATCGCGGAAGGCGGCTTCGCGCCGGCCCTCCGCCGACAGAATCTGCGACTGCTTGTCACCCTCGGCTTTCAGAATTTCCGATTGGCGCTGGCCCTCGGCAATGAGGATCTCGGCCCGCTTGTCGCGTTCGGCCTTCATTTGCCGGCCCATGGCCTCGACCAGATCCATGGGCGGGTTGATGTCCTTGATCTCCACGCGCGTTACCTTCACGCCCCAGGTCTGCGTCGCGTCGTCGACCACCTTGAGCAGGCGGTGGTTGATTTCATCGCGCTGGGACAAGAGCTCGTCCAGGTCCATCGAGCCCATGACGGTACGGATATTGGTCATGGTCAGGTTCAGGATCGCATTATTCAGGTCGTTGACCTCATAGCTCGCCTGCGCCGCATCGAGTATCTGGAAGAAGGCGATCCCGTCCACCGTCACCATGGCGTTGTCCTTGGTGATGATCTCCTGGCTGGGGACGGAAAGCACCTGCTCCATCATGTTCATCTTGCGGCCGATCCGGTCAATGAAGGGAATGATGATCCCAAGGCCGGGGGTCAGCGAACGGGTAAAGCGCCCGAAACGTTCCACCGTATAATTGAAGCCCTGCGGCACGGTCTTCACACCTGCGACGATCGTGGCGACGATAAGCAGGGCAACAACAATAACGAAAACGTCAAAACCGAACATTTAGAGCCTCCTGAATGTGCCGCCAGCCAATGACGGGGACAATTTCGCGATCTATATCTAAGGTCTATCTGCGAAAAAAATAAGGTAGCATAGCCTGCCTGTGGATTAACCGCGAAACTTCGCCCAATCGACGGCCGCTCTCATCCGCGCCGCGCCGCGCCCGCGGCGCCAACTCGCCACTTCCCGCGAGCCCCGCGCGATGCTAGAAGCGCCCTAGATGAGCACCGGCAAATCCATACCCCTGTCGCGCATCCGCAATTTCTCGATCATCGCCCATATCGACCACGGCAAATCGACCCTGGCCGACCGCATGATCCAGCATTGCGGCGGCCTCGCCGCGCGCGAGATGAAAGAGCAGGTGCTGGATAGCATGGAGCTGGAGCGCGAGCGCGGCATCACCATCAAGGCGCAGACCGTGCATCTCGATTACACGGGACAAGACGGGCAGGCCTACGCCCTCAATCTGATCGACACCCCCGGCCATGTGGATTTCGCCTATGAAGTGAACCGCTCCCTCGCCGCCTGCGAGGGCTCGCTGCTGGTGGTCGACGCCAGCCAGGGGGTGGAGGCGCAGACGCTGGCCAATGTCTATCATGCCCTCGACGTCGACCATGAGATCGTGCCGGTGCTCAACAAGATCGATCTGCCCGCGGCCGAGCCCGCCCAGGTGCGCCAGCAGATTGAGGACGTCATCGGCCTCGACGCCTCGGACGCGGTCGAAATTTCCGCCAAGACGGGCCAGGGCATCGAGGATGTCCTGGAAGCCATCGTCACGCGCCTGCCCGCCCCGCAGGGCGATGCGGACAAGCCGCTGAAAGCCATGCTGGTGGACAGCTGGTATGACGCCTATCTCGGCGTCGTGGTTCTGGTGCGCGTCATCGACGGCACGCTGAAAAAGGGCCAGAAGGTCAAGCTGATGTCGACGGACACGGTGCATCTCATCGACCGGGTCGGCATCTTCCGCCCCAAGCAGGACCTGACCGGCGCGCTTCATCCCGGCGAGATCGGCTTCTTCACCGCCGCCATCAAGCAGGTGGCCGACACCCGCGTGGGCGATACGGTGACGGACAACAAGACCCCCTGCGCGGAAGCCCTGCCCGGCTTCCAGCCGGCGCAGCCGGTGGTCTTTTGCGGGTTGTTCCCGGCGGACGCGGGCGACTTTGAGGATTTGCGCGAGGCGGTCGGGCGGCTTCGCCTCAACGACGCCAGCTTCTCCTACGAGATGGAAACCTCCGCCGCGCTCGGCTTCGGCTTCCGCTGCGGGTTTTTGGGATTGCTGCATCTGGAGATCATCCGCGAGCGGCTGGAGCGCGAATTCGACATCGATCTCATCACGACTGCCCCTTCCGTCATCTACCGGCTGCATCTGACCGACGGCACGGTGGACGAGCTGCACAACCCGGCCGACATGCCCGACCCGGTCAAAATCGACCATATGGAGGAGCCGTGGATCAGGGCGACGATCCTGGTGCCCGACGAATATCTGGGCTCCGTGCTGAAGCTGTGCGAGGACCGGCGCGGGCGCCAGAGCGAGCTGACCTATGCGGGCGCGCGCGCCATGGTCGTCTATGAGTTGCCGCTGAACGAGGTGGTGTTCGATTTCTACGACCGGCTGAAATCCATCTCGCGCGGCTATGCGTCCTTCGACTACACCCTCACCGACTATGAGCAGGGCGACCTGGTGCGCATGTCGATCCTCGTCAATGGCGAGCCGGTCGATGCGCTCTCCATGGTCGTCCACCGCGACCGGGCGGAATCGCGCGGCCGCACCTTATGCGAACGCCTCAAAGACCTCATCCCCCGCCACATGTTCAAAATCCCCATCCAGGCGGCCCTCGGCGGCAAGGTCATCGCCCGCGAAACCATCGGCGCGCTGAGGAAAGACGTGACGGCGAAATGCTACGGCGGCGACATCACGCGAAAGCGCAAGCTCCTCGACAAGCAGAAAGCGGGCAAGAAGAAAATGCGCCAGTTCGGCAAGGTGGATATTCCGCAGGAGGCGTTTATCGCGGCGCTGCGGATGGATGGGGATTGAGGGCCTTTAGGGCCTGTCAGCCGCAAACGCGGTAGGGGGGAGAAACGATGCCGAAGAAATTGATCCTCACGGCCCATGCCAGGGAAAGACTGCAAAGCCGCAAGATAAAGCTGGAATGGGTCGAGGGTACCGTGCGGACTCCTGACTGGAGCGAAGCTGATCCTGATGATCCAGGTATCGAACGCCGGTTTCGCGCGATCCGCCAGTTCGGCGGGCGCACATTGCGGGTCGCCTGCGTGGAGACCGGGACGACGATTCGTGTTATAAGCGCGATGTTTGACAGGAGCGCGAGGCGCAAACCATGATCGACATGACCTATGACCCGGAGGCCGATGCCGTTTACATCACTCTTGGCCGGGGAGAGATCGGCCGCCAGGAGGAGGCGGGGCCGTTCATCTACGATGTGGATGAGGATGGCCGCGTGATCGGAATCGAAATCCTGTCCGCGAGCAACGTGCTGGCGCCCGGCGACTGGCGGCAGGCGCGCCGGCCCGGCACGGCGCGCGCCAGCGCGGCGGAGTAGCAGCGCGGGCGGCGGGGAGGTTCGCATTCAAGGCCGCGATGGCAAGTTCCGCGACTCCGATATGGTTGCACCGTGTAACGATCCATTCCCCCCCGGGGACAAAAAGCGCTAGAGGAGTTTTTCGACGCCGGATGAAGGCCTTCATTTCATACTCTCATCGAGATACCGACGTGCTTGATCGTCTGCATACGCATCTCGCCATGCTGCGGCGTGAGGGTTTGATTACTGAATGGTTTGACCGCGAAATATTGGCTGGGGGCGACGTTGATGACGAGATTTCTGGTCAACTCGAAAGCTGTGATCTCTTTTTGGCCTTGGTGAGTCCCGATTTCATTGCATCTGACTACTGTTATGAAAAAGAAATGAAGCGCGCACTTGAGCGCCATGACGCTGGCGAGTGCCGCGTGATTCCTATCATTGCCGAACCTTGTGATTGGAAGGCAACGCCGCTCCAAGGACTCAAGGCTATTCCAAAGGACGCGAAGCCAATCGTGGAATGGACAAACGAGAACAGTGCATATCTGGATATTGTTATGGAACTCCGTCGAGTCGCGTCGATTGGTCGGACGAATGAACCCTCCACCCAAGAAGAAAACGAAGTTCAAAAAGTTAGCGCGGGCCGTCGTTACCGCGTTAAGCGCGATTTTGACGAAATTGACCGCACCGATTTCCGCAAAGACGCATTCGGAAAAATCCGCGAATATTTTGAATCAGCCTCCGCAGAGATAGATGGTATCGAGAGCTTGCGTGCCCGGTTTGAGGATCTTGGGCCCCAGAGTTTCGGGTGTACCGTCATCAATCGCACCAAGGAATTGGGGACCGCACATATTACCGTGCACGCCGGAAATGACCGTTTTGCCTTGGGTGACATCTACTTCTCCTTCAATGAAAGAGCACATCAAAACAGCGCAAACGGCGGATTTCGCATCGAGTGTGACGACTACGATCTGTTTCTCGTCCCAGAAATGTTCATCGATACGGAAGAGAAACGTGTTTCTGCAGAAGGAGCGGCGGAGATATTGTGGTCGAAGTTTCTCGAACAGGCAGGAGTCACCTATGGCTGAGATTGTAAGGTTTCGCTGTAAGACTTGCGGTCATCGCTTCGAGGCAGAGGTCTTGGATCCGGACGAGAAACGGGAAGCGAGAAGACGCAATCGGCCCACATCGGATGTCCACTGCCCCAAGTGTAATCATCTTGAAATTCGGCGTGGTTGGGACTGAGTTCAGCCAACCGCGACCAGCGCAAAATCTTATCCCCGCCACTCCAGCCTCCCCTACACTCCACCGCATCTTTTCCCATTGAGGGCGCGTGCTGCAGACCGTCTGCTTCATGTGGGAGGAGAGCGGTTCTCCCGAGACAGGGCCTAACGGTCCCCTGGCTCCGGAGCGTGCCGTCCCGGACCCGGGGGTACTATGGCCCCCGCGCCGAAGCGCTAGTTGGGGAAACCCAATCAAGACGCCGGGCGGACTTCGATGAAGATGCCGTGCGCGGGGCGCTGGAAGGCTGCCCCAAAATATCAGGCAAGCGGCCCTTCAGTGCTCCGCGCTGTCCCTTGCTATTAGATTGAAACAAGCTTCGGAGCCGTGTGGCTGCCGGATGCATGATGCTGCAACTAAGGTGCGTTACGATGGAGCAAGGTTGATTTCGCTCACGGCTATTCCGTCCTGCGGACGGGCCTGCACGGGCGCGGCCTTTCGGCCGGCGCGCGGTTGCGCTTGCCTCGGCTGCGCCTCGGTTACCCAATACGGCAACGCTCGCCCGTATCACCCGGCTACCGAGCGAAGCGAGGCAAGGCCGAAC
>BDTT01000136.1 GCA_002897995.1 bacterium BMS3Bbin10 | reverse complement strand
TTCGAGCTGTTCGCCATTATCGCCATTCTGTTCGCGGTTTCGCTGGTGCCGATTTCACTTGGCGACCGCTCCAGCCCGAAGCCGCCCGAAGCCTTCAGGTTTGATTTGCGCACGGTCTGGAAAATCTCGCCGCTGGCCTGCGCCGGGTGTCTGACGCTGGGGCTGACCAACTCCGCCTTCCGCCTGATCGGCCCGCTCTATGCCGATGCGATGGGTCTGGACACCGCCGGGGTGGCGCTGTTTCTGAGTACGGGGATCGTCGGCGGAGCGGCGCTTCAGTTTCCGCTTGGATATCTGTCCGACCGGTTTGACCGGCGCTGGATGATCATGGGCGCAACGCTCGGCGCCACGCTGGCGGGCCTGCTGCTCTCCACCGCCGAGCCGGGAAACCAGATTCTGATCTATGCGGGATCGTTCATTTTCGGCGCGTTTGCGCTGCCGCTTTACTCGCTTTCCATTGCCCACGCCAACGACCAGGCTGACCCCGGCCAGTATGTGCTTGTCGCGGCGGGCATGATTTTCTTCTTTGCCTCGGGCGCGACATTCGGTCCCCTGATCGCCTCTCTCGTTCTCGACAGATTCGGCGCGCCGGCGTTTTTTTTCTATACGAGCGCGGTGCATGGCGCGCTGATCGTGGTGACCCTCGCGCGCATGGCCATTCGCCCCGAAGTGGTGGACAAAGGACGCTCCAGCTTCACCTATCTGCTGAATTCATCTCCCGTGTTCGTCCGCATGGCGACACGCAAGAACGGTTCCGGGCCCGGTGGCGCCAAACGCGGAAAATAGCTCGCGAATCCCAAGCAAACGCATCTCAACCTTTTTTTTGCCCTCTTATGGGCATATATAGAAGTTGCCGGTTTCGATCGGCTATGGCGATAAATGGCCGTTGTAATAAACCATTCGGACCCGGGGGCGGTACCCGGCGCCTCCACCATATGCCGCTCGGGACCCGAGCGATTTTCAAAGCGGCATCTGATGGGGGCGAAATAGGATCGACGAGGGTGTAAAGAGCGCGCTTTTGCCCGGCATGGTTCCGCCGTTATCGGGCCGTTTTATAGTTGCAAACGACAACTATGCGGAGGCTCGTTTGGCTGCGTAAGCAGTTTGACAGTCTCGAAAATTAAGTCCTGACCTTTCGCAAGGTCAGGCGCGGTTCGGAGGGCACCGGGCAACAGAAGCCCTCCACTCGTTTTCTCCTGGGGGAAATAAATCCCGCCGTATGCCAGTAGGGTAATTTGAGTTAAAAGAGGGCAATGGCCGAGGATCAGATCAGATATGATGTCATGACGCAGGACGCGCTGCGCGGTGTCGTGCGCGCGGTTCTCGAGCAGATTGCGAAAACCGGTTTGCCCGGCGAGCATCACCTTTACATCGCTTTCGACACCCACGGCCCCGGTGTCTCCGTATCCGAGCGTCTGAAAGAACAGTATCCCGACGAGATGACCATCGTCCTGCAGCATCAGTTCTGGGATCTTGAGATTTCTCCCGAACGCTTTGACGTCAAGCTTTCCTTCAACAATGTGCCCGAACGGCTGATCGTTCCGTTTGCCGCAATCAAGGCCTTCTATGACCCGAGCGTCCAGTTCGGGCTGCAATTCGGCGGCCATGGCGCGGCCAATGACGAAGAGCGCGTGGGCGCAAATCTGCCCGGCGTCGTCGGCCAGGGGGACGATACGGCGGGAATGCCGGCAGTCGCCGACGCGACAGGTGGAAATTCGAGCGATATCGCCCCGGCCGCCACCAATATGGATGCGGACAATGCCGCGCCCGACAGTCCGGCGGGCAAAGTGGTCGAGCTCGACGCATTTCGCAAAAAGTGATCCTCCGGCGCACAGTCCGTACCCGCCTGTCCGCCTCTTTACCCGGTATTCCCGACAGCGCCCTTCAATCGGGCCGCGCCTTGCGCTACACAGGGCGCTGGGTCGCGACGCCGCAATGAGGACCGGGATATGAGCAAGACACGAACCGAAACCGATTCTTTCGGGCCCCTTGAGGTGCCGGCGGACAAATATTGGGGCGCGCAGACACAGCGGTCGCTTCGCAATTTCAAAATCGGCAGCGAAACCATGCCGCCCCCGCTTGTCCGGGCCCTGGGGGTCGTCAAATATTGCGCCGCCAACACAAACCTCGCGCTCGGCGATATCGACGCGAAACTGGCCAAGGCGATTGCCGCGGCGGCACTGGAAGTTGCGGAAGGAAAACTTGACGATCACTTCCCGCTTGTCGTCTGGCAGACCGGGTCCGGCACCCAGTCCAATATGAACGCCAACGAGGTGATTGCGAACCGGGCGATTGAAATGCTCGGCGGCGCCATCGGATCGAAAGAACCCGTCCACCCGAACGATGACGTGAACCGGTCTCAGTCCTCCAACGACACATTTCCAACGGCCATGCATATAGCCACCGGCGAGCAGGCCGTACATGCGCTCATTCCGGCTCTGCAAAAACTGCGCAACGCGCTGAACGACAAGGCGCAGGAATGGGCCGATATCATCAAGATCGGGCGGACCCACACCCAGGACGCGACCCCGGTGACCCTGGGACAGGAATTTTCCGGCTACACCACAATGGTCGATAACGGCATACGCCGCGTCGAACAGGCGCTGCCGGCCATATACGAACTTGCGCAAGGAGGGACCGCCGTCGGCACGGGCCTCAATGCCAAGCCGGAATTTGCGGACAAATTCGCCGAAGAAGTCGCCAAATTCACCAGATTGCCGTTTACGAGCGCACCCAACAAGTTCGAGGCGCTCGGCACGCACGACGCCATGGTGGAAATATCCGGAGCGCTGAATACGGTCGCCGTGAGCCTGTTCAAGATCGCCAACGATATCCGGTTTCTGGG
>BDTT01000135.1 GCA_002897995.1 bacterium BMS3Bbin10 | reverse complement strand
TTAGTGCGTATCACCGATAAGCCTGTCCCCGCGAAGGCGGGGATGGGAACCGGTTATCGGAAAAATGATACGCATAAACAAAGCCAAGATCGCGGTTTTGATTCCATCAAAACATGAAGCGATCTAGTCCGTGAATTCAATTGTTTGAAGTTTGACGCCACCATCGCATGAGCTATGCATTATTGCATGGCTGCCATGCAGTCCTGGCAATTGTTGCAATGCAATAAAATCCCTAAATTCATATTAATCGCAGTGAGCGATCAGAAGGCACATAACCCTCCCAAGGTTGTCTTCTGCTGCCAGCGGTTTTCGGACCGCTGGCATTGGCGCCCCAACCCCCCTTGGGGCGGCAAGGAAATTGAGAGCCGGACCGCGCCAACTGGTCCGGCTCTTTTCTTTTCTCCAGCCATTCTTTTTTTCCAGCCGGAAAGTCCTACAGATCGGCGCGCTGCAACCGCAGCGCATTGCCGATGACCGATACGCTCGACAGGCTCATGGCCGCGGCCGCGATCATCGGCGACAGCAACAGGCCGAACACCGGATACAGGATGCCGGCCGCCACCGGTACGCCGGCCGCATTGTAGGCAAAGGCAAAAAACAGATTCTGTTTGATATTGCGCATGGTCGCTTCCGACAGACGCCGGGCCCGCACAATCCCGTTGAGATCGCCCTTCACCAGCGTGATGCCCGCGCTTTCAATGGCGACGTCCGCGCCGGTGCCCATCGCTATGCCCACGTCGGCCTGTGCGAGAGCGGGGGCATCATTGACGCCGTCGCCCGCCATGGCAACCTTGGCGCCGCCTCTCTGGAGCTCCTGGACGATCCTGGCCTTCTGGTCGGGAAGAACGTCGGCGCGCACGTCTTCAATGCCAAGCCTTTGCGCGATCGCTTTCGCCGTTCGGGCATTGTCGCCGGTGACCATCACGATATGCAGCCCTTCGCCGCGCAGCGCCTCAAGCGCCGACGGCGTTGTTTCCTTGACCGGATCGGCAACGGCGACGATACCGGCCAGCTTGCCGCCGATGGCGACGAACATGGCCGTCTTGCCTTCGGTGCGCAGCGCATCGGCCTGTTTCGCATGGGCCTTGGGGTCGAGGCCGATGTCGCGCATCATCGCGGCGTTGCCGAGCGCAACCGCTTTGCCCGAGATGGTCCCCCTGACACCCTTGCCCGTCACCGCCTCGAATGCGGCCGGCTTGCCGATGGCTATCTCGCGGTCCTTCGCTCCTTCGATGATGGCCTCGGCGAGCGGATGCTCACTGCCGCGCTCAAGGCTCGCCGCCATCTTCAGCACCATCGATTCATCGAAACCCTTGAACGGGAGGACATCGGTCAGCTTCGGCGCGCCGAGGGTCAGCGTTCCGGTCTTGTCGACGATCAGCGTATCCACATCGGCAAAGCGTTCCAGATTTTCCGCATTCTTGATGAGTACGCCGGCCTGCGCCCCGCGCCCGGTTGCGACCATGATGGACATGGGCGTGGCGAGGCCGAGCGCACAGGGGCAAGCGATAATCAGCACCGAAACGGCGGCGATGAAGGCGAAGGCCATCGCCGGTTCAGGCCCCCAGGCGGACCATGCCACGAAAGCGATTACGGAGACCGCGAAAACGACGGGTACAAAGTAACCCGCGACAACGTCCGCCAGCTTCTGAATTGGCGCGCGGGAGCGCTGCGCTTCGGCAACCATGTTCACAATCTGGGAGAGCATTGTCTCCGCGCCGACGCGCTTCGCCTCCATGACGAAGCTGCCTGTCTTGTTAATCGTACCGCCGGTAACGGGTTCACCCGGCGTCTTCTCGACGGGCAAGGGCTCGCCGGTCAGCATGGACTCGTCGACCGAGGAGTGCCCCTCGACCACCACCCCGTCAACCGGGATTGAGTCGCCCGGGCGGACACGCAGATGATCGCCCACCTGCACGTCATCGAGCGAAACTTCTTCCTCATTGCCATCCGCGCTCACGCGCAGAGCGGTCTTCGGCGCGAGATCCAGCAGCGCTCGAATTGCCCCGCCGGTACGCTCTCTCGCGCGCAATTCCAGCAGCTGGCCCAGCAGTACCAGCACAACGATAACGGCGGCGGCTTCGAAATAGACGGCGACCGTGCCGCCCGGCCCGCGGAAGGCTTCAGGGAAGATGTCGGGAACCACCGTGGCGACAAACGAATAAACGAAGGCCGCGCCAACACCAACTCCGATAAGCGTCCACATATTGAGCGCGCGGTTCACGAATGACGCCCAGCACCGCTCAAAGAACGGCCACCCCGACCAGAGAACCACCGGAGCGGCAAGCAGCAACTCCGCCCATTGGGAGTTTCGATGGCCTAGCCACTCCTTGACGGGCAAACCGACCAGGGGCCCCATGGCGATAACCAGCAGTGGCACGGTGAGCACGGCGCCGACCCAGAAACGGCGCGTGAAATCAACAAGTTCCGGGTTCGGCCCTTCCTCGCCCGTGGGGATCCCCATCGGTTCCAGAGCCATGCCGCATATCGGACATGTCCCGGGGCCTTCCTGAACTATTTCCGGATCCATCGGGCAGGTGTAAGTCGTGCCCGGCGGCGCGGGTTCCGGTTCGGGCTGCGGCTCGAGATATTTTCGGGGATCGCCTTCAAATTTGGTTCGGCATCCCGCGTGACAAAAATAATAGTGCTGGCCCTCGTGGGTCGTCATGTGCTTGGCGCCGGCGATAGTGACACTCATGCCGCACACCGGATCGGTGGCCGCTTCGGAATTCTCGGTTGTATCGTCACCGGTCTGCGTCATTTTGTTCATGTAAAGTATCCCGTAGGTTCAAAATGCCCGCTACATCCTGTGCGGCTTGGTGACGATGCCGTTCGCCGCCTGAAGTTCGCGCACATATTTCACAATTGCCGCAATCTGCGCGCCGGATACCAGCGGGAGCGGCGGCATGTTGCCAAAGGTCCAATGATGCGCGCGCACGCCTTGTTTCGCGGCGATTACAAAGGCCTGGTCGCCATGGTGGCCCGGATTGTAAATCTGGTGGACGAGCGCGGGACCCTTGTCCGTACCGGCGGCGTTTTTCCCGTGGCACTGGGCGCAATTGGCGTTGAAGGCCCTTTCTCCCCGAGTTGCCAGCGCCGACAATTCAGGAACCCGAACATCAACAAGCGCAGTCGGTTTGTCGTTATCAAAAAACTTTGATACAGCGAGGACCAGTCCCAGGAGTATGACGCCCACCACCGCGTATTTCGGAAGTTGCTTGAAAATCTTCATTACCTAATCACCTATATACCCATACCCCCTAAGGGTATATGATCTGGATAGATTTTCAAGTAGCTTTGACCGTGAATTCCCGCGCGTAGGGCGCAGCAGATAAATCCCCAATATGGCCTCCTGGCCGGGGATAGAAGAGAAACACAGGGAGCAAGGGCAAACAGGTGAAACCACGCCACAATGACTGCCTTGCGCGTCTGTCACGGATCGAGGGACAGGTGCGCGGGATATCGCGGATGATCGAAGATAAACGCTACTGCATCGACATCCTCATGCAGTTGCGGGCAATCCGGGCGGCCCTTGGCAAAGTTGAAACGCAAGTCCTGAAAGATCATGCGGACCATTGCATCGCCGATGCCATCAGCAGCGGCAGCGAGGACGAACAGAAAAAGAAGTTCAGAGAGCTGATCGAACTCTTCGGCCGCTATACAACGTGATACAGGAGAGGCGCTCGCGCCGCCGCGGCCGCCGCTCTGCCGGCGGGCCGGTCAGGTCAGAACTCTGGAAACAACCGGCAATTTCACCCGCGCCGCCTACATCCAGGTCGAACGCTCGTCCTCCATGCCCTTGTACATATGGGCAACGAACTCGCCATAGCCGTTAAATATCTGCGTCGGCACGCGGACATCGGTCCCAAGCACGCGCTCGGACGCCTGGCTCCAGCGCGGATGAGAAACCTTCGGATTCACATTGGCCCAAAAGCCGTATTCGCGTGCCTGCACCGCTTCCCAGAAGCTCTTGGGCCGCTTGTCGGTGAATGTGAAGCGCACGATCGACTTGATGTGCTTGAAACCGTATTTCCACGGCACCGCAAGACGCAGGGGCGCACCGAACTGCTTGGCCATGGGCTTGCCATAGGCGCCCGTCACCAGAAACGCGAGCTCGTTGGTGGCTTCCTGGATTGTGAGCCCTTCCACATAGGGCCACGGATACCAGGCGGCTTTCTGGCCGCGCGCCACGGAGGGGTCCTTGAAGGTTTCCATGCGCACATATTTGGCCTTGGAGAGCGGTTTGGCGAGCGCCACCAGATCTTTCATCGGAAATCCGGACCAGGGAATGGTCATTGACCAGGCTTCGACGCAGCGGAGGCGGTAGAGACGTTCCTGCAATGTCATTTTGCGGATCAGCTCATCGATGCCAATCTTGAAAGGCTTCTCTACGTCGCCATCGAACACGACCTCCCAGGGGCGGATCGGCAATGCCTGCGCTGTCTTGTAAATCTTCTTGTGGGAGCCGAATTCGTAGAAATTATTGTAGGTGAGGTTCACCTTTTCCGGCGTCAGCTCCCGGGCGATCTTGAATTTGGGATTGCGTTTGGCCGGGTACAGATCGGCCGTCGGGTCGGCATTATCGGCCGCGGCAAAGGCTATGTCGGGCAAGCCCCCCGCCGCAGCGATCGAGCCCGCACCGGCGAGGAACGCGCGCCGGTTGAGCATCACATCTTCCGGCGTTGCCAGGCTTTCAGGAATTTCCCACCCGTTCGCGATTTTGATCAGCATCTCAATATCCTTTGCCCAGGGCCAGTGTTAGGCCCGTGTCATATGACCCGCAAGTTACCATTTGGAGATATCTGTCCAGTGATTGGGCGCATTTATTGCCGCACAACCCCGGCTCCGGCCTCCACAGCTTGTATATACGCGTCCCGGCGGCAAACGGATGCAACCTGCGAACCTGCCTGCAAGGTCAGCGGGTTGCAGTCTTGGCGTCGCCTCCCTTCTTAGGAAAACACCGAGGCGGCAAATTGAGGCCTGATTCTTTGCCCAACTGCCACAATCTCGGCAAAAACTCGGCTAATTGCTCAGATATAGTCCTCCCCTGCTTTATGACAAATTCTTGGGGGGCAGGGAAAATTTCGCGTCCGGGAGGGAATGATGGCGCCTCTGCTTCAAGCTCTTGGCTTGACCTTTAATACCGAACTTCAGGAGGTGTATCTGCCCGTACGCCTGACCGCGAAAGACTATTCGGGTCTGATGAAAGAGGGCACGGCGGTCGATACGATCGCTATCGGTACGGCTATGGCGGTATTCAACCGGCGGCCGGGCGGCGCACCTCATTGGCGAGTGGTCAAGTTTATCGACACCTTCTTCTCCAAGTTCAACGAATTCCGGAAATCTCCACGCCATCCAAAATGGAAGGAAGTAAACCTGGCGGCCAAATTGCCGGGCTGGACGCGGTATGCGTATGCCGGGCAATGGCTGGCGAAAACCCGCACCAGGCCCACCTCAATGCGGGACGGCTTCAAGAAGCTTGTGTCCGGCCAAATGCAAAACGCATCGCTGTCCCGGCCGAAACTGGACGCCCAATTCAAGGAATTCATGCGTTGGCAACAGACACGCCAGTGAATGGCTCCGCGGCGGATGCGCGCAAAGCGTCCGGCCGCGGCAGCAAACCCGATAAGTCCGACAAGTATCGAGTACGGAGTGTTAAAATGGCAAGTCAGTCAGAAATTGCCCTGGTGGGTTCCGCCAAACTGGAGGCGACACCGGCAAACAAAACCGAAAAGAAGCGCGCGCGCAGTGCGCAGTCCCGCAAGGACGAAAAGCGGTCAGCCGCTCGAAAGAAATCGAAACAGGAATCGAAAACGCAGCTGCCTGGCGCCAGCATTGTTCCGGTCATGAAACTGCGCGCCGTGGACATTGTCGATGACGACAACGCCACAGCGCCTCAACAGGGCAAGACCGGGGAGCGCAATACGGACACAGCGGGCGATGAGGGGTCCCGGATCATTCAGATGCCGCCTCTCGTCTCCGCGGAAATGGGCGGCGGCCAGGTGGACATCAGCCAGGGCTCGGCTTTAGGGATTGCAATGCCAACCGGCGATGATGGCGAGCCTCTGGTGACGGATCCAGAACTGCTGGAGTTGCTCGAGCAGCTGAGCACGACCATCGACACCGCGAATACCGTTCTGGATGCGGCGTCGGGCGCGCCCGCAGAAGAAGGTGCGGATTTCAATCCGAAACCTGAACCCTCGCCACAACCGGAATCCGAGCCCGATGATCCGCCGCCGCTGGCCGCCGCGGCATTCACGGTGCCTTCTCCACCTGAGCCACCCAGCCGCCGCCGCAGGGGACCGGGTTTCGGCATTGTTGTAAATGCCGCGGTCACCGGTGTGATCCTTGCGACTGGCGCCGCCTGGCTGGCCTACACCAATCCCTGGCTATTGGAGAGCAAGCCCGGCGCGCCCTCCGAACTGGAGCAAACAGTGAGTGCCCCTCCGGTCGGGAACCCTTCTGAAGCCACACCCGGAGACCAGGTGCTGAAGAGCGTGGCCGCCACGCCGAGCACAGCTCCGGCGCCCACCACCTCGCCGCCCGATGGCGGTCCGGCTCCAATGAAAGCCGCCGCACCACCAGCGGCTGCGCCGGCAGCCGCGCCCGGCCGCCGGATTCGCGTTGCCGCGGGTCAGTCTGTTCCGCTCACCATCGCCCTGCCCGCCACTCCGGACCAGACGGAGATTTCCGTTATGATTCAGGATGTGCCGAATATGGCGAAACTGTCCGCCGGCAAGAACCTTGGGGCTGGCAACTGGTTGCTGGAAGAGACCGAACTGAACAAGCTGACTCTTAATACCACTGATGGGCTTGCCCCTGGAAACTATCAGCTCGACATCATCTTCGTGCGCAGCGACGGCAAGGTTCCCGAGACGCGCAAAGTGTCGCTGACTGTTCAACCCGCCGCCAGTAAAGCGGCCGCATCCGCAGCTCCTGTCAAGCTGACGCCGGAAACGGCAAGTCCTGACGCCGGGAGCGTGCAGACAACCATTGTCAAGACCGGCGTTGCTGTCGAAATTCCCACGGCATCACCTAAGCGGGGGGCTGCACCCGCGCCGGAGAAACAGGCGAGTGTCGCTGAAACACCCGGAAAACCCGCGCTCTCGGTGGAGGAAGTCGGTTCTATTCTTACACGGGGCGGCGCGCTTCTGAATGAAGGCGATATAGCCGGCGCGCGGCTGCTGTTTGAATATGCCGCCGAGCGCGGCAGCAAAACGGCCATGATCAGGCTCGGCGAAAGCTACGACCCGAAGTATCTTGAAAAACTCGGTGCGCGCGGCGTTCTGCCGGACAGCGCCCAGGCCGCGCACTGGTATAATCGCGCGTCGGGAGCGCAATAGTTCCAGGGGATTTTCCGCCGTGAGCGGAAACCCCCGAAGCTGGGGAAAAAAGAGAGGCCGGGAAATATTTCCCGGCCCCCTTTTGTTTGTTCACCCGGGACTGAACACCATCGCGGGGACATGCTTTTCCGCAAAACACTCTAGGGTCTGTGGACATTTAGCGCAATGCGATGATGGTTGCGGCGATGGACCAGGTTGCTTCGTAGCTTGTGTCGGTTTTGTCGTATCTGGTGTTCACGCCTCTGAACTCCTTGATTTTGCTGAAAT
>BDTT01000134.1 GCA_002897995.1 bacterium BMS3Bbin10 | reverse complement strand
CACATAGTCATTGTCGGGGTCATCGATCAGATGCTCGAATATCCGCTCCCATACGCCGGCGCGCGCCCAGCGGGTGAAGCGCTTGTGGACGCTCTTCCATTTGCCATAGCGTTCCGGCAGATCATGCCAGTGGGCGCCGGAGCGCAAAACCCACAAAACACCATTTACAAACAAACGGTTGTCAGAACCCGTGCGGCCCGGATCGCCCACCTTGCCAGGAAGCAATTCGCTGATCCGCCGCCATTGTTCATCGCTCAGTTCATAGCGCTTGACCATCGTCGATCCTCCAGATCAGAATAATCTGGAGATCTATGAATCACACATTCCGCGTTATGGGAATCCTGAATGTCGATTCAGCCTAGAGCATTTTCTTTGGAAACTAGCGCATTTTCCTTGGAAAAATGCGTGCGGTTTCCCCGCATCGACCTCGAGAGTAACGGATGGCGGCCCCGGTCAGGGGCCGCCATCTTTTTTTGGGCCGGCGGGTGACTGGCGGCTGGCGCCACGGCCGGAGTGGTCTTATACGAGGTTGCGCTGACCTTGACTCATAGCCGAATGGGCAAGCCATTGAGATAATGATCCTTTTTGCCTCAAGCACCGCTGGCCGTCAGCGCAACCTGGTATTACATCTTCATTTTCATTTTCATCTTCATTTTTCCACCGGCTCTGATCTCCGCTTCCACATTTACGGTGCCGGCTTTTTCAAAGACGATGCTCAACGGGAGTTTGTCTCCCGTCTTCAGGCCGGGCTTCAGTCCGAAGATCATGAAGTGCAGGCCGCCGGATTTGAGCTCGACATACCCTTTTGCGGGCACGTCGATATGCGCGACGGGGCGCATCTTCATTATCCCGTCCTTCATAAAGCTGGTGTGAATTTCCACGCGCTCCGCCAGCGGGGATGTGGCGGACAAGAGCTTGTCCGCCTGAGCCCCGCTGTTTTGCACCTTCATATATCCGCCGGCGGGCCGGCCCTCAATCGTGAACCGGACCCAGGGGTCCATGATCATCAGATTTCCGGATTTCATTTCTTGCGCCGCGCCCGCAACGGAAACGAGGCCAAGCGCGCCGGCCAGCGACAGTTTGATCAGAATGTTCATGTTTTCTACTCCATCAATGACTTTCGCGGCGCGCTCCGATGCAACGGCGCGCGCCCCGATCAACAGGAAATTCAATTCACGAGATGGAGCAGGACGGCGGGGACCGGGAGCTTCCCGCGCTCAGATCGATCGGCAGCCCCGTGGACCCTTGCGAGCGCGACCCGTGGGGCAGCCCGCGCCATACGGGATAGGAGATTGGCGACGCAGAGCCGTAACCGGCCGCCAGCTTTGTGCCCGGGCCGCAAAACCCGCTGCAAGGGCAGGCACACCGGTCCTGCTTTGGAACCGTCTCTCCCGGCCGATCCGTCCAATCGAGCGTCTTCAGCCCTTCGGGCGTGCAGATGACGATCTGCTGGCCCGCCGCCGCGGCCTGCCCGATCGCCATGCGCGCGATCATCGGTCCGCTGACAATGATCTGGGCCAGGTAAACCGCCAGCAGAACCACGCGCAGCGGTGGCCGGAATCTGGGCTGTCGAACACTCATGAAGGGCAGTTTACAGCGGTTTGCGGGCAAACCAACATGAACAGCAGCGTAAAATTGCCGCTGGCGCCCGCCGGCGTCCGCTGCGCGTCACCCGACCCGCTCAAAGGCCCCCGGCTCGCTCCAGAACACTTCAAGCGATTGCGCCACGCGCTCGGGCTCGCCGGTGGTGAGCAGGCGCGGCGCGGCATCATCGCCCTTTTTGCCGCCGAAATGAGGGTGGCGGGTCAGGTAATCCTCAAGGCTGTCGGCCACGACATCGGGCTGGCTCAGCAGCCGCGTCGAGGCAGGCAGATGCTGCACGAAAAGGTCCTCTATCAGCGGAAAATGGGTGCAGCCGAGAATGGCCCTCTCGGGGGCCCTGCCTTTCGTTCGGGTCAGCAATTCGCCGACATATCCCGCGACCATGGCGTCGAGGTCGGCTCTGGCCCGGCCCTGCTCGATGGCCCCGGCCAGATCCGCGCAAGCCTGCTCGGCAATCGTGACCCTGGGGCAGCGCTTGCGAATTTCCTCGCTGTAGACACCGCTCGATACGGTCCGGGTGGTTGCGAAGACCGCAATGGTGTCGGCATTGTATTTCTGCGGGTATTGCGGTGAGGTCACGGCCCAGGGTGTCTGTGTCGCGGCTTCAACCATCGGCGCGACGACGCCCAGAATATTATGCCCTTCATACCCCCCGGCCGGCAGCCAGTCCTGCTGCAGGGTCCGGCAGGCGACGGCGCTGGCCGTGTTGCAGGCCAGCACCACCAGCTTGCAGCCCCGGGCGTAGAGCTGCTCCACGCCGGCCCGCGTCAGATCGACAATTTCCACGGAATCCCGGTTGCCGTAGGGCGCGTTGGCGTGGTCGCCGAGATAAACGAACTCCAGATCGGGAAACCGGCGCAGGAGGCCGCGGAAAATAGTCAGACCGCCATGGCCGGAGTCGAACAGTCCAATCATGCCGCCACGCTCTTATGCTATTCGCGCCGCCATGCGCGCCCGCGCCGGTTTGCAGTCGCGCCGCTATTCCGCCGCTTTGCTCTTCGCCGCCTGGATTTCCACGCCCTCATAGAGCTTGAGGGCTTCGAGTTCCGGCATCGATACGACATTGTAACCGCAATCGGCGAAATGGACTTCACCGGTCACGGCGCCCGACAAGTCGGAGAGCAGATAGAGCGCCGCGCCGCCGACTTCGTCCAGATGAGGCGTGCGCTTGAGCGGCGAATTCGCCTTCTGGAAATTGAAAATGGAGCGGGCATCGGAGATGGCGGCCCCGGCAAGTGTCCGCATGGGACCGGGCGAGAGCGCATTGACGCGGATGCCCTGGGCGCCCAAATCAACCGCGAGATAGCGCACGCTTGCCTCAAGCGCCGCCTTGGCCACGCCCATCACATTGTAGGAGGGCACCACGCGCGTCGCACCGCCAAAACTCAATGTGAGCATGGAGCCGCCGTCATTCATCAATTCCGCCGCACGCTTGCAAATCTCGGTGAAGGAGAAACAGGAGATCACCATGGTCTGCACAAAATTGTCACGGCTGGTGTTTACATAGCGGCCACTCAGCTCGCTGCGGTCGGAAAAGGCCAGCGCGTGCACCACGAAATCGAGCGAACCCCATGTGTCGCCAATGACCTTGAACACTTTGTCGACGCTGGCGGGGTCTTCCACATCGCAGGATTCGATGATCGGCGAGCCGACCGATTCAGCCAGCGGAATGGCGCGCCGCCCGAAGGCGTCCCCCTGATAGGTGAAGGCCAGCTCCGCGCCCTGCCCCGCCAGTATCCGGGCAATGCCCCAGGCGATTGAGCGGTCGTTGGCGACGCCCATTACAAGCCCCTTCTTGCCAGCCATCAGCGGTCCGGGGGAGGCTATGTCATTGCTTGTCATGCTAGGGGGCCCTTTTGCGTCAAAACGAACGATCCGCGCCTGCAACCGCCTGAATAACGGCTATGCATCAAAGCGTTTGAAGACGAGTGTGGCGTTGGTGCCGCCAAACCCGAAACTGTTGGACATCACACAGTTAATCTCGGCATTGTCCTCGCGCTGGCGAAGGATCGGCATATCCGCCATGTCGGGGTCCAGTTCCTCGATATTCGCCGACTCGCATAAAAAGCCGTTATTCATCATCAGCAGCGAGTAGATGGATTCCTGCGCCCCCGTTGCCCCCAGCGAATGGCCGGTCAGGGATTTGGTGGCGCTGATCTTGGGGACGTCGTTTCCGAACACTTCGCGGATGGCCTCGATCTCCCGCGTGTCGCCAACCGGCGTGGAGGTGCCGTGCGGATTGATATAGTCGATCTTGCAGTCGAGATCCTTCATCGCCAGCCTCATGCAGCGCACCGCGCCCTCGCCCGAGGGCGCGACCATGTCGAAACCGTCGGAGTTGGCGCCATAGCCGGCGATCTCGCCGTAGATTTTCGCGCCGCGCGCCTTTGCGTGCTCGAGTTCCTCCAGAACCAGAACACCGGCGCCGCCGGCAATGACAAAACCGTCGCGGTTGACGTCGAAGGCCCGGCTCGCGGTCTGGGGCGTGTCGTTGAACTTCGAGGACATGGCGTTCATGCCGTCAAACAGAACCGACAGCGCCCAGTCGAGCTCCTCGCTGCCGCCGGCAAACACGATATCCTGTTTGCCCCACTGGATCATTTCCGATGCATTGCCGATGCAGTGCGCGGATGTGGAGCAGGCCGAGGTGATGGAATAATTGACGCCCTTGATATGGAACGGCGTGGCCAGGGTTGCCGAAGCGGTTGACCCCATGGCTTTGGGCACCACGAAGGGGCCGACTTTCTTGGGCCCGCGTTCGCGGGCTGTGTCCGCCGCCCAGACAATCGCCTTGGTGGATGGTCCGCCCGAGCCCATGATAATGCCGGTCCGCACATTGGAAACTTCGGTTTCCTCAAGGCCTGAATCGCGGATCGCCTGCTCCATGGCGATATAGTTCCAGGCCGAACCCGCCTCCATGAAACGGCGCTGCTTGCGGTCCAGCGCTTCTTCCCAGTCAAGACTTGGCGCGCCGCTGACCTGGGAGCGAAATCCCATTTCCGCATAGACATCATTTTTCGTTATGCCGGACTTGGCCTCGCGCAGCGATGCCGTCACTTCCTGGGTGTTGTTTCCAATCGATGAAACAATCCCCATCCCGGTGACCACAACACGTCTCATTCAATTCGTCCTCTTCAATGACTTCATGATTGCATCGACTTCATGATTGCATCGCCGCCGGCTACACCGCGGGCGCGGCAAAGCGCCGCGCCATCCGCCGCTAGGCGCCTTCGGCAATGGCCTCGAACAGACCTACCCGTAAATCGGCGGCCCTGTATATGACTTCTCCGTCCACCTTGAGCACGCCATCGGCAATTCCCAGGGTGAATTTGCGGCGGATCAACCGCTTGAGGTCAACGACATATTCGACCTTCGATACGCTGGGCACCACCATGCCGGAGATTTTGACCTCGCCAACGCTCAGTGCGCGGCCCTTTCCGGACGCGCCGAGCCAGCCGAGAAAGAAGCCCGTCATCTGCCACAGAGCATCAAGGCCGAGACAGCCCGGCATCACCGGGTCTCCCTTGAAATGGCAGGGGAAAAACCACAGGTTGGGTTTGATATCCAGCTCCGCGACAATCACGCCCTTGCCGTGCGCGCCGCCGTCTTCCTCGATCCGGGTGATGCGGTCGAACATCAGCATGGGCGGCAGCGGCAGTTGCGCGTTGCCTTCGCCGAACAGCTCGCCACGGCCGCAGGCGAGCAGATCTTCATATTCGTAACTGGAAGGACGTTCGGACATTTTTTGTGATCCCCGCGCAGATCGCCGTTGTGATCCTCATTGAACGCTCGTTACCTAACACACTCCTTTGAGCATCAAAAGCCTGTGGCGCGCCGATGGCGCGCGCATGTCAACCATGGCCCGGGGGATGTATTGCGAGAGAGATCGGAAAACGATATTGTCCGGAAATCTGGCAAGAGCCGAACAGGGAAATCTGCAACCATGTCTCATGACAAGCATACCGGGATTGCCGTGCTGGAGAACGCCGCTTCCGATACGCTGCGCGATGCGGGCCTGCGCCCCACACGTCAGCGCGTCGCGCTGGCCGAACTCCTGTTTGCCAAGGGCGACCGGCATCTGACGGCCGAGCGGCTGCATGAAGAAGCGGTCTGCAACGATGTGCGCGTTTCTCTGGCCACGGTCTATAATACGCTGCATCAATTCACCGAAGCCGGGCTGCTGCGCGAAGTGGCGGTGGAGGGCTCCAAGACCTATTTCGACACCAATACGTCCAACCATTGTCACTTCTTCTGCGAACCCGACGGCACCCTCACGGACATCCCGACGGAGGACCTGACCGTGCAAGGCCTGCCCGAGCCGCCCGAAGGCATGGAAGTGTCGCGTGTGGATGTGCTGGTCCGGCTCGTGAAAAAGCGCGGCTAGAGTGTTTCCAGGAAAAGCGGATTCCGGTTTTCCGTCCGGAAACACGACAAAGCAAAAGCTGAGCGGCGCTACTTTACTTTTTCATCCCGATAGACGCCCCAGAGCCGTTCCTGCTCGATCCATCCGTTATAGTTTCCAACGGTGAAGTTGCACCACTGGCCGTCGCATTCGTGAACCGACCCCAACACACCCGATTCAAGCCGGGCGACAATATCGGAGCTGGCCGATGCGTCGTCATAGAGCGTGACTGTCTGCTGTTCCTTGACCCAGGGCATGACAAGGGCGGTGCGCCGGCCTGACAAAAGCCCGCGGAACACCCACCCCTCAGACCCCTCGCTATCGCGAATCTGGCGCCAGTTTTCAGACTCGGCCAGCACCTCCACCGGAAGCCCGGCGCGTGAAAACACCCAGGCCACCGCATGCCCGATGCTCGGTCCCTTGCGCACATTGACGCGGTCGGATTTGAGGCTCACAAACCGCGGCACCCGCAGACCGCTTGCGCCAACCTTCATATTGGCCTGCAACTCGGGCGCCTGGGCGCTGGAAACAGGCGCGCCGAGCAGCGCCAGCGCGGTCAGCGCGGCCGCCAGCATGCGGGAATACCGCCATGGCGCGGCGGAATTCGAACTGCTCTTTTGTCTGACCCTAGCCATTTCAATCCGGTTCCCGATCCCAATGAACAGTTTTGCTATAAAAAGATGAACGGAACATGGCCAGTCCGATTCCCGGCCCCAGGGGCTTTGTTTTATTCGACCCCATCTGATAGACAAGGCGGCGCGTGAGAGGGCATTGATATAAGGGCCATCTTGCAGGCTCCGGCAATGGCCCGAAATCAGCGCCGGAGTGCGCGGTCTATTCAGAATGGAGAAGCGGGATGAGTCCCAAGAAGCCGCTGGTTATCGTAACCCGCAGACTGCCCGGCGTGGTCGAGACGCGCATGCGCGAGCTGTTCGACGCGCAGTTGAACATTTCCGACGAGCCGATGTCCAGGGACCAGCTCATCGAAGCCATGAGCAAGGCCGATGTCCTTGTGCCCACGGTCACGGACCGTATCGACGCCGGCGTCCTCAGCCAGGCCGGAGAGCAATTGAAGCTGATCGCCAATTTCGGCACCGGCGTCGACAATGTGGATCTGGATACCGCGCGCAATCGCGGCATCATCGTCACCAATACGCCGGGCGTGCTGACCGAAGACACCGCCGACATGACCATGGCGCTGATCCTGGCCGTGCCGCGGCGGCTGGCCGAAGGCGTCAGCTTTCTGAAGAACCCGAACAGCAAATGGGGGGGCTGGTCCCCCACATGGATGCTGGGGCATCGCATTTCCGGCAAGCGGCTCGGCATCATCGGCATGGGCCGCATCGGCCAGGCGGTGGCGCGGCGCGCCAAACCGTTCGGACTGCAAATTCATTATCACAACCGGCACAAGGTGGCGGGCGAGATCGAGGCGGAGCTCGAGGCCACCTATTGGGATAGCCTGGATCAGATGATCGCCCGCATGGACATCATCTCGGTCAACTGCCCGCATACGCCGGCGACCTATCATCTGCTGTCCGCTCGGCGGCTCAAGCTGCTCAAGCCCGATGCCTATATCGTCAACACCGCGCGCGGCGAGGTGATCGACGAGAACGCCCTGGCGCGGATGGTCGAGGCGGAGCAAATCGCGGGCGCGGGCCTTGATGTGTTCGAACATGCGCCGGCGGTGAACGCCAAACTTCTCCAGAGCGACCGGGTGATTGTCCTGCCGCACCTGGCCTCGGCGACGCTCGAGGGGCGCATCGACATGGGCGAGAAGGTGATTATCAATATCAAAACCTTCCTCGACGGCCATTCGCCGCCGGACCGCGTTCACCCCGCCATGCTGTAGGGCGCGGTTTCCGCCGCTTCGCCATTCACCGCCTGCGGGTAGACCCTCCGGCTGCCGGCGCCGCGCACAAACTCGATGAAATCCTTTTCAAACAGGGGTTTCGCGTACAGATAGCCTTGCGCCTGGTCGCAGTTCAGCGCGGCGAGGGTTTCGAGATGGGCCTGTTCCTCCACGCCCTCCGCGATCACCTTCAAACCCAGGCTGCCGCCAAGCCGGATAATCGCCGCACAGATGGCCTGATGGTCGGGATCGCTGTCCAGATCGGCGACAAAGGACTGGTCGACCTTGAGCCGGTCGACGGGAAAATCCTTGAGCCTGGACAGGGAGGAAAATCCGGTGCCGAAATCATCGATCGCCAGACCCACGCCGAGCTGTTTCAGGCTGGAGAGCAGATCGATGACATTGCCGCGATGGGCCATCGCCATGCTCTCGGTGATTTCCAGTTCGAGAAATGCGGCATCCAGGCCCGTATCGTCGATGGCGTTCTTTACGGCTTGATAGAGCCCCTGCTGCCTGAAGTGCAGCGGCGAGATATTGACGGAAATGACGATGTCGGCGATGCCGCTGTCCTGAAGGCGCTTGTTGAACGTGCAGGCTTCGCGCAGAACCCATTCACTGATGGGAATAATCAGCCGCGTCGCCTCGGCAACCTCGATGAATTCACCGGGCGAAACGATGCCGCGTTCGGGGTGATTCCAGCGCAGCAGCGCTTCGGCGCCGATCATGCGCCCCGAAGGAATGTCGAATTGCGGCTGGTAGGCGAGTTGGAATTCTCTATTTTCAATTGCTTTGCGCAACTCGCATTCCGAGCGCTGCCTGGCCTGCACCTCGCAATCGATCTCGGCGTCATATATCCGGTAGACGCTGCCGCCATCCGCCTTGGCCCGGTAGAGCGCGACATCGGCGTTGCGCAGCAACTCGTCCGGCCCGCCCTCGTCCTGCGGGTAGAAGGAGATGCCGATGCTGGTCGCGGTGTGCACCTCGTTGTCGGAAAGCTGGAACGGCGCCGCGATGGAGTTCACGATGCGGCGCGCAAGATGTTCGGCATCGAAGGGCGACTTCAGATTGGTGGCGATAACGGCAAACTCGTCGCCCCCGAGCCGCGCGATTGTATCGGTCTTGCGGCGGCACTGTTCAAGGCGTTCGGCCACCTGTATCAGAAGTTCATCTCCCGCCGGGTGCCCCATGGTGTCGTTGACATCCTTGAAGCGGTCGAGATCCAGCACCATGACCGCGACCAGCGTCTCCAGGCGGTCCGCGGAATCGATCGCCTGCTGCAACCGGTCCTGAAACAGAACCCGGTTCGGCAGGCCGGTGAGCGCATCGTTCTCGGCCAGATGCTTCATCTTGTCTTCCAGGTCCTTGCGGTCGGAAATATCGGTGATGATGCCGACGATGCGATCATCGGAGGTCCGGCGCTCGGAGACACGCACCCAGCGTCCGTCGCTGAGTTCCTCGTCAAACGCGACGACGGACTGGCGGTGCTTGACGGTGCGCGCGGCGACGGCTTCCTCCAGCGACATGTCTTCGGGAAGCTCCATGACGCCCCGCTGATAGGCCATGGTGATGAATTCAGTGAAAGTCGGCTTCTGGTCTATGTCGTCGGCCAGTTCCCAATAGATCACGCGGAATACATTGTTGCACATGATCAGCGTGTCGTCGCTTTCCCACAGCACAAAGCCTTCCGAAATATTCTGGATGGCGTCGTACTGAACGTTTTTCGCCTGGCGCAGATCTTCCGCCATGCGCAGGGTGGACTGCGTTTTCTGCTCCAGAGCGTGTTTGAGTTCTTCCAGCTCGCTGACGCGGGTTTGCAGCGTCTGCTCGGAATCGCGCAATTTGTGTTCGTGTTGCACCCGCTCGGTAACATCCCGATAGGACGCCACCATGCCGCTGTCGCCGACGGGGTTACTCGTGACCAGAATGACCTGTCCGGACGGGCGTGTGTGTTCAAATTTGTTGGCGGAAAACTCTCTGGCGCGGCAGGTCTTGCGCTCGACCACCTCGTCGATATCGCAATTGCCATATTCACCATGTTCGGCACGGTAACGGAATATATCCTCAAGCCTGTCACCGGGTCCGAAACGGTCCCGTGGTATGCCTTGCATCTGGAGATAATTGTTGTTGAAGAGCAAAAGGCGCAGGTCTCTGTCATAGTAGCTGATCCCCTCCTCGACATTCTGAAGGACGCTCTGCAACAGGAGGGATTGCCGCTCGAGGTTCTTTTCCCCGGCCGCGACCTGGCGATAATTGTGGTGCATGCATTTCAGAAGTCCGACGAAGACCAGCGCGTAACTGACGATCTTGAGAAGGTGGGCGACGTCGAATTCGAGGTCGAAGAGCCGCGCGGAAAGCGGCATGTAGATGGTCTGCGCGCTAAGGCCGACAACCAGCGACATCACAAGCCAGCGTTCGGCCGGCTTGCAGGCCCAGTTCCGCCTCCAGGTGAAGCCGATGAGCGCCAGAAAGAGGAACAGGGCGGGCAGAAACTCTTCCGGCCGGTGAAACATCAGGTCCGGATAATAGGCCTGCGGGAGAGGGACGAAGAGGAAGAACAGCAGGGAGGACAGCGTGAATGCCGTGGCTATGGCATATACCGTGACGGCGCCGCGCGGCGTTGTAATCTTCGGGCCGAGGTCCATCCGCCAGACAATTGCCGTGGCGAACAGAAACACCGACAGAAACCAGCGCGACGCGACCCAGCTCCACGGGATAAGCGACGGCAGGTCGGATGGCATATATTGCTTGAAATGGGACGATGTGACGATCGTATGGTAGCCATCGAGCATGCCCGTGCCCAGAAACGCCACCCCGAGCAGCAGCGCCAGACCCTGCCGCTGGCTGTAATAATTGACGATGGCCATGAGCCCGACGACCAGCGCCAGGATCGTCGCCAGCACTTCCATTTCGGTATGAATCTGCGCGTTGCCATTCCATTCCAGGCCGCTCAACACCCAGTAGGAAGCTGCGATAACGACAGCAATGACCAAGCATCTGATGCCGTTTTTGCGACTATTGGCTTCCGCTTGACACTGCTCGCCGCCAATGTTGGTTCCCGCTAATCCAGGCATGCTTTCCCCCAACCTTATAATACAATCAGAGGTTGTATCACTTATAGTATTACAACTTTGTTTACAGCGCTTGCGAGGCGAGGACCGAGCCTCGGCCGGCCGGCCATATCCGGTCAATGCGGGCATGCGGGAAACCGGAGCCGAGCCACCCGGTTTCTGCGTCATTTCAGAGATATGCCCGCCCTATTCCTCGCCCCGTGGCTTGTCCCGCCGGGTGCGCTTGAGGCGGGCGCGGCGCGCTTTCGCCTCCAGTCTGCGTTTGACCGAGGCGCGGGTGGGCCGCGTTTTGATGCGCGCCCTGGGCGCGACGCAAGCGCGGGCGATGAGCCCGGCCAGACGCGCGCGCGCATCGGCGCGGTTGCGCTCCTGGGTGCGGAAGCGCTCGGCGCGAATGACGATGACGCCGTCCTTGGTCGCGCGCCGCCCGGCGAGGCGCTCAAGGCGCGCGCGCACGTCATCGGGCAGGCTCGGCGAGCGGCGGGCATCGAAGCGAAGCTCCACCGCGCTCGCCACCTTGTTGACATTCTGACCCCCCGGCCCCGAGGCGCGGATGAAATGCTCTTCCAGCTCGGCGTCGGGGATTTCGATGGCGTGCGTGATACGGAGCATGGGAGTGGGCTCTTTTGGTGAGGCGGATTTAGTATGGGAGACAAACTAATCCCCGCCTGCCCTGATAATTATATGATTTTATTCATATTACCGATGAGGAGAGCGGATGGACTATTCCCCCGCCTGCGCGAAACGCGATGAAGCGGTCGGCTACAGGAAACTCTACACTAGGGCGGAATCCGTTCACACTGTATCGCTTTGATATCCGCATGCAGCGAAATAGTTGGCTGCGTTTTGCGGGTTGACGGTTTCGATGGCCATGGCAATGGCTTGATCAAGTTTGTCCTTTGTTCGAGCCGCCTCCTTTTTCAGATGGGCTTTGATTTGGGAGAAGGCCTTTTCGATGGGGTTGAAGTCGGGTGAATAGGGCGGCAGATACATGAGCGTCGCCCCGGCCCCTTCGATTATTCCACGCACAGCGGCAACCTTGTGGGCGGGAAGGTTGTCCATGATGACCACATCGCCTTGTCTCAGTTCTTTCAGCAGAATATGGGTCGTATAGGCGACGAACATTTCACCATCCAATGCCCCATCCAGAACCATCGGTGCGGCAATGCCGGAGGTGGTCAGTGCTGCTACCAGTGTCGTGGTTTTCCAGTGCCCATGGGGAATGGCGGCCCGGCACCGCTCGCCGCGTCTGGAGCGTCCCCTTGTGCGGGCCATTTTGGTGTTGGTGCCGCATTCGTCAATAAAGAACAGCCGCTCGATCTCAAGCTTGTCCTGATCTTCAAACCAAGCCTCACGCGCCGCTTTTACATCGTCGCGCTCCTGCTCACTGGCATGGGCAGTCTTTTTTTAACCGTGTAATTGTGGCGGTCCAGCAGACGCCAGATCGTGGCGGTGGCAAAGACATGCCCCTCTTCAGCCAGACGGTCGCGGATTTCCACCAACGTCAGATCACGCTGTTCATCAATCCACTCCAGAATCCTGGCGGCATGGGCCTCCGCACGATGGCTGTGATGGTCACCACCAATAGCATCGGGCTCAATGCTGCCAGTGCGCTTGAAACGCTGATACCAGCGCACCGCCGAAGCAATGGAAACTGCAAACTTCGCTGCAGCCGCCCGACGTGAAAGGCCTCCTTCAATGGCCTTAACAACACGAAGACGAAGATCGTTGGAAAGCGGTGCGGTCATCGGTGCTGGCCTCCTCATCCCAGCACCAAGTCTGAATCACATTCGCACCGCTTTGGGAATCCCAAATGATTCAATCAGTGCGAAAACCGCTCTAGGGTCTGTGGACATTTAGCGCAATGCGATGATGGTTGCGGCGATGGACCAGGTTGCCTCGTAGCTTGTGTCGGTTTTGTCGTATCTGGTGTTCACGCCTCTGAACTCCTTGATTTTGCTGAAATAGTTTTCGATGAGGTGGCGCCACTTATAGGCGTCCTCGTCATGAGGGATGTGGATGATCC
>BDTT01000133.1 GCA_002897995.1 bacterium BMS3Bbin10 | reverse complement strand
GCCGGCGCGGATATTGTTCACAAGTTCCCGCCGTTCTTCCAGCGTCAAATCCTTCATCAAACCCATCATCGTCATATGCAGGGACTGGTGCATCCCGCTTTGTAACTCCCGCAGGCGCCGAAGCGCCCCGGCCAGCTTTTCCTCGTTGTAGGGGTCAGCCAGAGCGGCCGCCTTAACGGCCTTGCGCGCTTCTTTAATCTGTCCTCGCAGCGGCCTGACGAAGGCACGATGACGCCTCAGCAACTCGCTCGTTCGCTGCCGTTTGGCCTCTGGGAAATCCTTCATCAATTTCTCGATGGCACCCGTGACTATCTGATTGTGCGCTGCCGCACGACCTCCATAGCCATGTTTCCAGAGGCGCCCCGCAACCAGCCCCACAAACAGAAGATTGAGCCCAAGTGAAACTATCAGCAAGGGCCAGAGCCAGCGCCGTTTCTTCTGACCGCTCACCGCATCACCTTGTCGGTCACCGGTGCTCACAGCGGTCCTTCCTCGTTCACCACGGCGCCCTCTTCCAGCCAGGGGATGCTGTCTGCATCACTGCCCGAAGCTCCGGACATCGCGATCTCGAAGGCGCCATCGATCGCCGTCCCGCCGACACCCGCTGCCCCCAGATAAAGCCCGACGGCGAAGGATGCGGCCAGCGCCGCAGCGGGCCATAAGGCCCCCATACGGCGCGCGGACGTCGATTGCGCCCCGCGGGGCCGTGCCGTCCGGATCGGAACGATACGGGCATCACGGCCGGCATCATCGATAGCGGCGGCAACAATTCGTGATTTCAAGGCTGCACTTGCCTTTGACACTGGCGCCGCATCCATAACGCGCGCCACTGCCCTCGCCTCTTCAAGCAGCAGCCTGGCATCTGCATTACTCTCAACAAGCGCTTCCAAGATGCGCCGCTCGGAATCCGGCCAGCGCCTGGGATCAGCGCCGAACGTATCCAGCACGCTTTCCAGCCGGGTGAGTTCCGGTTGAATATTATTGCCTTGGGTCATTTTCCATCACTCATCAATCCAGCACCTCGGGCAAAATCGCCCTCCAGTGCGGATCCAGGCTCTTCTTTAATGTCCGGCGCCCGCGCGCCAAAAGAGATTCCACGGCCTCCACGCTGGCGTCCATCGTTTCCGCAACGCTACTCATGGACAAATTCTCATAGTGAAACAACACCAATGCCACTCTCTGGCGTTCTGGCAATGCCTGAAGTGCATCGTCCATAAATTCGCGCAAATCCCCTTCCTCGAGAGTCTTGAGCTGAGTGGCGCTGCCGCCGATCTCCGGCAACTCGTCCACCATTTGCTCCTTGCGGGCACGCAATCTGTCGATGCAGGAATTCACCGTGACCCGATAGAGCCAGGTGGAGACCCGGGCGCGGCCGGCTTCCCATTGCCCGGCCCGCCGCCAGAGCTTGAGGAACACATCCTGGGCTATATCTTCGGCTTCCATTTCGTCGCCAAGGATACGGCGCGCAACGGCGAGCACGCGGTCGATGCCCGCATCCACGAGTTGCTGAAAGGCCTGGGCATCGCCCTGCGATACCCGCGCCATCAACTCCTGATCGGCTTGCCTTGCCTCGTCTTGCGAAAGACCGGACCGGGATAGCGCCGGGTCCGGCTTCGCCTTGTCTGATGGCACGCTTATGCATCTCCGCGGATGTGACCGGAACTACCTCCACATAATATTGCGCATACGGCGTGGCATTTCATCCCTCGACACCTTTCCATCATCATTCAGATCAAGCCACGAGAAGCGCTCCACGGCAAAACGGTTGAATTCATCCTGAGTGATCGTGCCGTCGCGGTCCTTGTCGAAGCGCCGTATGATACGCTTGGTTATGCGCTCAACGCGCTGGCGCACCACCGCTTCTATTTCCTCCGGGCTTACCGCGCTGTCTTTGTTGCGGTCAAACTCGGCGAACCGCGCACCGCGCATGGCCTTTACTTCATCGAACGAAATTGCACCGTCTTTGTCCGCATCTGCGCGGGCCAGCCAACCATTTTGGCCAGGGCCTGCAAATCCTCCAGGGCCCGGTCCCATCTGTCCAAATGCGAAACTTGTACTGACCACACCCAATGCCACTGCACCCAATGCCAGGCCGATAAATTTCAGAGCACCTATAGCCATATCCAATCCTCCTTCATCGATTTGCCGCACTGGCTCCCCTCTCGGGCGGCTTGTGGGTTCATACGGATCAAAGTGTGCATGTCCGTCGCAAAAAAATTTCGAGAGAGTGGGTGGTTCGGCCAAAAAACGGAAAGAGCCTAAAGCATGTCGCGTTCATTCGCATTCACGCGCCCCGCTTTATCTCTTTGTTTGAGCGTGTTTTTTTTGCAAAACTGGTACCCACTTTTGCGAGACGCGCTTTAGCGAACGAGCCTCTCATATGACTCGCGTACGGCGGAAACGGTCGCCGTCAAATGATCCTCCAACTCTTTGAAAGAGGGCTCGATTGTAGCCCGGGTCAGCAATCCCTTGAGGCCGGGAGACGCGGTTTTCGGGTTGAAAGGCCGATCCAGGCACAGCCGGACCAACTGGGTCAAATCGTGATATAGACCGGCCGCCGGGACCAGAAGTTGCGCGTCGGCGGGCGCCAGCACGCCGGCCACAGCAAGATTTTCAAGGGCTTGCGCCGTATTCTGATCCAGCACTTCGGGTTTCTCATGTGCCGTTATGATCTGCAGGAACTGGGCAATGAATTCCAGATCCACGAGTCCGCCGCGCACCTGCTTGAGATTCCATGGATCGTCGGTCCCTTTTTGCTTGTCGATCCGGGCGCGCATATCGTGAACATCTTCGGCGATCTTTTCGCGCTCGCGCTTGAGCGTGAGCACATCGCGGATAACGCCTTCGACCCTGTGCCGCAATGCGTCGGGACCTGACACGACGCGAGCCCGGGTCAGGGCAAGATGCTCCCACGTCCAGGCCTGGGTTTTCTGATAGTCGACAAACCCGTCAAAATGCGTGGCGACAGGGCCTGATTTGCCCGATGGCCTGAGCCGCATATCGACTTCATAGAGCGTCCCTTCGGCAGTTTGCGCTGAAAGTGCGCTGATGAGCCGCTGCGTGAAGCGGGCGTAATACTGGCCGCCCGCAAGCGGGCGTGCGCCATCGGACATCCCCGCATCCTCATCGAAGTCATAAACAATAATGAGATCGAGATCAGATGCTGCGGTCATCTCGCGGCCGCCGAGCTTGCCCATGGCGATGACCACCGCTTCTCCACCCTTGATGCGGCCATGCTGACGGATCAGCTCCTTTTCGACCTGTTCGTGCAGCGCGCCAATAAGCGACTGCGCGAGGCGGGCATAGGCCCCGCCGGCCTGATCGGCCCCGATTGTGCCCGAAAGGATGCGCACGCCGATGAGGAAGGCCTGCTCCTGCCCGGCTATTCGCGCGCGGTCCAGACAGTCTTCATAATCCTCCGCCGCCGCCAGTTCCTGGGAAATCATTTCCGCAAGCCCATCGCGCGTTGGCAGATCGCCGAAGAAACCGGGATCGAGCACGGCGTCGATTATCTGACTACGGCGGCTCAGCACCCGCGCCAATCTGGGCGCCGTGCCCATGATATCGGCGATCAGGCGCAACAGGCTGGGCGTGGAGCGAAGCAGGGAGAAAAGCTGTACACCCGCAGGCAGTTCTTGCAGGAACCGGTCGAATGAGGTGAACGCCGCGCCCGGATCCGCAGTCGCGGCTATCGCCTCCAGCAGTTCGGGCAGGATTTCGGTAAGGCATTCGCGTGAGCGCTGGCTGCGGGTCGCCGCATAGCGGCCCGACCGCCACCCGCGTATGATTTCGGTTACTGCCGCCGGATCGCGAAACCCGGACGCCTTGAGCGCGGCGAGAGCTTCGGGGGACTCATCATCGCCGCGAAACACCGGCGCCTGGTCTTTCTGGTCCAGTTCGGGCAACCGGGCGAACAGAGAATCATAGTGGCTCTGGACAGTCGTTAACTGCGCCACAAGCGCATCTGAAAACACTTCGGCGCTTTCAAACCCGCTGAAGCGGGCAATGCGCTCCAGATCGTCCGGATCCGATGGCAGTTTATGAGTCTGCTCATCCGCAATCATTTGCAGGCGATGCTCAACCATGCGCAGGAAACGATAGGCTTCAGTGAGTTCCTTAGCGTCCCGCGCCTCGATCCACCCCTTCTGCGCGAGGCCTTCCAGCGTTACGAGAGTTGGCAGAGTTCTGAGTTCCGCCTGTCTTCCGCCTGCAATCAACTGCTGGGTCTGGGTAAAAAATTCGATTTCCCGTATTCCGCCACGCCCGAGTTTTACGTCATGACCCGCGACTGCGATGCGCCCATGGCCTTTGAATTCATGGACCCGCCGCTTCATGGCGTGAATGTCCGCAACGGCAGCAAAATCGAGATATCTGCGCCAGATAAAGGGCGCAAGCTGCTCCAGAAACAGCGCCCCGGCTTCGCCGTCACCTGCAATCACCCGGGCCTTGATGAGGGCTGCCCGCTCCCAGTTTTGCCCGAAGCTTTCATAATAGCTCAAGCCGGCGTCGGTGGAGAGGGCGAGTTGGGTGGCGCCCGGATCGGGCCTTAGCCGTAAATCCGTCCGCCAGACATACCCTTCTGCCGTGCGGTCCTGGAGCAGGCGCACAAGTGAGCGTGTAAGGCGGACGTAAAACGGGGCGGGCTCAATACCCTCTTTCAGGTTCGACCGGGCGACATCGAAAAAGACGATAAGATCGATATCGGAGGAATAATTGAGTTCCCCGGCGCCAAGTTTACCCATTCCGACGACAAAGTAGCCGCAACCTTCCTCCGGCGCCGCCGGATTTGAGGGAACAACATCACCAGAGCGGACGGCGCGCGCCAGCAGAAAGCGCACTGCGCAAGCGACCGAACGGTCCGCCGCATTGCTGAGCGCCCGGGTCACTTCATCATTGCCCCAGACCCCGCCGATATCAGCCAGAGCAATGGCGAGCGCGATATGGCGCTTGAAGACGCGCAGTAAAACCATTGCCTCTTTCTCTGAGGTAACTCCTTCGAAATCGCGGGCTAGCTCCTCTCCCAACCGGACCAGATATTCATCCGGGTCGCGGATAAGACACTGAAGCAGCGTGTGCGGATTCCGCAGCATCAAACCGGTCAGGTAGGAAGACGCGCCACAGATCGTTGTCAGCAGATCTCTGACAGCCTTCTCGTCATCGATCAAAGCCCCGAGCCTGCTCAGGCTCGCATCGGCACCGATCGCCGCCTTCAGGTCGTCAAGCGACTGTCCGGCCCTGTCGTGATCAAAGACCGGCGGAAGAGAAGAAATGCGCTGATAGAGTTTCCCCAAGCCATCCCCCTGGTGCGCCGCAAGGAGCGCATCGCCCGGCAAGAAAAATTACTGCGTGCCCACTGTGCCATTGTGATTGGTCTTCCGGGGCAAAGACAATACCGCGCTCAGGCCCGGCTTGTTGTCATCTAACCGAACTTCACCGCCATTCGAATACGCAACGGCCGCAACCAGGGCGAGGCCAAGACCGCTGCCCGGGCGTGACCGGCTCTCCTCAAGGCGTACAAAGCGCTTGAGAATCCGCTTGCGGTCCTTTTCGAGAACCCCCGGACCGTTGTCTGAAACAGTGATTTCAATCACATCGTCGATCTCGGCAGCCGAAACATGGATGGCTCCGCCAACGTCATCGTCACTGCCATATTTGATGGCATTGTCGATCAGGTTTGCCAGAGCCTGCCCGATAAGCTGCCGGTCTGCGGTCAAATATACGCCCTTGGGCGCATTCGCCGTCAACGACATGCCCTTGTCTTCCGCAGCCGGTTCATAGAGTTCGACGACATCCTGGATCAACGCGCCCACATCGATCTCTTCCTTTGCTTCTCCAGCGGTGCCGGCTTCCAGCCGGGCAATACTCAAGAGGCCGTTGAAGGTCTTGATGAGATCGTCCGCCTCCTCGATCGTGCGCTCCAGAGCCTCGCGATAGGGCTTCGCACCACCCTTCTCCCGCAGGGCGGCCTCGGCGCGGTTGCGCAGGCGATTCAGCGGGGTTTTCAAATCATGGGCAATATTGTCCGAAACTTCGCGCATGCCCACCATCAGCTGCTCGATGCGCTCCAGCATGACGTTCAGGTTTTCCGACAACCGGTCGAGTTCGTCCCCGGAGCCGTATACCGGCACCCGTCCTGACAGATCACCGGTCATGATGGTCCGGCTGATTTCCGTAACGGCGTCAATACGGGTGAGAAGACTACGGCTGACAACCCACCCGCCGCCAAGACCGACGAGCGCCATGAAACCAAGCCCGAGGAAAAATGCGGACCTTACCACCCGCTCAAACACCCGCCGGTCCTCGATGTCACGCCCGACGATAAGGCGGAAACCGCCCGTGAGACGGAAAACACTTGCCAGGGCGAGACGCGATTCGGTCCCTTTCTGCCCGGGCCTGTCATATACGAACTCGACGCGCCCCACGCTGTTCCACAGATCCTGTGAGATCGACGTCAGATTTCCCGCTACGCGCTGGCCGCTGGCATTGGTGACCAAATAAAGGGAGTTGCCGGGGGTGAGGCTGCGGTTGGCGACGGTCTTGGCAAGATTGAGCATGCCACCGGCTCTGTACTGCTCCGCCAATCCCTGGATTTCAGCCTCAATGGTCTGTTCCAGCTGCCGGCTCAGGAGAACGTTGGTCTGCCAGTAGATATATCCGATGGCGCCCGCTGCGGCGGTGCCGAAAAGCGCCATCAAGATCAGCGCGAGACGGAAAGTAGTGGTGCGAAACAGCTTAAGCACGCTCGACGCGGATCGAATAGCCGACGCCCCGCACGGTGTGCAAGAGCGGCATATCGAACTCCTTGTCGATTTTCGCCCGCAGCCGCGAGATATGCACGTCGATAACGTTGGTCTGGGGATCAAAATGATAGTCCCAGACATTTTCCAGCAGCATGGTCCGCGTGACCACCTGGCCCGCATGTTTCATGAGATACTCAAGCAGGCGGAACTCACGCGGCTGCAGGAGGATCGGCTGTCCGGCGCGCACCACTTTGTTGGTCAAACGGTCAAGTTCCAGATCGCCGACGGTATATTTGGTTATCGCCTCTTCTGGCGCGGTGCGCCGCGCCAGAGCCTCGACACGCGCCAGAAGCTCGCTGAACGCATAAGGCTTGGTGAGATAATCGTCACCGCCGGCGCGCAGGCCCTTGACGCGGTCGTCCACCTCGCCAAGGGCGCTCAGTATCAGCGCCGGAGTTTGGACGCCGTCCGCCCTCAACTGGGAGATGATGGACAAACCATCGCGCTTGGGAAGCATCCTGTCGACAATCAGTACATCATACACCTGCGTCTCCGCGAGCGCGAAGCCGCTGTCCCCGTCGGCCGCATGATCCGGCGTATGACCTGATTCCTTTAACGCCTTGACGAGAAAAGCCGCAGTCTCCGCATCATCCTCTATGAGTAATACACGCATGGCTTTCCAGTATAGCGCGGATTCGGGTCTCTCTTGAACCGTTTGCCCGGAAGATGGATGTGGATGAACGCTCATGCGGAAAGTGGCGGCGCGACACAACCGGGTCGCGCCGCCAATTACCTTGGAAAGGTCAGATTTTCTTGAGCGGAAGTGCGATGAAACGCTGCCGCTCACCCGAGCGCACCAGCATATCAACCGCTTTACGCTGTTTCTTCCTGGCCTTGCGAACGCCTTCGGCTACATCACCCGGATCGCTGACCGTTACGCCCGCCACCTTGAGAATAATGTCGCCTGCCTTCAGGCCCTTTTGCGCCGCCTTGCTGTCGGGATCGACTTCAACGATCACAACACCCTCGTCACCGGCGCCGCTAAACTCCGATGCCGGAGCAAGCGACAGGCCGAGGCCTTCCATCTCCTCGCCAGTCGGCTTGCCGCTGGTGAGGGCGGCAATCTTCTTCGCGCCCGGGAACGTGCCAAGCTCAACGCGAATATCATGTTTTTTACCATCGCGCAGCACAGTGACGCGCACACCCTTGTTGGGCTCATAGGCGGCAATCTTGCGGGCAAGATCGCGTGAGTTTTCGATCTTGTTTCCGTCCACACTGACAATCAGGTCGCCCACCTGCATATTCGCTTTCTTGGCCGGGCTCTTGTCGGCAAGCCGGGTCACAAGCGCACCCTTGGGTTCATCAATCCCGAGGCTTGCGGCAATGTCCTCGTTGACGTTTTGTATGGTCACACCAAGCCAGCCGCGCGCCACCTTACCTTCGTTCTTGAGCTGGGCGACGACGGACTGGACCAGTTTAGCCGGCACCGCGAAGGCGATGCCCACATTGCCGCCCGACGGGCTGAAGATGGCCGTATTCACGCCGATCACCTTGCCATTGAGGTTGAAGGCCGGACCACCGGAGTTGCCGCGGTTCACCGCTGCATCGATTTGCAGGAAGTCATAGGGCCCTGATCCGATGTCGCGCTGCCGCGCCGACACTATGCCCGCAGTAACAGTGCCGCCCAGACCGAAGGGGTTGCCGACCGCAAGCACCCAGTCGCCAACACGGGCACTTTTTTCAGAGAACTCGACAAAGGGGAACTTCTTTTTGGACTTGATCTTGAGCAACCCCAGATCGGTGCGCTCGTCAGTGCCGATGATCTCGGCATCATACTCGTCACCATTGTCCATGGTGATGGATATCTCGGTGGCATTGGCAATCACATGGTTGTTGGTCACCACATAACCGTCTTCGGAGATGATGAAGCCGGAACCCTGCGCGAGTGAGGGGCGCCGCCGGCGCTCTCCGTCAGGGCCGTCTTTGCGAAATTTCTTGAAGAACTCGTTCAGAGGATGGTCATCCGGTAAATCCGGAATATTTAAATCGGGCGAACCTCCCCTCGACTTCTGCCGCTTGGCGCCATTCTTGACGCGAATGGAAACAACGGCGGGCCGCACTTTCTCGGCCAGATCGGCAAAGGTCGCCGGTGCGTTGGCATATGGCGCCGCGAACGTGCTCTGAGCTTTGTTGGTCTGGGCATTTGCTACCGGAGAGTTGGGAACAAGTGCGGTGCCGAGCAGCCCCAGGCCGAGCACACCAGCCAATGCGAATGCCAGCGGCTTGTTGCTAGGGAGTAATTTTACAGAACGCTCCTTGGTCGGAGTAGTTGCGGGATCGGTCATACGAACCACCTTTTCAAAATTCGAATCTGTTGCCTCGATGACGGAACCAACCTGTCGGGAACGTTCCGCCGATTACGGCCCATGGCCTCATAGCCTGAAATATATAAGGGGCCGATCCTTACGTGAAACTTTCCGCGGAATTAAACTTTCGTAAGATTCAGCCTAGCATTTCAGGCATCGTCCCGGAGTGTGGTGACCACAACCGAACTCTGCTCCAGAGTTCTGTGGACAGGACACCTGTCGGCTATCTCCGAAAGACGAACTCGTGCAGTCTCGTCGAGATTACCTTCAAGTACAAGCTCACGCTGGAAACGGTCAACCCGTCCTTCGCGCCCCTCGCCGCATTCTGCGCAGTCTTCGGCATGAACCTTTCCATGACGCACATGAACGATCACCCGATCCAGATCGAGATTCTTGCGTTCGGCATACATGCGCAATGTCATGGTTGTGCATGTTCCCAGTGCCGCCGAAAGCAGATCGTAAGGACTGGGGCCGGTATCGAGCCCGCCATAGCTCACCGGCTCATCCGCCAGCAGCCGGTGCGTGTGCGACACAATTTCCGCCTGGAACTTTCCCTGTCCGGTTTCCGCGACACTCACCTGGCCCTCCGGTCCTGGATATGGCAATGCCGGCGCGCGCTCTTCTTTCGAAATAAACCGCGAGGCCCAGGCTTTCAGGACATCGGCCACATAGACGGCGTCGGAGCGCCGGCTGAGCAAATGGTCGGCATCGTCGAGTGATATGAAGCTTTTGGGATGCCTGGCTGCCTGAAAGATCGCGGCGGCATTCTCGATTCCCACGACCTGATCACGCGGTGCATGGAAGACGAGAAGCGCCTTGCCCATCTTGGCTAGGCGTTTTTCGACCGATTGCGCTTTCAGATCATCCAGAAACTGCCTTTTGACGGTGAAGTCGCGGCCGGCCAGCCTGACGACGGCAACACCGGTTTTCTCGATCTCGTCGAGCTTGGCACCGAAGTTATGCACGACATGCGCGGCATCCGCCGGCGCGCCTATTGTGGCGACCGCCTTCGCCTCCGGCACACTCCCGGCAGCGGCCAGCACAGCCGCACCGCCAAGACTGTGACCGATGAGGATTTCCGGCGCGGCATGGTTCTCCCGCAAAAATTCCGCGGCCCTAATCAGGTCTTCGATATTGGAAGAAAAATTGGTGTTGGCGAACTCGCCCTCGCTTGCGCCCAGTCCCGTAAAATCAAACCGCAAAACGGCAAAGCCGCGTTCCACAAGCGCCTCGGAAATGCGGGCAGCTGCAAAAATATCCTTCGAACAGGTAAAGCAATGAGCGAACAGCGCATAGGCGCGCGGCGCACCTGCCGGCGTATCGAGGCGCGCCGCCAGCGCTTCGCCGGAACTGCCGGGAAAGACGAGTTTTTCGGATGATCTCGGCATGAGCCGGCTCCTTCTGGCGGAAATAGCATTTGCCGGCTTAAGACGGATCGGGAGGGAAACGGGACGAGTTCAGTGCTGTTTAAGCAGTTTCGTCAATTCGCGTTTTTCTTTTGCAGTGAGGGCTTTCGCCGGTGCCGCTGCAACTTCTTCTGACCGCCGTCTGTAGGCCTTGTAGATTGCGAAGATCGAGAAAAGAAAGAGTATCGGCGCAGAAAGCCAAAGGATCATCGTATGCGGTGCGAAGCGGGGCCGCAGCAGCACGAACTCCCCATAACGCGCAACGAGGAAATTGATCACTTCACCGTCGCTATCGCCCTTGGTCAAACGCTTGCGAACAAGAATGCGTAAATCCCGCGCAAGCGGCGCATTCGAATCGTCAATCGACTGGTTCTGGCAAACAAGACAGCGCAATTCGAGGGAGATACCCCGGGCGCGCGCCTCAAGGACGGGATCTTTGAGAATTTCATCCGGCTCCACCGCCTTGGCCGGGATCGCCATCAGCCACGCCAGCAAAACGATTGTGAAAAAACGAACCATCCCCCCTACTCCGCCGGCGCCGCGTTTGCCGGCGCGGCCCGGGCGCGCTTGGGCGCACCAACCCTCAATCTGCGGTCTGAAAGCGATAGGAAGCCGCCGAAAAACATAATCAGCGTCCCGATCCAGATGAACCGAACCAGCGGATTGAAATAGAACCGTAGGGTGAATGCTCCTTCCTTGAGTTCATCGCCGAGGACCACATACAAGTCGCCTCCCCATGAGGCATAGATACCCGCTTCTGTCGTCGCCGTTTTCGGTGCATCGTAAAGACGTTTTGAAGGATGCAGCCGTGTAATTTCCTCACCCCCGCGCTTTACGATCAGCACACCGATCTGCTCACGGTAATTAGGCCCTTGGGAGGGAGCCACACCACCAAAACGCAAATCGTAGCCGGCAATATTCACGGTCTCGCCTGGCTTCACCGCCAAGATTTTTTCGCTTTGCCATGCGGTCGTGGCGACAACCCCGAGAACCATGACTCCGACACCCAAATGGGCGACAGCCGTGCCATAAGCGGCGCGCGGCAGATTACGCAGACGACGGAAGACTTCCTCCCATGGCGCACGGAACATCTTTGCACGAAAAGCAACTTCGGACAGTGCCCCGGCAATGACCCAAATACCCATGCCAAGCGCCAGTGGCGCCAGCCAGGGCCCACGCGCCAAATACGCATAGACCGCTATAACCACCAGCGCGGTAACGACTGCCGCGACTGAAAGGCGTTGCGCAACACCAAGAATATCACCCCGCTTCCAGGCGAGAAACGGTCCGAAGGGCATGGCAATGAGCAACGGAATCATCAATGGTCCGAATGTAGCGTTGAAAAATGGCGGGCCAACGGAAATCTTGTCGCCGGTCACGGCCTCGAGTGCAAGCGGATAAAGCGTGCCGATGAAAACCGCCGCGCAGGAAGTTGTGATAAGGAGATTGTTCAAGACCAATGATCCCTCCCGGCTCACTGGCGCGAAGATACCCCCTTGGCGCAGCATTTGAGCGCGGTGCGCAAACAGCGCCAGCGCACCGCCAATGAAGATCACCATTATGCCAAGAATAAAGACGCCACGCGCCGGGTCTGTCGCAAATGAGTGGACGGATGTGAGAACACCCGAACGCACCAGGAAGGCACCCATCAGGCTCAAGGAAAAGGTCAGAATGGCGAGCAGGATGGTCCAGATCTTCAAGGAATCGCGCTTTTCCATGACCAGCGCGGAATGCAGCAATGCGGTTCCCGAAAGCCAGGGCATAAAGGAGGCATTCTCGACCGGATCCCAGAACCACCAGCCGCCCCAGCCAAGTTCGTAATAGGCCCACCAGGAACCCATGGAGATGCCGAGGGTCAGGAACATCCACGCCATGAGCGTCCATGGCCGCACCCAGCGCGCCCAGGCCGGGTCAATACGGCCCGTGATGAGAGCGGCAACGGCGAATGAGAAAGCAACGGAGAATCCGACATAGCCCAAATAGAGGAAGGGGGGATGGAAGGAGAGCGCCGGATCTTGCAGGATCGGATTAAGGCCACGGCCCTCAAAAGGTGCGGGATCGGCACGAATGAAGGGATTTGACGTCATGATCATGAATAGCAGGAAGGCAACGGATATAGAGCCCTGAACGCCCAGCACATTGGCCTTCAGGTCGGGGGGAAGATTGCGCCCGAAAACCGCCACGGCGCATCCAAAGAGCGCCAGGATCAGCACCCAAAGGAGCAGGGATCCTTCATGATTTCCCCAAACCCCGCTGACTTTGTAAAGCATCGGCTTGGCGGAATGGGAATTCTGAACGACATTTAGAAGCGAAAAGTCGGATGTGACATAGGCCACCGTCAACGCGGAAAATGCAATCAGCAGCAGAACGAACTGGGCTTGCGCCGCAGAAGAGCCCATGCGCATCAGCGCCTGATTACCGCGCTGTGCACCCCAGATGGGCAGAATCATCTGCGCCAGCGCTACACCGAGCGCCAGCAACAAGGAAAAATGTCCGATTTCGGCGATCATGCTCTTTCAGTTCCTCCCGCAACAGTACCGGCGGTCCTAGTTTGGCTTGTCCGCCGAGTCCCCACCGCGCCGGACGCCCTGTCTCTCCAACGCTTCCGCCACCTCGGGCGGCATGTAGTTTTCGTCGTGCTTTGCAAGCACGCTCTCGGCGATAAACAAACCATCACTGCCAAGCGTGCCCTCGGTGATAACGCCCTGCCCTTCGCCGAACAGATCCGGCAGCACACCTGTATACCTGACTGGAATCGTTTTGGCTGTGTCAGTCACTGAAAATTGTACAGTCGCGCTCTCGCCGCGCTTGACACTGCCCTCTTCAACGAGACCGCCGAGCCGAAAACGCTGGCCCGGCTTAATGTTCTTCTCCACCACATCGCTGGGGCTGTAGAAAAAAACGATTGAATCCTCAAGAGAGAACAGGACCAGCGCGACCGCGAGCCCCAGCACCGCCAGGCACGTGCCAATCAAAACCGATCTTCGCTGCTTCCGTGTCATTGTCCGCTAGCCTTCCATACGCCCGTGCATGAAACTACAGTCCCAGCTGGTCAGCAAGTTTTCCCAAAGACGCCAGCGCACCGGGATTCTCCGCGAAGGCCTGCCTTGCATTCCCAAGAGCTTTGCGTGCGGCCTGCTTGTCTCCGAGTACAGTGTAGCTTCGAACCAGCTGCGTCCATTCATCAATTTTACCACCGTCGTTTTTGAGCCGTTCGGCAAGCCCGGAAACCATCTGCTCGATCATGACGGAACGGTCGGAAGGATTCATCCCGTCCGCCGCTGCAATATCATCCCGGGTCGGACCTTTTGGCGTTTCGCCCGCCGGGGCCGGGGCAATTTCCTCATCGGGTTTTATCCCCTCACGCTGCTCCAACTCAGCAAGCCGCTGCTTTACCATTGGCCACCAGGGAGCATCGGCATTTCCGCGCTTCAACAGCGCGCGCCAGTCATTCACCGCTTCCTGGAAACGCCCATCCTGTTCCTTTGCTACTGCGAGCCAATAGTGCGCTTCCACCAGTTGCGGGTCACCGTTAACAGCTTTTTGCAAGGCCTTGCGCGCGGTTTCACCCACAACCCCGTCTTTCGCGAGCACCGTGGCAATCCCGAAATCGGCGAACCGCCTCGGTGTTTCTCCAAGTAACCTGAGCACCTTGCCGAAAGCCTCTGCCGCGTCTGCGAAACGTTGCTGCCGCATATAGACCGGAGCAAGGACTTCCCAACCACGTCCGTCTTCCGGGCTCTGGCGCAGCCGCGCTTCAACCCGGGCGACAAGTGATCCTACTTCCTGCCCGTCAGCCGACTGGCTCAGCCGCGCGGCCAAAGGCCTGTCAGGAATATTGGGTGAGCCGTAGACAAGATAGAGAGCGCCACTGACGATTGGTATGCAGACAAACACGCAAACCAATGCCAACCCCGGGATTTTGCCATCGGGCTTATCGGCAGACTCGGAATTCGTGCTGTTCCCTGCCCCGGCAACCGCGAGGAGCCGGCGAGATACTTCCGTTCGGGCCGCCTCGGCTTCGGAAGCGCTGATAACGCCGCGCGCCTCTTCGGCATCAACTTCGTCCAATTGATCCTTGAAGACCGCGGCATCATATTCCGCCGCCTCGATGTCTTGTTTACCGGTGCGCAGAAACGGCCACAGCACGGCTGCCAGCGTCGCGGCGGTCAAAATCACGAAGATTGTCCAGAGAACCATACTGAAACCCAAACCCTTACCTTTGATCGAAGTCAGTCAGAAGGGATAAGCATGGCAAAGGAAAAGGAGCAAGTCTCGCAAGCTGACGAACTTTTGATCGACGCGTGACAAACGGTCACGCATCCCCTTGGAGAACCAGGGCTCTGAGCATACAAGACGGCCATGTTTCTTAGCTGACCTTACTCCAGGTTCCATCCGGCTTGCGGCACGCACGTCCGTTCATGGTTTCCGGACGGCCATTTATGTAGATGGTGTGGGTGTAGGTTCGGCAATGTGCTCCAGCAGCCTTATAGGGCCTGCCGGGGACAACTGTCCCGTAAAGTCCCGAGTTCGGATTTCGCCATGGGGTCGCGATTCCGGCCCGGCCGGTCTCAAGGGCGCGGTACTCGGCCTCCATTGCGGCGCGACGATCAGCCTCATCCATGCGCCTGCCAATTTCATTGCCAACTACGCCGCCGAGAAACGCGCCAACGGCGGCACCGGCGATTCGGCCATCGCCACTGCCCACCTGACTGCCGATTATGCCGCCAGCTACAGCACCAAGAACAGTGCCCGACTGAGCACTACGGCCCGGCCCGCAGGCAGCAAGCGCAACCGGAATGACAATTGTAGCCAGAAGGGCCGTTGTTCGCATTTTCCCATCCTCGCAAATGTAAGTGTGGCTGGTACGAGCTGGTTACCTTCCAGCATTTCCGTATTTGCCGATCATTCAATGATAATGCGCCCAATCTCTTATGATAGGAAGATTCAGGCAAAAATTCGGCCATTGATCGTTTGCAAGGTTAAAATCCCGGCAAATCCAAGCGTGCTCTTAAACCACCTTTATTCGATTTTTCAAGGGAGAGCTTGCCCTTATACAGATGCGCCAGTTCGGCTACGATAGACAGTCCGAGGCCTGAACCGGGCTTCGTCTCATCAAGCCGGCGGCCTCTTTTTATTGCCGCCAGCATTTCCTTTTTGGGTAATCCGGGACCGTCATCATCGACGGAAACCGCTAGAAACTGCCCGCTCCCGGTATCTGTGTCCGCACCGAGCGCAACTGTCAGCACGACCTGCGATTTGGCCCACTTGCAGGCATTATCAAGAAGATTTCCAACCATTTCCTCAAGATCGTGTTTCTCGCCTGCAAACGTGACGCCTTCGGGACAAGAACTGACGAGTGTCAGCCCGCGCCGTTCATAGATGCGCTCCAGCGCACGGACCACCGCCGCAACCACAGGCTTTACTTCGGTCTGACTTCCAGTGATGCCGGAACGCGCAGCCATACTGGCCCGGTTCAGATGGTGGTCGATCTGGTTCCGCATAAGTTCGGCCTGCTCGCCGACTTTCGAGCCGAATCGCGTGCGGTTTCCGGCTGCCTCATTCGTAATTACGCTCAAAGGTGTTTTTAGCGCGTGAGCCAAATTCCCGACATGAGTGCGGGCCCGCTCAACAATCGCGCGGTTGGACTGAATAAGGGCATTGAGTTCGCGCTGGAGCGGGACAATCTCAGTTGGAAGTTCACCTTCCAGTTTCTCCGACTCACCTGAGCGTATCGCCGAAAGGCCCTTGCCGATCGCGCGCAGTGGCCTCAGGCCGAAACGCACCTGAAAATATGTCGCGAGCACGAGGCCAAGCCCCAGAATTGTGAGAGCCACCACCAGCAGGTTACGGAATTCGTCGATCGCCATTTCGATCTCCGCGCTATCACCCGCGACAGCAAAGGAAAACCTTGTTGTGCCCGTATTTGGATCATTGAGGCTGATTTCACGCTCCAGGACACGCAGGCGCTGTTTCTCAGGACCCTCGACATAGGAGCGGCGGGTGAGATTGCCATCGGCCAGAGCGTCGATCTCGCTTGGCAAAACGAGGCGCTGGTCAAGGAGCGAGTCTGACGTTTGGAGGGATTGCGAACCGGGACCGAGCGGCGTGATCTGCCAGTACCAGCCTGAAAAGGGGAGTGTGAAGAGCGGATCGCCCAGGGAGGGGGAAGGCGCTGCCGTACCGAGCCGGGAGGCAGCGAGATTGGCGACCAGATTGGTGAGATAGACGTTCAGACGGGCATCGAAACTGCGTTCGACCGCTCCGCGATAGACCGAGATGAGAACGATGCCGGTGATCGGCAGGACGACCAATGCCCATACCGACGCCGCGGCGAACAAACGCAGTGCGAGCGAATTAAGCCTCATCCGGCGAATTTCCGAGGCAATATCCGAGCCCCCGAACCGTTTCGATCAGGTCGGAGGGAATCTTTTTGCGAAGCCGCCCGACAAACACTTCGATCGTATTGGAGTCACGGTCGAAGTCCTGGTCGTAAAGATGCTCGACCAGTTCGGTCCGTGACACGACGCGGCCTTGATGGTGCATGAGATAAGCGAGCAGCCGATACTCGTGAGAAGTGAGTTTGACCGGCGCACCGCCGACTGTAACGCGCGAGGTTTTCGTATCCAGCCGCAGGGGACCGACTTCTATTTCGTTTTTCGCGTGTCCGGACGAGCGGCGCAGCAGGGCCCTCACCCGCGCCAGGATTTCCTCCATATGAAAAGGCTTCGCGACATAGTCGTCCGCACCTGCATCGATGCCGGCCACCTTGTCGCTCCAGCGGTCTCGCGCGGTGAGGATCAGAACCGGCATTTTCCGGTTATCCCGGCGCCATTTCTCAAGAACGCTGATGCCGTCTCTTTGCGGCAAACCAAGATCAAGGATCACTGCGTCATAGGGCTCGGTATCTCCGAGAAAATGCCCCTCCTCACCGTCAAAGGCTGTATCGACGGCATAGCCGGCCTCGGACAATGCCGATACCAATTGTCTGTTCAGATCAGGATCGTCTTCGACAATCAAAAGCCGCACGAGATCCCTCCTCCTGCACCTGTTTTGATAGGTTTCCTAATTGGCCGGCACTGTAACATTCTTTACACCGCCGTTCGGCCTCACCACTGTCAGTTGATAGACCGGACCTGAACGGGACCGGCAAACCAGAAACGAGACCACCTTCCCGCCAGTGCGTATTTCGACATTGTTCTTGACCATCGCCGCCGGACGCAAATCAAATCTGGCGAAAAGCCCAAGCTTGCGGGCCTGGCCAAATGTTACGCATTGACGCTGCGCATGCACCGGCGATGCACCGCCGACAAGCAACAGCGAAATGCCCAGGGCCAGAATGGCCCCGCAAATAAAGTTTCGACCGCGCATGTGATGCCTCGCAGGTGATCGTCAGCATCTACCATATCGAACTGCAAATGAACCACACATGAATAGGGTGTCCTTACCTCCCCGCGCCCAGTTCTCTGCCAGAGCCCTTCTTCATCCACCGGAGATAACAGACAGGGTTTAGACGGAGTCCCAGTTTCTGTTTTGCCTCAGCAGCATTCTCCTGACACTCACTGTAGGACGCAAACACGAATTCCGTGATGCCAATGAGCTTTCTGTTCCGCACCTCGTAAACGACTATGACCCATACCGGACGCAGCTCTGCAGAGGGATTGCGCTCCCCTTGGGTTGCACTTGCACGCGGCTCTCCAGGAATCGCCGCACGCGCCTGGCGCACGGCGATCACACCGCACCAAAGAGCGATGATCACAGCCGCGAGAAGCAACCATTTCAGGGCTTCGCGAAAGTCATCTCCTGTCATTTTGCTCCTCGCAGATTGCATCCCAGGCTGCGTTGTGTCCGCGCAACTGCGCGATTGTCGCGCGCGTGTCGCCCTTGGCGGAGAAGGTGATGGGGGAAAAGGCCACGCACGCGCCGCTAGTGCGCATCGCGGTTGCGCGGATCGTCGCGCAGCCCGACAGTGTCGTCACGGACAGAACGGCGAGCGTCAGCAGCTTTGCGCAGCATTTCATGGTCCTGGGAGAGCTGTTCATTTTCAGCTTCCAACCAGCCGAAACGGCGTAGCCTGCGACCTGCAAAGAGCCTCATGATCGCCGCCAGAACCTGAATGACCGGTCCCAAAAATTTCCACCATGTCATTCTTTATTGCCGGCTTCAGGCAGAAAAATCGCCAGCACGGAGATCGCACCGGCGACTGCGCCGAAGATGGTCACCCACTCGGCCTCGGTGAAGCCCATGAATTGAAGGCTTGCAAGAAACCCCACAATCCCCGCATAGGTGCTGGGTTCCGCCAGCCTTTTCCAGATACTCATGTCATTTGCTCCTTTTCCATTTCCAGGGCGTCCGCAAGAACGCCATTCACGCGGGCCGTCCAGCCGCGGCCAAATGTCTTCCATGTCCGCAAACGCTGAAGAAAACTCCTGCGCCTCGCGATAAGGCGCCGGATAATTGTCTTGGGGTGATGCCGCGCGACTGCTGCAAGGGTCAGGGGGCCGACAATGCCGTCTGCCCGGGCCCCGGCTACGCGCTGAAGTGCTTTCGCGGCACGGGCAACGCCCGAATTCACCGCATAGTCGAAAACGGCGTAGTCTACGCCCGAAGGGAGCTTGTCCCCGGAAACGGCATCCCAGTAGCGTGCGCGATAAATCTGTGCCACCTCGCGCCGCTTCAGCGCCCGCACTTCGGATTTCGGCAATTTCCGCCACGGCCTGATACCCCGCCATGCGGCAAGGGTCCTCCGGGTGATGCCGAAATTGGTGGCGCCGCCAGGATCAAGAGGGTGATCCACATACCCGCCTTCATGTGCGAGCACGCGGGCCAGACCCGCCCTGAAGTTCTTTTTCATTTTTGTTTCTCCAACAAAAAAAGCCGCCTCGGGGTGAGGCGGCATTGGTCAATGAACTGCTCGTTTTTCAGGGCGTCAGGGCCCCTTTTCATTGCGCAGACGTTTCAAAAACAGCCAAAGCCGGCACACGCCCAGCACGGCGCCGCACAGAAGCGTTATTGAAGTCAGAAGCTGATTGAGGCTGCCAAGCCATGACGCCCATGCTGGCGAAGCGATAAGGGCCGCGGCAAGCATAACGTCGATTTTTTCAGATGATGAGTGGTCCATCAGTTCAAACGGTCATTCGGATTTTTTGTGGTTCCGTGGCGCCTAGAGCGGAGATGCTGGTCACATTGCGGGGGACATGCCGTTGCGCCTGCACCGCCTCGATGAATGGCAGGCCGGGACGGGCCGAGTTAGACATGAATTTGCGCTTCCCTGCGTTGGCCGCGCCCATATGCGGCACTCAACTGATAGACATTGATGTTGTAGGTGGACTGGGATGAGCCCCAGTCGGCGATCTGGTCGGACTCGCTATAGGTGACGCTTGGCGCCCCGCTGGCGATGGTTCGCTTCACCAGGGCACCGTCCAGAATATCGACCTCGTAGCGTTCGCTATCTTCCGCGAGCGGCACTTCCGATGTGTCCCAGCTGTCTCCGCCCAGACGCGTGCGGCGTATCCACGAAATCACGACATCGTTGCCCGCAGGCGCGGCCTGGACATGCACCGGGCTGAACGGGCGCAAACCGAGGCCGGAGAAGGAACGCAGCTGATCCTGAAAGGAGGCATGGCCGATATCACGGCTGATGGGACCGTATTTCCAGTTGAAGTCGAGGGCGATCTCATCGACCGTCATATCCACCTGGGCAACGGCTGAATCGAGAAACACAAAACGCGCGCCGGCAGGAACCGGACTGCCCATGGCTTTCTCAGTGCCTGCCTGTCCGCGCAGCAGGACGGACAGCTCGTATGTTGACGGCGCGACCAGCGTGGCTTCTTGAAACTGGAACACTTCCCAGTCGCCGGCTGTGTTTTCGATGGCGACCGTATTCGCCCCTCCCAGCAAGGCCAGTTCGGTCACCGACTGAAGTTCACCATTATCGAGCCGAACACGGCAGATGTTCGCTCGGTCAAACCGGCTGGCGGGACCGAAGAAGAATTCCTGCTCGCTCACCCCGAGCGTCGCGGGTGCGGTCGCCAGCGCCTTGACCACAAAGCCGGTGCTTTCCGGTGACCGGTAGAAGGCAACCGCGCCGGGCCATGGAGACTGATAGGCGGCAACATATCCGGCATGGGTCACTTCATCGCCGCGCAGCAATGGCAAATCCATGAACGCCGCCAGGGCCTGGCCGAAGACGGCAGGCGTGGACTGTGGCGCATTGCGGAGCGGCGTACGCAAAGCTGTAAAGACCTCAGGCTCGATGGAGCGCGCCTCAAGTTCCTTATCCGCTCCTTCGCGCATCTCAACGATCCGCAACGGCAAGGTTTGATTTTCAACCTGAAGCGAAACCAGATCCGTCGGTTCCAGCGCCATGCGGCTTGGAGGCAAAGCAAAGGCCGCGCGCTGCCGGGCCGTCCATGCCTCCTGCAACCAGGATTCGGCCATGGCCTGGGCTTGCGCCTGTGCCATCACGACCGGCACACTGGCGGTCGACACCCGTTCGGAGCGCACCGCCAGACGGCGCGCCTCGACAGCTGCCTGCCGGTACTCCGTATTGCCGTCGATATAGGTGAGCTTTGCCGAGAGCGGCAATTCAGTTTCCTGCCCCCGCGTCACTTCAAACAACTCGCGCTCCCTGCCGCGATCCACCAGATCGTCGGCGATAAGCTGTGCGGCTGTCCCGCCGGCGCCGCGATGCTTGAACTGAATGAGACCGCCGGATTCATAGCTGTCGAAAAAGAAGGCCAGCTCGAGACTCTGCAGCGCCTCGCGGGCTGACATGATGCGGTCGATCACATAGCCGTCGAGATGCCCGGTGAGCTGCGCCGCCGAATAGCGCGCGAAACCATAGTCATTCAGGATTTGCGCAACGACGGCCGGCACCGGCCCGCCAGCTGCCCGGCCCGTCAGCCAGTGCCCGAACTCCCAGTTGCCTCCATCCGACCAGACATCGAGCGCCAGGGGAAAGGCTGGATAGGGCCGCGCATCCCACGTGTAGACATAGAGGTGCGTGATATCGACCATCTCGCCGCTATAGGCCGACGACGCCGGGTTGGAGCCCGCAATATATTCAGGATGACTGGAGTCGAAAAAGTCGTAGAAGGACTGGATGTAGCGCCGCTGAATGAGGTCATCGCGGGTGGTCCTGGAAAAGTAGGGCGTCTGCGATTCCGAACTCTTCGGGTCGATGAATACATTCGGTTGATTGGATCCCTTGTCGACCGCGGGACAACCAAGCTCGGTGAACCAGATGGGTTTCGATTCCGGCACCCAGGGCGTCGGCGTGGCTGCTTCAGCGCCACCCGGCCGGTTGAAATGCTGGTTCCGCCACCAGGAGCGGATGTCCTTGAAGCGGAACACCCACGGTTTGGCGTGGGCTCCATCGGTGATGGGCGTCCGCGTCTGGGCGTTGCGGTCGGCATCACTGGCGTAGAACCAATCATGCCCCTCGCCGCCGAAGATATTGCCCTTGAGATAATCGAAATCATAGATCGAAGGGGCGCCGGCGAGCCGGTCCGCATGGGCCTCGCCGTCGCGCCAGTCGGACAACGGCCAGTACATGTCAATGGCGATGGCGTCGATATCCGCCGACGACCATAGCGGGTCCCGGTGGAAGTAGACATCCCCCCATCCCTCCACCG
>BDTT01000132.1 GCA_002897995.1 bacterium BMS3Bbin10 | reverse complement strand
TCAGACTGCTGCCGCCCCTGCCCCTCGACAAGATTACCTATGTCGGCAATGCCGCCCACCTCGGCGCTGAATTGGCGCTTTTGTCCGAGACCGAGCGCAACCGCGCTTGCGACATCGCGGGACGAATTGAGCATGTCGCCCTGGCGACCCGGCAGGAATTTCAGGATCTGTTTGTCGATGCCTGTAATTTCAGCGAACCCGATTCCGTCTAATTCCGGCGAAACCGGGCGCTTTGATTTTCTCGCGAGCGGGTGGCCGGGAATATTTGAAGAAACGCCCTATACCAAGGGTCATTGATACCGGCTCATAGCCGATGCTTCGAGACGCGCCCTTACGGGCGCTCCTCAGCATGAGGTGTTGTATTCCGTTTTTCTGTCACAAAACCTCATCCTGAGGAGGCGCGTCAGCGCCGTCTCGAAGGATGTGCGGATCGGTCAATGCTAACGACCCCTCGTATTAGAGCATGATCCATTCACATTGAATCATGCCCTAACAGGCGCCAAGCCGTGATTTCCAGACAGGCTCACCGTCCTTGACGTCTACCTTCTCCGCCTGTCCTTCACCTTCCGCGCGCTCGAGCCATTTTTGGGCCTGGACCCGCTCGATACCGAAATGTTCCATGATTTCAGGCTCGCTCTGGGGCCTTGAAACCGCAACGGTTCGAAATTCCGCCAGAAAAAACGAATACAAACTCAATGGCGCGCGCTTTCTGCCAGCGCTTGCCGCGCCACCGGCCTTCATTTCCTTGTGAGTGACCGCGTGGGAGATAAAAAAGCCGCTCAGGCTTTCGACATTCTCAATATCCTGCTGGGTCAGGGGCGCGAGCCCAAGATGCAAAAGTGCGAGGTTTCCAGGTGACATGGTTTGTTCCGAGCGCACGAATGCGGGAACCCATCCCTCGTTCCTGTTTTCATCCGCACCGGACCAGATGCCCCCCTTGCGCCGCGTTTCCACAACCACTGCGACATCGGAAAGGGCGTACTGGTATCTGTTGACCCGTATGGCGTTGGCGACGGAGAAACCGACATTCGGCGAGAACGGGGTCACCATGGCCAGCAGCCCCTCGGCGAGCGCATCGCGATAGCGCTTGGCGGTCACTGTCTTCTCGAGCCTGTCCGACAACACGATTACCACCCGCCCCGACAGGTCCAGCGCGGACGACACAGCTTCACGGTCAACCCCGCGCATGTCGCTGGAAATGACCGTCAGGCCTTCGCGGGCGCATCTGCAGCCAAGCGTGGCGGAGAAATGGAGCGCTGCCTTCGAGCTGTTCCGGGACCCCACGATGCAAACGCCTCCCCGGTCCAGATATTCCACGGGCCCGGCACCGAAAAGGAGGGGAGGACGCGCCGAAATCAAACGCTGGCGGAGACGCAGAGGATAACCCTTGTCCCTTTCCCCAAGCACCCAGATGCCGGCTCCGGACCAGGCCGCAACCGCTTCATCGAGTTCCCTGGTTCGCTCAAGGAGAGAAGCCAGCCGGGCCGACATTTCCACTTTGCCGCTGCAAAGGGACACCAGAGCCGCGTGCTTCATCTCAAGCAGACTCCCCGGCGTCAGCTTCGAGGCTTCCAGAATGCTGTCGAGTTTATGAAACTCGCTCGGCGTCAAAGGCTTGTACGGCAGGATTTGCGTCCCAAACCGCCCGCACAAAAGCAGGGCCGCTTTCGTATTGGCACTCAGCTCAAATACGGCCGTCATCGGAAATCACCCGGTCCTGAACCTTGCAAGAAATTAGACATCGGTTTCAGGTGACGGGCCTTTGAGAACCGCATCGACCCGGCCATTGAAATGCCGGGTCAGGTCTTCCAGTCGCCGCCTCTTCCCTTTTTCATCATGAGAGAAAAACAGATCGGGCCGGTCGCGCAAATAATTCCATACGGCGGCGGGAACGCTGTAGGTCGTCTGAAGGTATTGCATAAACAATGTGCCGACGCCCGGCGGCGTCCGCAACAGACCTTTCGACATCAGGCCCGAGAACAGCCCGTCCTCGTAGGGAGCGACGGCCGTGGGCTTTTCAGACAGATACAGGTATTCGATAAAAAATCTTTCTTCTTCCTCCAGTCCTGCCCAGATATTTTCCAGATTTTCCGCAATATGCTCGCCGTTTTGTTCGGAAGCGGATTTCCGGGCCAACTGCTCTGTCGTATCCAGATACTTCTCCAGTGTTTCGGCATCCCATAACGATTCTCTTTTTTCATTCATTCTCATTCTCGGTTTTTCTTTACTGCTACAGGATAATTCAAATGGATCACCTCGTGCGTATCACCGACAAGCGGGAACCGGTTATCGGAAAAACGATACGCATAAACAAGAAAGCTGGATCGCGGTTTTGATTCCATCAAAACATGAAGCAATCCAGGTGGCCAGAAGCCAGTTCGTCCGGGTCAAACCTCGTTTGAGCCTAGCATGAACGCACAGCCTGCCGCTATCCAACCGGTCCGCGCCATGATGGCGCCGGGAACAGGGTGTCTCCCAGGGTCCATCCGCATCTCATGCCGTGGACGGCGCCTCCGCAGGCGCCGCGGCGGGTCACATCACGGCGCCGGAGAAATTGTCCGGCGAGCCAAAGCCGGGTTGATTTCGCGCGGCCGCGGGCAAAGGGTCAAGCCTCGGCGCTTTCATGTCTCGGTCTTGCCATCGTGTTCGACTCGACCACTTCGGAACCCAGCTCCCGCGCCGCCGCACGCAGGATATCGACGTGACCGAGCGCCTCTTCGAGGCTGAGCCGCACCACCGGCGCGTGAATCGCCAGACCCGCCACGAACCTGCCAACCGCATCCCTGATCGGCACCGCGACGGCAATCATCCCCTCGATAAATTCTTCATTGTCGGCGCTGACCCCGGCCGCCGCGATTTCCGCAAGGCCGCGTTCAAGCTCGTCCCGGTCCGTCACCGTGTTGGGCGTACATTTTTCCAGCTCGATATTGTTCAGCAGCCGCTTCCTCTGTTTGGCCGTCAATGTGCTGAGATACAGCTTGCCGTTGGCGGTACAGTGAAGCGGGACCCTGGCGCCTATCTTCAACTGATGGCGCAACGGCCACTTGGTTTCCACACGATCCCAGTAAACCATTTCCGTACCGTCGGGAATCGCGATGTTGCACGTCTCGCCGACCTGCTGGGCGACGGATTCGAGCACGGCGTGCCGCAGCGCGTTGTGGGTCGGGCTGGCCTGAACCAGGTTGGCGAAGTCGATCAGTTTCTGACCCGGAACATACCCTCTCGCGCCAATCTGATGACGCAGATAGCCGCGTTCGCTGAGCAGGCCGCAAATCCGGTGCACCGTGGCTTTTGGCAGGTTACAGGCACTCATGAGGTCGGCCGCGCGCATCGGCCGGTCGGCCCTGGCGACCGCTTCGAGAATGCTCATGGCTCTGATGGACCGGGATTGGTTTGGCACCTGGCTCCTCGCGCAATATCACATCAGCCCTTTTTATAGTCCCATTACCGGTTCTGGAACACACCTGCGCCTTCATGGACCAGCAGAATCGTGGAGAGTTCCGGCACCATCGCGATCACGAACCAGATGGCCAGCAGCGCGAGCAGATACGGCATGGTGTATTTGAGCAATCGAAAATAGGGAATGCCGGTTATTCCGCTCGCGACATACAGGTTCAGCCCATAGGGCGGCGTGATGAATCCGATTGCGTCACCGACCAGGAAGACAACCGCGAAATGAATCGGGTCGACGCCGGCCTGGACCGCAATCGGCGCAAGGATCGGCGCCAGAATAATCGTATTGGGGAGGCTTTCCAGAATTGTGCCGGCCGCCAGCACCAGAGCCATACAGGCAAACAGAATGGCATAGTAACCCCCCAGCGAACCGATCGTCGAATTCACGAAGGCCTGCGCCCCCAGCAAGGTGAGGATCTGCTGCATCGCTATCGAAATGGCGATCAGCGGAGCCAGCAGACCGGTAATCTGGCCGGACCGCATGATCAGCTGGGGAAGGTCCTTGATGTGGAATCCCGGAACGACAACGCGCTCGAGAAATCCCGTCTCGTCACTATATTCCTCGGCCCTTGCAAACTTTTCCTCCGATGAACCTTTGTGCAGCCGCCTGTAGATCGGATAGAAAATCACACCGACGATCGCGCAGAACCCCGCCGTGACGCCGGCCGCTTCGGTGGGTGAGAATTTACCGGAGTAAATACCCCAGATCACCAGCAGGATTGCGCCGAACCCGAGCCAGGCTCCGATGCCAGTCTTGATAATGCGCGAGATGTTGATCGAGATCAGGTGCCCCCAGCCATTGATCTGGCAAACGATCCAGCAGGCCATCTGCATGGAGATAACCATCAACAGGCCGGGCAACAGACCGCCAACGAACAGATCGCTGATCGAGAGATTCAGCAAAAAGCCGTAAACGATGAAAATGATGCTCGGCGGGATGATGATACCGACCGTGCCGCCGGCCGCTATGGTTGCGGCCGCGAAGTTCGTATCGTAGCCGCCTCTTTTCATCTCCGGATGCATGATCGAGCCAATCGTGGCCGTCGTCGCGGAGTTCGATCCCGAGATCGCGGCGAACAGGCCGCAGGCGCCCAGCGACGCCATCGCCAGCCCGCCCCTGAGCCACCCGAGACAGGAATAGGCGAAATCGGACAGACGTTTGGCGATGCCGGCGCCCTTGATCAGATCGCCGGTAAGGATAAACAGCGGCAGCGCAAGCAGCCCGAAGAAGTTGAGGCCCTCATAGAGCGTGACCCCGATATTCGCCAGGGTGAAATCGATCACCAGGCTGGCGCCGACCACCCAGAAACCGATGACCAGGAAAATCGGCACCCCAAGGAGAAACAGGACCGTGACCCCGAGCGAGATTAAAATGATCAGTGTGGTTTCCATGTCTCCGCCCCCTCACTCGCCGAAAATGTTCGCTTTGACCTTGAGCGGTTCGCCTTTGAGAAAGGCGCTCAGGTCGTGCTTTACATTTTGCAGCACGCGAATGATGAGGAGCGAGAACGCCAATGGGGTCGCGAGATAGAACCACCATTGCAGAATATTGTCGGTGCCCTGAACGATCGAAAAATTGGCCCGGGACAGCATCACCTGTTCGACTGTGTAAACGATGACAATGACGGAAAAAGTGATCCACAGCACGGCATCGAGCATCAGGCACGCAAACTGCGCCGGATACGGCATGCGGGCGCGAAGCTCGTCGAATTTGAGATGGGCGCGGATCTTTACGTTATACGCACAGCCAATCCAGCAGACCCAGAGAAACAGATAAATCGGGATGGTGCTGCTCCACGCGGCCTGCTCGTTGATCAGGAAGCGGCGGATGACCTCGACGAAGATTATCGCGGCCATGGCCACGTAATTCACAAGAATTATGGACTTCTCGATGTTCGCATCGAGCCATCGCAGAATCACCATCGCTCCCTCCCGTACCGGTTCAGCAGCGGCTTGTGCACGAACTTCCGGCGGCGGAATTTTGGCCGCCCGCCGCCTTGCAGCATCAATCGCCAACCATCGATGATTATGGTTCAGAAAAATATGAATGGCGAGCGGATCACGGTTACCGTTCCGCGATCCGCCCGCCAGACATCATGCCGATTTCCACCAACGGCGGGGCTCGACATTCTCAGGGAGGGTGTTTTTGGGTATCTCGCGAGCGATGTCATAGATGAATTTGTAGGTATCCATGCCACCGGACCAGCCATTGATGCGCTCACGCCACTGCTCCCAGGGCTTGGGCTGGAATTCTGGTGAACACATCTCCTCGGCTTCCCTCTTGGCCGCGTCGGAGAGCCAGGCAACGCGAACATCGTTCTTCGCGAACAGCGTGTTGGGCAGCTGCGGATTGGAATATCCAACCGTGTTGATCAGCGCGACCTCGTTCGCGGCCTGAACATGAACCTGTGTCAGGTAGGACGATTCCATGACCGCATCCTGCAACTCGCCTCCGAGTTTATCGAATGACTTGGCATTCATCGCCGTATGCTCGGTGCCGCAGAAGAACTCCAGGTTCACGGCCTGGGACACGACCGGCGACATATTGGCGTAGGCAACCGCCGAAGCCCATGTCTCGGCGCCGTCGATCAGGCCCTGTTTCAGTCCGTCCAGCGTTTCTTCCCATGCGATTGGCGTCGGGTTCAATTTCATCAGGTTCATGGCGATGCGGCCAAGCTGCGTTCCGGTAACCCGGTTCTTGGTGCCGGCAAGCTGCTTGATGCTGGTGACCAGCGGCTTGTCCTTCCATTTCAGGCCGAGCATGATCCCGCGCAGCTCCGCATGGCTGAACAGGAACTCAATGCCGTGCTTCTTGCGCATCTGGTCGCGCAGCACCTTCTGGCTGCCCGGATGATAAAGGAAGTAATACTGCGACGCCCGTGTCGGGAACATATAGGCGTAGTCCAGCACGTTCAGATAGGGCGCGCCGCCGGCGGAGTTCTGCGTCGAGGCCGCATAAAGATCGATGATGCCCTGCTGCGCTTTCTTAACGCAGTTGAGCTGGCCGCAAATCTGGTTGGAACCGATGAATTCAATCCTGATGGCGCCGTCGGTGCGCTCTTCGAGATCGTTGACGAACTGCAAGCCGCCCGCGCGCTCAATCAGAAGATTGCGCTTGTTGAAACCGGCCGCGCCGAATTTCAGCTCGAATTTGGCAGAGTTCTTGAAGCGCTTCTGATAGGTCGAGTTGGCCGCTTCGGCCAGCCGCGCGAATGACACTACACCGGTAAGCCCCCCGGCGGCCAGGAGCGTTGAGGTAATTCCGAAATGTTTCGTGAGGCGCAAAAGATCTCGCCTTGAGATGCCCTTAAGCTTTTCCGACAGGTTTTGCATTCATTCCTCCCTAGGTTAACCGCGTCCCTCGGACCAGGCCGCAGCGCATATTCGGTCGCTTATTGTTTCAAAAAATTGTCTCATAAATGGTATTTTGAGTTTCATTATTGCGTCAATTGCCCACTCGTGGCAAGCTTGGATTTCGATAAGCGGCGATTTTCCCGGCGTGCCCGGTCATTTTGACCGCCCTCCGGGCACAATGTCCGGAAGCCGGCATGGCCCGACCGAAGTGCAAAAGGGCGCCCGGGCAATGGAAGGTAAGAGAGTTTTGACGCAGTCACTGGGGCAGTTCGATTTTATCATCGCCGGCGCGGGCTCGGCGGGCTGCGTGCTTGCAAACCGGTTGAGCGCGAGCGGAGAGTACCGGGTGCTTCTGCTGGAAGCGGGAGGCCGGGACATCAACCCGTGGATTCACGTGCCGGTCGGCTATTTCAAGACCATGCACAATCCCAATACCGACTGGTGTTACAAGACCGCTCCCGACCCGGGCCTGAACGGACGCAGCATTGACTGGCCGCGCGGCAAGACGCTCGGCGGCTCAAGTTCGATCAATGGCCTGCTGTATATTCGCGGCCAGCGCGAGGACTATGATCAGTGGCGCCAGATGGGGAATACCGGCTGGTCCTATGATGACGTGCTGCCCTATTTCAAGCGGTCGGAAAGCCAGGAGCGCGGCCCCGACGAGTATCATGGAGACGCGGGACCGCTGTCGGTTTCCGATATGCGGGTTCACCGCGACGTGTGCAGTGCGCTGATCGACGGGGCGGAGGAGATCGGGATTCCCCGGAACGACGATTTCAACGGCGCGACCCAGGAGGGCGCCGGTTATTTTCAGCTCACCACGCGCCGGGGCTGGCGCTGTTCCACCGCGACCGGTTATCTCAACCCGGCCCGCAGCCGGGCGAACCTGAAAATCGTGACCCACGCGCATGTCGAGCGCCTTCTGTTCGACGGCGAGAGCGGGCGCGAGGTCACGGGCATTGCATTTTCCACCAGGCGGCAGCTGCGCCAGGCGACACTGAGCCCCGGAGGGGAGGTAATCCTGTCCGCGGGGTCAATCGGCTCCCCTCACCTGTTGCAGCTTTCGGGCATCGGGCCCGGCGATGTGCTCGGCGCGGCCGGCATCCCCGTGCGCCATGAGCTCGAGGGCGTCGGCGGCAATCTGCAGGATCATCTGCAGATCCGGATGATCTATGAGGTCAACGTGTCGACCCTGAACAACGAGATAAACAACTTCTTCCGCCGCATGCTGATCGGCATGCAATATGTGTTTACCGGCAAGGGCGCGATGGCCATGGGCGCCAGTCAGGTTTGCATTTTCGCCAGAACGCGCCCCGAACTCGGCGCGCCCGACATACAGTTTCATTTTCAACCCCTGAGCGCCGACAAGCCCGGCATCAAGATGCATCCATTTTCGGGAGTAACCATTTCAGGTTGCCAGCTGCGCCCGGAAAGCCGCGGCAAAATCGTCATCGAGACGCCCGATCCTCACGACTATCCGGCAATTCATCCGAACTATCTTTCGACGCCGCTCGACCAGCAGACCGTGGTCGCCAGCATGCGCCTGTCGCGCAGATTGACGCAAACCAAGGCCCTTTCCTCCTTCATCGTCCAGGAGAAGGTTCCCGGACCCGAGGCGACCACGGACGAGGAGCTGCTGGAAATGGCGCGCAACATCTCACAGACGATTTATCATCCCACCAGCACGTGCAAAATGGGGAGCGACAAGACGGCGGTTGTGGATCAGCGCCTCAAGGTGCGGGGAATCACGCGGCTGCGGGTCGTCGACGCCTCCATCATGCCGACAATCGTCTCCGGCAACACCAACGCCCCGACGATCATGATCGCGGAAAAGGCGAGCGACATGATACTTGAGGATGCCGGCTAGATCGCTTCATGTTTTGATGGAATCAAAACCGCGATCCCGGCTTTGTTTATGCGTATCGTTTTTCCGATAACCGGTTTCCATCCCCGCCTTCGCGGGGACATGCTTATCGGTGATACGCACTAGCACCCGGCCCTCCGGTCCTCCTGGAACCGCATGGCGAACGCAATCGGGCGGGCCTCCATATGGGGGCCCGCCCGCTTTGTCTTGTATTGTTCAGTTTAGCGGAACTGACGCCCGCTGCCTGAGTTCTGAAGCCTGAGCGAAGGGTTCAGCCGCGTGACCGGTTTGGTCTTCGGTATGACCTTCAGCTTCGGCTTGGTCTGAAGCTTGGGATACACCTTCAGCTTCGGCTTGGTCTGAAGCTTGGGATACACCTTCAGCTTCGGCCTGGTCTGAAGCTTGGGATACACCTTCAGCTTCGGCTTGGTCTGAAGCTTGGGATACACCTTCAGCTTCGGCGTGGTCTGGCTCGCGGACGGCTTGCATGTGCCATTCACATTGTTCCAGCCACGGGCACATTTGCAGACCCAGCGCGGCGGCATTGTCTTCAGCATGACGAGCTTGCCACCGACGCATTTCGGCAGTGATTGCGGCGGTGATATTTCGGGCGTGAACTCACGCGGCTTGGCACAGTAGATCGTGTTCTTGCCGATCGTCACTTTCCGCGAAGTCCAGCCCTTGGGGATCTGCCTCGCACTCTTATACGTGGTTTCACCCTTCCGGCAGAACGGCTGCGGAACGAATACGGGCGGCTTGGCACAGTAGATCGTGCGGTTGCCGAGCGTCACTTTCCGCGAAGTCCAGCCCTTGGGGATCTGCCCCCTGCTCTGGTACCTCGTTTCACCGCTCTTGCAGACCGGCAGCGGGATGACCACGCGCGGCTTCATGCACATGATGCCCCATTTGCT
>BDTT01000131.1 GCA_002897995.1 bacterium BMS3Bbin10 | reverse complement strand
GGCAAGATTGGTCAACGTGAGGTTAATGGCCGTGCCAATTTGATCGGGCAGGCGAAAAAATGCAGGCGGGCCGCCGCGCGATTTATGCGAGCGGGATACTATCCGTGAGGCTAGATGAGGCCCTGAAGCCAGCGGGTTTGCGGGTATACGACGAGAACGGCCAAAGCCATGGCGACGCCGTAGGGCACGCCCTGTCCGGCATCGTGGAGCCGGGCAATCCAGGTCTGTCCCGCCAGGCCCGCCGGCAAGGGCATCCTGCGCGCCAGCAACAGGCCCAGCGTAAGGACGCCGCCGAATATCGAAGTCACCAACGCGTATTCATAAAGATATTCGTGACCCATCCAGAGACTTGCGGCCGCAAACAGTTTTGCATCGCCTCCGCCGATCCACCCGGCCGCGAAGGCCGCGATGCCAAGCACAAGCATGGCGGCGCCGGTAACGAAATGCAGCGCAATCGTTTCCCAGCCGAAACCCGCAAAGGGCGCCAGAAGGACAAAACCCGCGACAAGGCCAATGCTGATCCGGTTCGAGATCGTCATGGTGAAAAGGTCCAGCGCGCCGGCGAAGACCATGACGGCCGGGAGCAGAAATATAATCCCCAGTTCAACAAGCATTTTCGAACCCCCCTAGGCTCAGGACTCATTGTGTCCGTCACTATGCACGCCGCACCGTAAAATCCAGGTAAAGAAGCGGCAAAAAAAAGACCGCCCGCCGGTAAAGGCGGGCGGTCCGTGAATTTCCCCTCAAGCCAACTGGCGCCGGCTTGAGCGTTGCAGGCCCGAGCCTACTGAAGGTCCGACTTGACGGAGGTGAAGAGGGTATTCAGCTGAGAACCGACACCACCAACAGTCGTGACGATGGCCACACCGATACCGGCGGCAATCAGGCCGTACTCGATCGCGGTGGCGCCAGACTCGTCATTTGCAAAACGCTTAACCAGATTCTTCATTTTGACTCTCCCTATAAAGAGTAAAACCAATTTACAAGCCCGTCTGCCGGCGTCCCTTCCAACAGATCGAACATACCCGCACCATAGATACAGGGCCTTACGATCAAGTTAATATAGGGGTAGTCGAACCATCTATTTTGTATATGGTTAGTTAAAATAGTCTTTACCGAAATGAATACTTTGAATTATATACCAGTTTATTAACTGTAAAATTTCCTCTCGCGCGCCGCAAATTTCCCGTCTTCGCCTGCAAGCGGGCTATATCCCTGTTATCGCGTAATTTTTTTAATTTTTCTTGATTCAGAGCCGCGCGCGCTTCCGCGTTCCCCATGGCGCCTCGAACGAGGCGGCGTCCCGCAACGGCGCGCGCGTTTGCAGTTCATTCACTATTGCAGCGCCTAATGGGCAAAATATTCAACCGGAGACCCCCCGCCATGCGCAGCAAAGCCCCCTCACCACTTACGCAGTTCACGGGCGCATCCGCCTTACTGCTGATGGCCACTCTTTTCGTCGGCCTGCATGCCGGGCCGGCCCGCTCGAACGAACTCAAAGTCGAAATCGATCAGGCGACACTGGTCCGCCTGGACAGGCCCGGCGTCGAGGTCATTATCGGCAATCCGTCGATTGCCGACGTTACGGTGCAAAGCAGCCGCCTGCTGGTGGTGACCGGCAAGAGCGCCGGCCTGACCAACCTGATGGTCCTGGACGGAGCCGGCAAGCTGACACTCAGCAAGAAAGTGTCCGTCTCGGTCGACACCGAACGCCTTCTGATCGTGAGCAAGGGAACGGCGCGCCAGACCTACAGCTGCTCGCCGGCATGCATCCCCGCACTCGTACCTGGTGACGCGGAGACATTCTTCGAGCCGCTGGCCAAGGAAATCCGCAACAAGATCGGGCTTGCACAATCCGCGGTCGATGGAACAACGTCCCAGCAATAGCCACGTTTTCCGGGCCGTAGCCCGAAGCGCTATTTGCTGATCCGGAGGTCCGACAGGCCTTTTGCGATATCCTGAAAAATGGACTCAAGCTCTCCATTGGAGGGCGAATTGTAATACATCGACGGGTCGGTGGCGCAGTCGCGCATCAGATCCTGCGTCGACCCGCTCGAGACCTGGAAGGTAATCGTATAGAGCCGGATTTCCTTGGCCTTGATATTGGTGCAAAGCGCCGCGGTCTTGTCATTGAGGACCTGTTCGGCTTGCGATCCGTTGGTGGCCCCCAGGCGACCCGCCTGGGCGAACCCGTAGGCTGAATACTGTGAACGGTTGTGCGTTCCCATGCCCCCGCTCACCATATTCTGTCCGTCCGTCAGCAATACAATGGCCTTGATCGTGTCCTCATCATCATAAGCCACGCCTTCACTGAAGGGCGCTTCGGGTGAAATAAGCCGCCAGCCCCAGGCCAGCCCGGCCGGAATAACCGTATAGCCCGTCGCCACCATCTGATCGATGGCGGTGGCGACGCTCGCGCGCACATTCGTCATGGGCGTCACCGTCGGCGTGCGGCAGTTGAAATCGGGTCCATCGCTGGTCCCCGAGATCGTCAGGGAATTATACTTGCCGGTATAGCGCTGGCGCGCGTCGTAATCATAGGTGCCGCCGCTGTAACCGGAATCGTCGGCATAGCGGTTGGAATAGGAATAGAAGTCCGGTTCGTCGGGCGCAAAATAGGGCGGCCACAGCGTATCGCCGCCGGCCGGCGGCGTATCCTGCGTATCGAAGGGCACAGGGCGCGCCCTCACGCAGCCATTCCACGCCGCATTCTGAATTTGATCATACAGGTCGAGAACATTGGTCCCGGGTTGAAAATCCTCGCCGGCGATGGACGACTGGGCGGAAACGTCAATCCAGCCCGAATTGAGCTTGTCGGAGCCGATATTGACCGCGGCCGCAAACGGCACAAGCCCGATGCGTACATCCTCCGACGTGCCGCTGCCGCCATCGGGAATCATCACATCCAGCAGTGCGTTCGAGGCGTTCTTGAGAGCCGTCAGCTTACCGCTCCAGCCCATGGAGCCGGTATTGTCGAGCACCATGACGAGCTCAATTTTTTTTTCATTGAGCGTCACCTCGGTGAATGCGCCGACCGTGACCTCGCTGATGCCCGCCAGTTGCATGAATGTGGTCTGGACACTGCTGGTGGCGCTGATGGAGATAACACCGTCCGTAAAGCTCACACTGAGCGCGCTGGGAGACCCGAGACCGCCGGGCGTGAAATTGGCGTCGAAAAAGGACTGAGCCTTGGCGGCGATTTCAGACTCGGTCAAATCCACCCAGGAGCCCACGGCGAGCGCGGCGGAATCCAGCGCATTGCCGAGATGCTGTTTGGCGCGCAATGCGCGCGAATAGTCGATCGAAAGACCGATACCCAGCAGCAGCGGGACCAGCAGGATACCGAACAGCAGCGCCGTGACACCCTGGTCGTCGGCGGCGAACCTGCCCAACTTTCCTGATATGCGTCGCCACATATTCCGATGTGCTCCAGACTTCGGCCGGGGACCAACCGAGGCGTCCCGCATGACCGGATTACTTGCAATACCTGGCTGCAACCTCTCACAGGGACTATAAATTTCCGCAAATCCGGCTGGTAAAATTTGAATAAAATTTGCCTAAAAATTTACTCCATACTCTGTTTACCTTTCTGAGCATTCCGCCAAATCTCAACAGAACTTTAAGTGATCCTGTGTCTAATTGTCGGTGAGTTGACCCGCCGCCCGGCGCGGCCGTGGGCCCGCACAATCCGCGTAATGCCGGGAGGACCGCCAGGAAGAGGCCGACATGACCAAGTCACGAGCCAACAGTCAGGGAAAAACGCCGGGCCGGAAGCGCGGGTTTCTGCGTCGGTTCCGCGCGGACTCTTCCGGCGTGACCGCCATCGAATTTGGAATCGTGGCCGCGCCTTTCTTCGCGCTGATGGTCGCGCTGATCGAAGTCTCGCTCGTTTTCTTCGCCAACTTCACCCTGGAGAACGCCGTCGACAAGGCGAGCCGTTTGATACGGACCGGACAGGCGCAGACACAAGGGCTCAGCGAAGCCCAGTTCAAGCAGTCGATCTGCGACGGCGTTACCGGCGTCTATGACTGTATGGGAGGCCTGAAACTGGACGTGCTGCGGTTTGACGACTTTACCGGGATCAATCTCCCCGATCCGCTCGACGGCAATGGCGAGTTGCGCACCAATTTCAGTTTCGATCCCGGCGCGAGCAGCGACGTTGTGGTCGTGCGCGCATTCTACGAATGGAACCTGATCGCCAATTTCCCTGGCGGTCTTGGCAATATGCCCGGCGGCGGGCGCCTTCTCGTAGCGACGGCCGCGTTCCGCAATGAACCGTTTGGCGACTAGACGGAGGGGTTATGATGCGCAATTCAATCCCGGACAATGGCGTGTTCCTGAAACTCAGGAGACGTCTGCGCGCACTGGCCCATGACACCGGCGGCGTAAGCGCGGTCGAGTTCGCCCTGATCCTGCCGATCATGATCACCATGTATATCGGCGCTGTGGAATTCTCCAGCGCGCTCACCGTCGACCGGCGTGTCTCATCCGTCGCGAGCGCGGCAGCCGACCTCACCGCCCAGGCGGAAGAGGTGACCAGCAACTCGCTGCAGGATATTTTCACGGCGGCCACGTCGATTATGACGCCCTATTCCGCCGACCCGATCTCCATTGTAGTGACCAGCGTCATCGCCGACGCCAACAATGACACAACCGTTGACTGGAGTTGCGCCAAGAACGGTTCGCCGAAATCGCAGGGCTCCGCCTACACCCTGCCCGATGGACTCACCCAGCCCTTTTCAAGCGTCATCGTGGCTGAGGTCTCCTACAGCTATACCCCGCCGATCGGCCAGTTCCTGACCGGAGGCGTCGACATGTCGGAGATCTTCTATCTGCGTCCCCGGCGTTCGCTGACGGTGGAAATGCAGGGCGGCGGCTGCTGAAACAGCCGCATTTGCCGGCCCGCGCCGCGCATGATCCGTCAACTACCCTTTCTCAGGAAACTCTGTTCTTCAATTTTCGCTGTGCTTTTCCGCCGTGGAGGCGGTGATAAGATGCCTGTCGAAGCGGATAATCCGCGCAGGAGGCATCAATGGCTCAGTGGCTGAGATTTGAACAGGACGGCCAGACGAAATTCGGTACGCTGCAAGGCGGCACGATTTCCATCCATTCCGGAGACATGTTCTCCAACCCCGCCGACACCGGTGAAACAGCCGAGTTGGCTGATGTGCGGATTCTAATGCCGTGTATCCCGAGCAAAATGGTCTGCCTGTGGAACAATTTCCGCGCCCTTACGGCAAAGATGGACGGCGAGATACCCGAAGAGCCCCTTTTCTTTCTGAAGGCTCCCAGTTCCTATCTCGGCCCGAACGAGACCATTCGCCGGCCGAAATCCTATGACGGTCCGGTCGTCTATGAAGGCGAGATCGGCATTGTGATCGCCAGGCGGTGCTGCGAAGTCGCCGAAGCCGACATCGCCGATTACATCTTCGGCTACACCTGCATCAATGACGTTACCGCGGCGAAGATCATCTCCAGGGACAAGACTTTCGCGCAGTGGACGCGCGCCAAAAGCTACGACACCTTCGGCGTCTTCGGTCCGGTGATCGCAACCGGCATCGATCCTATGACGCTCACAATCAGGACCGTCCTCAATGGCGACGAGCGGCAGAATTACCCCGTCAGCGACATGACGTTTCCGCCGCGCAAGCTGGTCAGCCTCCTGTCCCATGACATGACATTGATGCCCGGCGACATCATCGCCTGCGGTACATCGGTCGGCATCGGCTCCATGAAGGAGCCGGAAAACAGCATCGATATCATCATCGAGGGCATTGGCGCCCTGAGCAACAAATTCGTCCAGTAGAGAGCTGCACAACAGTAAGGAGGATTAGCGATGAAAGTATGTGTCGTTGGCGCCGGCGCGATCGGCGGACTGTTGGCGGCCAAGCTCTCCCTGGCCGGCAATGACGTCATGGTTATCGACCAGGGCGCGCATCTGGCCGCAATCCAGAAGAACGGCCTGAAACTCATCTGGGAGGACGGCTCCGAGCATGTCGCCCGGGTCAAGGCCGTATCCAGCGCGGCCGAGGCCGGGCCGGCCGATCTGGTGATCCTTGCGCTGAAGGCGCATTTCCTGGATCAGGTCGCGAAGCAGTCGGAAAGCCTGATGAACCCCGACACGATCATCATGACGGTGCAGAACGGCCTGCCCTGGTGGTATTTCCACAAGCATGGCGGCCCGCATGACGGCAAGCGCCTGATCTCTCTCGACCCCACCGGCATCCTGACCAGGCATATCGACGCCGACCGCATCATCGGCTGCGTCGTCTATCCGGCCGCCGCCGTAACGGAGCCCGGCGTCATCCATCATGTTGAAGGAGACCGCTTCCCGCTTGGCGAGCTTGACGGTTCCCAATCCGAACGCGCCCGGAAACTGCACGATCTGCTGGTGGACGCAGGCTTCCGTTCCAGAATTCTCGATGACATCCGTTCCGAGATCTGGCTGAAAGCATGGGGCAACCTGTCCTTCAATCCCATCTCCGCGCTCACCCACGCAACGCTGGTCGACATCGCCCAGTTCGCCGAAACCCGCGCACTGGCCGCGAACATGATGCAGGAGGCGCAGGACATTGCCGAAGCGCTCGGCATCACCTTCCGCCACACCATTGAAAAACGCATCTCGGGCGCGGAAAGCGTCGGCGCTCACAAGACGTCCATGCTGCAGGACGTGGAAGCCGGGCGCTCGCTGGAAACCGAGGCGCTGATCGGTTCGATCCTCGAAATGGGCGAGATGGTCGGCAAACCGGCCCCGTCCATCAAGGCGGTTTATGCCTGCGTCAAGCTGCTGAACAAGGTCATGCTGCTCGAAGGCGGCGGCGTCGCGGTAACTAAGGTCGCCTGAAGCGCGGCTATTCCTGGCCGGCGGGGTCTCCGATCTGCAATGCCAGGAAGGTCGGTTCGCCCATCCGCTTGAGGAGCGCAAGCTGCTGCTCAAGCCAGGCTTTATGCCCTTCCTCATCCATCGCATTGCGCTCGAATATATCACGCGTACCGATGTCGCCCGCTTCGTCCGCGGTGCGCGCGGCTTTGGTATAAAAGACTATTGCTTCCTCCTCATCGCGCAAATCGGCCTCGAACATATCTTCAAGCGCTTGCGCACGATGTGGTGCCTTCGCCGGGGTAAGCTCCGGATCACCTTTCAGGAAAATGATGCGCTGAGCAAAAGACTCCGCATGTCCAAGTTCTTCGCTCATCTCCGCGCGCATCTTGGCGCCCAGCTTGCCCAGCCCCCAGTCTTCGCAAACGAGCGCGTGAAGCAGATACTGGTTGACCGCGGTAAGTTCCATGGAAAGGGCAGTCTGCAGGTCTTTGATAACCTCGGCGTTCGCACTCATATCGAAATCTCCTTTTGCCGCATGGACGGTTGAAAGCATACCACGACCGCTGCACGCGTCTCGCATGCCATGCAGCCGCTCTTGCACAGTATAGTCCTCTTCGCCCCGACATATGGGTCTTGAAACAGGCTGGGGAAGTGACCGGATGACGCAGCGCGCATCATTTCCCGAGGCGGCACGGGCAGCGTAACGCCGCGCTCGGCTCGCGATCCGGCTGCGGGCATTTTGAAGTGTTCCCGCGGTTTCGTGCCCGCGTGATTCCTGCTAGTTTGAAGTTTGGAACGGAACAGAAACTGCGACCGTCAGGGAGGGGCGCTTCATGCAAAAGGCTCTTGTAATCGATCCGGTGAAATGTACCGGATGCAAGCAGTGCGAACTGGCCTGCTCATATGTCAAGGAAGGCGAGTTCAACCCGGCGAAGTCCCGCATCCGTGTGTTCGATTTCCATCAGGACGCAAGGTTCGTCCCCTACACCTGCACCCAATGCGCCGAAGCCTGGTGCCAGAGAGCATGCCCGGTGGACGCCATCACGACCAACGAGTGGGGTGTCAAGGAGGTGCATGACGGACTGTGCGTGGGCTGCAAGGTGTGCATCATCGCCTGCCCGTTCGGCACGGTGAATTACAATGCCTCCACCGGCAAGGTCATCAAATGCGACGAGTGCGGCGGCGACCCGGCCTGCGTCAAGGCGTGCCCGACAGACGCCATTATCTATATGGACGTCGAGCAGGCGGGTTTCGGCAAAATGCGCCAATGGGCCGCGAAGACAGACACCGCCGCGCAGGCGACTCAATAAGGGAGGACACGATCATGGGATGGACAGGACAAGTCTTGCGCGTGAACCTCACCAAGGGAACATGCACGCCCGAAGCGCTTAACAAGGACTGGGCCGGGCAGTATCTGGGCCAGCGCGGGCTGGGAAGCAAATATCTGGTCGAGGAAACGGATCCGAAAGTCGATCCGCTCTCGCCCGACAACAAAATGATCTTCGCCACCGGCCCGCTGACGGGCACCTGCGCATCGACCGGCGGGCGCTATTCGGTCATCACCAAGGGTCCGTTGACGGGGGCCATCGCCTGCTCGAATTCCGGCGGCTATTGGGGCGCGGAGCTCAAATTCGCCGGATGGGACATGATTATCCTGGAGGGCAAGGCCGATAAGCCGGTTTATCTGTGCATCATCGACGGCAAGGCGGAACTGCTCGACGCGTCGGAAATCTGGGGCAAGTCGGTCTGGGATATGGATGCGTGGATTAAATCGCGCCACCAGGACCCGATGATGCATGTCTCCGGCATTGGCATCGCCGGCGAGAACGGCGTGCTCTATTCCTGCATCATCAACGATCTGCACCGCGCGGCCGGGCGCTCCGGCGTCGGCGCGGTCATGGGTTCCAAGAACCTCAAAGCCATCGCCGTGCGCGGTACGGGGGGCGTTAAAGTCGATGACTTCCCGGCCTTTCTCGCCGCGACCAGCGCCGCCAAGGAAGTGCTGGCCGGCAATGCGGTGACCGGCGAGGGGCTGCCGGCTTTCGGCACCCAGGTGCTGATGAATGTCATCAACGAGGCCGGCGCGCTCCCCACGCGCAACACGCGCGAGGTTCAGTTCGAGGGCGCGCATGATATTTCCGCTGAAGCCATGGCCAAGCCGAGCGGAAAAGACGGCAAACCGAACCTGCTGGCCAATCAGGCCTGTTTCAGCTGCACCATAGCCTGCGGGCGCATCTCCAAGATCAATGAGGAACACTACACGGTCCGGAACAAGCCGGAATACTGGCATGCCTCGGGCGGGCTCGAATATGAAGCGGCCTGGGCGCTCGGCGCGGCCACGGGCGTCAGCGATCTCGACGCCCTCACCTATGCCAACTTCATCTGCAACGAGCAGGGGATCGACCCCATTTCCTTCGGGGCGACGCTCGGCGCGGCCATGGAAATGTATGAGGACGGCGCGCTCACGGACAAGGATACGGGCGGGCTGAAGCTCAACTTCGGGTCGGCTGAAGCCCTCACGCAGGCGACCGAGCTGACCGGCAAGGCGGAAGGCTTCGGCAAGGAGCTGGGCATGGGCTCGAAGAAGCTGTGCGACAAATATGGCAAGCCGGAACTGTCGATGACCGTTAAGGGGCAGGAATTCCCCGCTTACGACCCGCGCGGCATTCAGGGGATGGGGCTGACCTACGCCACCTCGAACCGGGGCGCGTGCCACCTGCGCTCCTATACGGTGTCATCGGAAATTCTCGGCATCCCGGAAAAGACCGACCCGCTGGTGACGGATGGAAAGGCCGGTCTGGTCAAGGCCTTTCAGGACGCAACGGCGGCGGTCGATTCCGCGGGGCTTTGCATTTTCACCACCTTCGCCTGGACCCTGGAAGACATCGCCCCGCAAATCGACGGCGCGCTTGCCGGAGAATGGAGCGTCGACAGGCTGCTTGAGATCGGCGAGCGGGTCTGGAACCTGGAGCGTCAATACAACCTTCAGGCCGGCTTTACGGCAAAGGACGACACGCTGCCCAAACGGCTCCTGAAAGACGCCGCCAAGACCGGCCCCGCCAAGGGCCTCGTCGCCGGGCTCGACAAGATGCTGCCCGAATATTACGCGGTGCGCGGCTGGACCGAGGACGGCGTGCCGACCAACGAAACGCTCAGCCGGCTGGCTTTGTAGAGGGAACGAAACGAACACCGCCCTCATGCTGAGGAGGCGCGCCAGCGCCGTCTCGAAGCATATGCGCGAAACAACACCCTTCGAGACGCGCCCCTCAGGGCGCTCCTCAGGGTGAGGGTCGAAGATAATCACGGGCACCAATCGGAGAGGGCCTCATGCACCACGTTATCCTCGGCGCCGGACCCGCGGGCGTAATTGCGGCCGACACCCTGCGCAAACATGATGCCGGCGCGAAGATCACGCTTATGAGCGCGGAGGACGAACCGCCCTATTCGCGCATGGCGATCCCCTATTTCCTCTCGAGCCAAATCGACGAGGAGGGAACCTATCTGCGCCAGGACCACGGGCATTACAAAAATCAGGGCATTGAGCTGCTGCGCGCCCGCGCCGGCGCGGTTGATGCGAACAACCAGACAATCGCGCTGGAAGACGGCGGCGAGGTCCAGTATGACCGGCTGCTGATTGCGACCGGCGCCAGCCCGGTGCACCCGCGCGTCGAGGGGCTCGACCTTCCCGGCGTCCACACCTGCTGGACGCTTGAAGATGCCCGGGCAATTCTGGATCGCGCGCATAAGGGCGACGATGTGGTTCTGATGGGCGCGGGCTTCATCGGCTCCATCATTCTCGAAGCGCTGGTTTCGCGCGACGTGAAGCTGAACGTGGTGGAGATGGGAGACCGCATGGTGGCGCGCATGATGGACGAAACGGCCGGCGGCATGCTGAAACGCTGGTGCGAGGAACATGGCGTCGCCGTCCTCACCGGCACCCGGATCACGCAGATCACGCGCAGCAAGGACCGCCTCGATGTCGCGCTTTCTTCCGGCAAATCCCTGCGCGCGAAGCTGGTCGTGGTCGCGGCGGGCATTGCGCCGAATATCGGCTTTCTTGAAGGAAGCGGGATCAAAACCAGGCAAGGCGTCAAGGTCGACGGCTTCATGCGCACAAGCGCGCCACACGTTTATGCCGCGGGCGACGTGGCGCAGGCCAAAGACCTCTCGACGGGCGAATTTTCCGTGCTCGCTATCCAGCCCGTGGCCGCCGATCACGGGCGCATCGCCGCGCTGAATATGGCCGGACACGCCACGCCCCATGCGGGCAGCCTGAATATGAATGTGCTCGCCACCATCGGGCTTGTCTCATCGTCCTTCGGCGCATGGGATGGGGTCGAGGGAGGGATGAGCGCGGCCACGAGCGATGCGGACGCCTACCGTTATCTGCGGCTTGAATTCGACGGCGACCGGCTCGCCGGGGCGCAGGGCGTCGGCCTCACCGATCATATCGGCGTCGCCCGCGGGCTGATCGGGACCAGGCTCCGGCTCGGGCGCTGGAAAGACGTGCTGATGAAGTCGCCTGAACGTCTGGCCGAAGCCTATGTGGCATGCGCCCAGGGGATCAGGTGAAAATCACGCTTAAGCTCTACGCCACCCTCGGCGCCTTCCTGCCGCCCGGCGCGGCGCGCAACGCGATTCAGCTTGACGTTGCGGACGGCGCGACCATCGCCGATGTGCTGGCGCGGCAGAGCGTGCCGCGCGAGGCCTGCCATCTGATCCTGGTGAATGGCGTCTTCTCTCCGCCCGCGAGCGCGCACGCCAGGGAACTCGTTGACGGCGATACGCTCGCCGTCTGGCCGCCGGTCGCCGGAGGCTAGGCAAAATGGCCGCGCCGCCCGGCAGGGTCGAGAAAATCATGTCCCTCGATCTGAAGGAATTTCACCGCTCCCTGACGGCGCTCGGCCCAGATATGGCGCTGGGTGAGGGACAACAACAGATCGTCATTTCAGCGGATGGCGGGGAGGTTCGAATTGCCTATGAGCCACTTGAGAAAGCCGCCCTTGGCGGCCTGCTCGCCCTGCCGCGCGCAAAAGTAACACTGTGCTTCGGCGAGTTGAGTGAAGCGGAAAGGCGCGCCTTTCTCGCCCGCTTCGACCGGGCCTTTCAGCGCGGCGGCGGGTGACCCCGCGCTCTGCTGCATTGAGCAAGATCAAGGCATGCGCGTAGAATGTCGCGGATAATGGGGATTCCTGCGTCACCCGGCGCGGCAATTGACGATGCGATCAGCGAGCGAGGGCGTCCATGAAAGCCATTCTTGTTCCCACAGACGGATCCAGCACAGCGGAAAAAGCACTCGAAGTGGCCCTCGATCTGGCGCAGCAGCACAAGGCGGCCGTGACCCTGTTCCACGTACTCCTGAAGGACAAGGAGCCCGACGAACTGTTACGCCTGCCCGAGCTGGAAGCCGCCGGCGCGGATGTCGTGGATACACTCAGGAAAATCTCCCGGGCGCCCGAACCCGAGCATACGGCCGAGGAACTCATGGCCGGGCGCAATTTGCCCAGCAGACCCGTGGGGGAAGATCTGCTGCGCCGGATCGGGGAGCATATATTGAAGCGGGCGCAAGCTCAGGCCGCGGCGCGCGGAGTCCCGGTGGAAACGCTGGAACTCGCCAGCGACAGGCCTGCTGAAGCCATCGTCGCGGCGGCCCGGGCCAACAGTGCCGACGCCATCGTCATGGGCTCGCGGGGTTTGAGATATATTGAGGCGATAAGCTACGGAAGCGTTTCCCAGGAAGTCTGCCGCACCGCGAACTGCACCTGCGTCGCCGTGCATTGAACCCTCTCAACGGGCTCGGGCCGACATATCAAAATGGCCGGAGGGCGCGGACAGGGCCCTTGCCGGACAGAGAGCGGCACAGCCCGCCTCCGCCCGGCAATGGGATGGATGATGCGTAAAAGCCCTACTGAATGAGATAGGGGTAGTTCACGGCGAACATGGTCGCGACCATTGCGACGACGATGGCGACGTTTGTGATGATGCTGCTCATGGTACTTTCTCCAATTTCGGGCGCCACCTCATGCGGCGTCTGTGACCGAAAAATGGAGGTGAATGCGCATTAATTCAATCGATATTTATTGACTTTTATAATTAGTTCTTCTTAATTTATTTTCATGAATATCCCCCAGCTTCGCACCCTCGTGGCGATCGCCGACCATACCGGTTTCGCGGTTGCCGCGGAGCGCCTGTTCGTGACACCGGCGGCCGTCTCCCAGCAGATGCGCGCGCTTGAGGACGAGTTGCAGGTGGCGCTGTTCGACCGGACCACGCGCCCGCCCCGCCTCAATGCCCACGGGGTTCACATCGCCGGGCGCGCCCGCGAGGTGCTCGCGGCATTCGACACATTCGCCGAGGAAGCGCGCGCGGCGGACGAGATCGCCGGGGTCCTCGCTCTGGGATGCATCAGCGGTTTCTCAAGCGACCTTATTCCGATGGCCCTGGGCAATCTTCGCAAGCGCTACCCGCGCCTGCGGATTCGGATCGAAGAGGGTCAGTCCGCCCCGCTCATGACCCAGGTGCGCCGCCGCGAGCTGGACGCCGCCATAGTCACCGCGCCCATGGTCCGCGAGCCGGAGCTTGAAATGCTCTCCATAACAAATGAGCCGCTGGTCGTCGTCGCGCCCCCGGACGCCAGGGTTTCGGCATGGGACGAGGCGCTGACCGCGCTCCCCTTCCTGAGGGTCAACAGATTGTCCGGCATGGGAAAGCTGATTGACGCCACCATACGCAATGCGGGGCTTGTCGTCTCCGACGCCATGGAGCTGGACTCCTCCGATGTGGTGCTCTCCATGGCCCATGCGGGCCTTGGCGCCGGTGTCATTCCCGCCGGGCGCCTGAAGGGAGAACAGGGGCAGGCCGTTCGCTCCTTTCCCTTCGGCGACCCGCCGGTCAGCCGTCAGGTGGTGCTCGTCGAGCGGCTGAACTACGAACGCTCCGACCTTTCGCAGGTGCTTTATCTGGAGCTCAAACGCCTCACCGGAGCGGACGCGTCCGCAGGCGACTAATCGGGCATTGGCGCGCGGCGCGGGTTTCTCTAAAATCGGAATGAGAATTCTGTCCATGCCAGGGAGGATCGTCAGATGAACCGTGCGGCATCCGCATTTATAGCGGCCTCGGTCTTTTGGGTCTGGCTGCTTCCGGCCAGCGCCAGCGCATGCACCACCGGGCAATATCTTCACAACGGCTCGGTGATGGACGTCCAGACATGTCCCGGGGGATCGATCACGATCAGCTATGTCCAGCCGCGCGCCGGAATGGTCAAGGCGGGCGCGCGCGGCGGCTCGCTTCTGTTTGACGGCTTTGAAGGCCCCGGCGGGGCCATCACCGGGCAGTCGCGGCTGTTCAGCGCCCGCTGCGGCGTCGTCCCCTACGCCGTCTCCGGGAGCCGGCAGGGAAATACGATCATCCTGAACGGCACCGCCCCCATCCGCGGAAAAGGATGCCGGGTGGTGCGCCACCGCCAGGACAATCTTGTCTTCACGCAACTTGCCGCCGGCCCGCAGGTCGCGCCCCCGCAATGCCCGCCGGGCTTCGTGCTCTCGGGCGGACAATGCATCCGCGTTGGCGCAGGCGCGCCCGCGCCAATTCCGCAGCCGGCGCCGGGCGCGGGCGACTGGTATGCCATTGCCGGTTCCATGAGGACGCAGGCCCAGGCCCAGGCCCGCGTCAACCAGCTGGGCGGCGGCGCGTGGTACATCATGAACACGGCGCAATGCCCCAACTTCCGCAACGGCTACTGGATCGCCACGGCAGGCCCGTTCTCCAAGGGTCAGGCACAATCCTATTCCGCAAGTGCAAAGCGATACGGAGCGTATATCAAGACCTGTAACTAGGGCGCATTCCAGCCCGGCTATGCCCTGCTCATCCGAGCAATCCGGCAACATGCGCGCCGAAGGCTTTCGTGCCCATCGCACCGCCAAGATCCGCCGTGCGGGTTGAAGGGTTTGCAAGCGCCGCATCCAGCGCCGCGTCGATGTCGCCGCCGGCCTTGTACAGGTCATCGCGGGAGTGCTTCTCGCCGAGCCATTGCAGCAGCATGGCGATGGACAGGATCAGCGATGTCGGGTTGGCCTTGTCTTCGCCCGCGATATCGGGCGCGGAGCCATGCTGCGCCTGCGCGAAGCACATTTCCTCATTGGCCATGGTCGACCCGGCAAGGCCGAGGCTGCCTGAGAGTTCGCTCGCCAGATCGGAGAGGATATCGCCATACATGTTGGTCGCCAGAACCACATCGTAGCGCGACGGGTCGCGCACCAGATAGGCGGCCATGGCATCGATCAGCACGTCATCCAGCTCCACATCCGGAAACTCTTTTGCAACCTTTCGGACCTCGCGCAAAAAAAGCCCGTCGCAGACCTTCAGCACATTCGCCTTGTGCACGGCGGTGACTTTCCTGCGCCGCTTCATGGCGAGCTCGAAGGCCGCGCGGGCGATCCGCTCGCACCCCCTGGCCGTCACCTTGCGCAGGGACATGGCGACATCCGGCGTCGGCATGAACTCGCCATTGCCCAGAAACAGGTTCCGGTCGGCGTAAAACCCTTCCGTCAGCTCGCGCATGACGACGAGATCAAGGCCTTGCCTGCCTTGCGCCACGCCGGGGCGCGTGCGCGCGGGGCGCGCATTGGCGTAAAGATCGAGCTGGATGCGGAACATGGCGGAGATGTTCACCCCGCCCTCCTCTTCGGGCGGATAGTCGAGATTGGATTGCGGCCCGAGAACAACTCCGCCCGCTTCACGCGCCTTCTCCAGCAGCTCGGGACGCAGGGTGGTGCCGTATTTCTTTAAGCTCGCGAGACCGATGTCCTCGAATTCAAGCTCGAGGCCGAGCTCGCGGGCGTCGTTGACCGCCTTGAGAACATGAATACCGGCCGCGACGATTTCCGGGCCGATCCCGTCGCCCGGCAATACCAGTAATTTCATTGTTGGTTTTCCCCAGTATCACCGCCCGGAAACGGGCAGGACGCCGCAAACTCCGCGAGCGCGTTGGCGTCCATGCCTTCACCCATCTCGATAAGCCGCCCCAGTTGTGCGTTGAGGCCGGTGCGCCGCTCGAGCAGGTGATTGAACTGCGCATCGCACGCCGCGATCGGCGCGGGATAGGCCGCGATCTCTTCGTTCAGCGCCGCCCGCCTCGCCTCGAGCCGGTCCCGCACCCCTTGCCATGTTTGCAGCTTTCTCATTCGCCAGCCCCCACGGGCACGCCCCAAAGGTCATATTCATCGGAATGCTCAATGCGCACTTTCAGCATATCGCCCGGCTCCAGTTCCGTTTCGCCATTGATAAAGACGCAGCCATCGATCTCCGGCGCATCCCAGCTTGAGCGCGCAATGGCGCCCTCCTCATCCACCTCATCGACCAGCACTTCTATTTCGCATCCCACGCGGGAGCTGAGAAGATCGGCACTCACTTGTTTTTGCGTCTCCATCAGCCGGGCAAAGCGCTCGTCCTTCACCTGTTGCGGCACATGACCCTCAAGGGCATTGGAGGCCGCGCCTTCGACATCTTCATATTTGAAGCACCCCACCCGGGTGAGTTTTGCTTCGCGCAGCCAGTCGAGCAGAAGAGAAAAATCCTCTTCCGTTTCGCCGGGAAAACCGACGATGAAACTGGAGCGAATGGCGAGATCGGGACAGATCGCGCGCCAGTCTTTTATGCGCGCGAGGGTTTTTTCCTGATGGCCCGGACGGCGCATGGCTTTCAGCACATTGGGCGCCGCATGCTGGAAGGGGATATCGAGATAGGGCAGCACATGGCCCTCCGCCATCAGCGGGATGACCTCATCCACATGGGGGTAGGGATAGACATAATGCAGCCGCACCCACACGCCGAGCGACCCCAGCGCTTTGGTCAGGTCGAAAAAGCGCGCTTTGAGCGCTGTCCCGTTCCAGTCGCTCGCCGCATATTTCAAATCAAGCCCGTAGGCGGAGGTGTCCTGGCTGATGACCAGCAACTCCCGCACGCCCGCCTCCACCAGCCGCTCCGCCTCGGCGATAACATCGCCTGCGGATCGGCTCGCCAGCTTCCCGCGCATGGAGGGGATGATGCAGAAGGAGCATTTATTGTTGCACCCCTCCGAGATCTTCAAATAGGCATAGTGGCGCGGGGTGAGGCGAATGCCCTCGGGCGGGATCAGATCGAGATAAGGATCATGCGCCGGGGGCACAACATTGTGAATCTCCGACACAACGCGCTCATATTGATGCGGGCCCGTCACCGCGAGCACGCGCGGGTGCTCGGCGCGGATGCGGCCCTCATCAACCCCGAGGCATCCGGTGACGATCACCTTGCCGTTTTCATTCAGCGCCTCGCCGATGGCGTCCAGCGACTCGGCTCTGGCGCTGTCGAGAAACCCGCAGGTGTTGACGACCACCACATCGGCGCCGCGATAGTCGGCGGAAAGTTCATAGCCCTCCGCGCGCAGCCGCGTGATAATTCTCTCGCTATCGACCAGCGCCTTGGGGCAGCCGAGAGAGACGAAGCCGACTTTCGGCGCGGGCTTGGGATCGGGTGCGGTCATACGCGCCCTTATAGGCGAGCGGGGCCCGGGCGTCATTATTTGCGGGTTTTTGCGGCCTCACCGCTCGCCCTACTGGAACAGCTTTCTCAGGACGTCCTCGGGATTGACCTTTTCGCCCTGCGGCTGCGTGCCGTCGCCAGCTCCCTGATCGCCGCCTCCCAGAAGGCCATCCAGCAGTTTTTTCACGTCCTTCTTGTTCTTCAGCTTCTTGAGAACCTTGCCGACCTTGTCGGCCGTCTCCTTGGCGAGTTCGGGATCCTCCAGCAGCCGCTTCAGATCCGGCACGACCTTCGGCTTGGCCCAGGGGCCGGTGATGCGCACGGGCACCGCGATCCCCTTGCGGTCATCGGCGGCGCCCTGCCCCTGAAGGCTGGCAACCAGTCTCGGCAGCGCCGCATAGTCGATGCGTTCGCGCCCCAGATCGATATTGCCCTCGCCGGTCATGCGAATGAGCGGGCCGACGAGGTTGAGGTCCTTGTTATAGGCGATGCCCTTCTGCACGACGAAGCTCCCCGAGAACCGGCTGAAGTCCGTCTTCTCCCGCTCCCGGCGTTTCCACCCGCCGAATTTTCCCTGTTTGAGCCCGCGCACCATGGCCGGAATATTGATGCCCTCGATCGCGCCGTTGGAAAAGACCAGCTTCGCGTTTCCCTGCAGGGAGCGCACAAGCTCGCTTTGCGACCGCCCCGTGCCGGAGAGAGAGATGGTCATGTCGGCGCGCCCTGAAATCCATTTGAAATCCACCGCGTCCCGGAGCAGCGGCAGGGCCGAGATATTCTGGAGATCGAACTGGGCGGCGATGCCGGGAACCGCGCGCGCGCCATTCACGGTCACGCGGCCCGTGCCGGTTCCCGAATAAAGCGCTAGGCGCGTCAGATCGGCGGTGAGCAATCCGCTTTTCAGGCTGGCGGTGACGGCGCTCTTTCCGACCTTGATCTTCCGGTAATAAAGCGCCCCGGCGGTGACGTTCACATCCGCATCGACGGCGCGCAGCCCTGTGATATCCATTGCGCGCTGGCTCCATGCGCGCACTTGCGGCTGCACTTTTCCACTGCCTTCATCCGCCTCGTTGAGCTGGTCGATGAAATCGGTCAGCGACTGCTTCGCCTTCGGCTGCGGGGCCGGGCCCTCCTTAGAGGCATTGGAGGCTTTGGGTTGCGCGGCTCCCGCCGAAGCGCCCGTCAGGTAAGGGTTCAGATCCAGCTTGTCGAGCGCCAGCGTCGCCTTGATATAGGGCCGGACGCCCTTGAGACGAATGCTCGCCTGCCCCTGGCCGTTCATGCCGTCGAGGCTGAGCTTCGCCTTGGTGAATGCGACAGTGTCATTCTCGAGGCCGAGGCGGCCGGAGATTGCAGCGGCGCCCAGCCCTCCGCCGGGGGCGATCGGAGTACCCAGCCAGCTGGCCAATGCGCGCAGCGACGATGTTTCGCCCGCCACGGCCCCGTTCGCGCTCAGTCCGCCCGCGAAGGCGATCTTCCCGTCGAAGTCGGCCTTGCCGCGTGCGGTGGAGATCGCCACCTTCGCTTTGGAGGAGGCATTGCGCAACAATGCCGGAGCCGACGCAAGGCGGCCCTTGAAGGTCACTTCTTCATCGCGCCAGACCAGACTTCCCTCCGCGTCCAGCGGTTCGGACAAAGCGGGCTGAACGATTGATACATTCAACGCATCCACACGCTGTTTCGTGCCGGTCGTTTCATCTGTGTATTTCACCACGCCATCGATGATTTTGGCGGTACCAAAAGAGATATCCTGCACCATGGCGCCGCCCGGACCGCCGGCCTGGGCCTGGATCATCGCACCGGTTTCCGCCACGGCGGCTCCGGCTTGAGTTTCATCGCCGGACGCGGGCGCCAGAGCGGCGGTCTTCTTCGCAAAATCCCAGTTCCTGCGCCCCTTTTTGTCGACAATGAGATTGAACACCGGACGCACCAGCACAAATCGCTCAACCTCCACCCGGCGGCTGACAAGCGGCAGCAATTTGAGATTGAGATTGAGCGAGCCCATGCGCAGCATTTCGCCGCTCTTCATGCCCGGCGGGTTCGAAATGCTCACATCTTCCAGCTCAACGCCCACATTGGGGAACATGGAGAAGGACGTCTTGCCCCGGACGGTCAGGTCGCGCCCGGTCTGCTGCTTGACCAGGGAGGCAACCTGATCGCGCACCACGTCTTCGGGCACCAGAAAGGCGATGGCTCCAAGCGCCAGCGCCGCCATCAAGGCGAGCGTAAAAACCGCTTTGAAGAGAAACCGGATGGGCGAGGTTCCGCCCCCCGCGGTTCTCCGCGAGGGCGAATCATGTGCTTGCGGGCCGGCCTTGGGGCGGTTGTCCGCCGCGGCATGGGGAGGCATCGGCGCACCGGCCGGGGCCGCCGGCCCGCGCTCCGGTTCCGTCCCGGCGCCGGTGTCGGGCTCCTCAAGGGCCCTGTGAACCGAAGATACAATGAGTTCAGGTATTCGCGAATGCAGCCCGATGGCTCCGGCGTAGACCGCCGCCGCTCCGCTGTGGCGGATTGCGGCCGGGATGTCGAGCCCCGCATGCATGCCTTCGCTGGAGAAAAAGCCGGCCACCACGCTTTTTCCGGAGTAATGGCTCAGCGCCTCGGCAACGAAAGGCGCTTCTTCCAGAAACGCCGTTTCAATGCGCGCGAAGGGCGAATGAGGCGCCAGACCGCGCGCGGCGCGCCTTGTGGATTCCGCATTGGCGGTGCCGTTTTTCGATCCGTGCCCCACCACCAGCAGGCGGGCCTGGCCGGGGTCCAGCCCGGCGGATTTCGCCGCGCGCAGGGCGCTTTCGAGCATCAGCAGGGCCGCGCGCGAATCCTGCCCGAGCGGTTGCAGGATAGAGGTGAGAACGCGCAATTTCGCCGCCCCCACTCTGTCCGGCAGAACCTCGCCGGCGAAATAGCCATCGCTCATGAACAGCGGATAAACCAGAATCCAGTCCGCGCCGCTTTGCTCCGCCCGCGCGAGCGCATCCTCGAGCGAAGGCGTGCCATTCAGCACACCGCCGGCGACACAGGCGAAACGGTTCATCGCGGCGAGTGCGGCGACATGCGCTTCCAGCCCGTCATTATAGACCGCGCCGCCCCTGTCGCCATGAGCCGCAAGCACCAGCGCGATCGACTTTTCAGGCCTGGGGTCAAGACTCATAAATTGCATCCATTCATCACAGCCCTACCCGGCCAGCGCCTGCTCGACAAGCGAGCGCGCATGCGCATCCATCGGCAGTTTCATCGCCGCCCGGTGCCCCGTCTCCGACATCTTGGCCCATGTTTTGCGCAAAATACCAATCAGTTTCTCATCGTCATGCTTGGCCGCGAATGCGCTGAAATAATGTTCTAGAAATACCAGGCAGGCCACATCCTCCAGCGCCTGCGCCTCGGCGTCGCGCTTGACCCGCTCCTTGCGGATCAACGCCTGGACGCGGCCGACTTGATCTCCCTCATAGCCGGCACGCGAAAGGAGGTCCGCCGCCAGATCCGCATGCATGCGCTTGGCCGCGTTTCGCCACGCGAAATAGCCCTTCCGGTCGGGTGGAAAATCGGTCCGCGGCAGGGTCCATCTCTTGAGATGCTGGGCCCGCGCCGCCAGCCGCAATTCTTCGCCCGCCTGCGGATAGACCCGGCCGAGGGTCTCGCTCATCCGCTGCGCGTAAACAAGCTCTCCAGGGCGCGGTCCGGCGGCCGCAGCCACCATGTTGGGGTCTTGTGCATTGGCTTCGTCGAGGAGCGTGATCGCGGTGTCAAAGCGTCGTGTCATGTGCCCGCACAGACCTCCAGATGGTTGAAAGCGTCGCGCCATACTGCACCTGCGCATTCATCCTTTAGTACCTGACCCGCGGAAGATAATGAAGGAAGAATAGTCCTCGCCGCGCCGCATGGCATAGACCCTGCACACTCGAAAATGCCTTTTTATAAGTTATATCGATACACCCATCAGTGGAATGAATTTGCATTGGAGCGAAAAAAAGCGCACTAAGTGCGCAAACAGCAAGAGACACAAGATTTGGCGCGCAAACATATTGCGCCGGTTCTGCGCATAGCGCGAACAATATTCAGGGAACCGGGGCGTTAAACCCCGACTGGAATTATAATGAGCCGTATGAACAAGTTGCGCCTGTTTGGCAGGACCAGAGACCTTGAGAGTCAGATCGATGATTTCCTCGACAAACTGTCGGAATCCACCGTCATGTTCCGGCTGGGTGTCCGCACCTACCTCAAGGAAGGCGCGAATGGCGAGTTCGACGTAAAACTCAAGGCGGTGAACAAACTTGAAAGCGAGGCCGACGCCCTGCGCCGCAACATCGAAAAAGAGCTTTACACCCATACGCTCATTCCCGATGCGCGCGGCGATGTCCTGGGACTGATCGAAACCCTCGATCATGTCATGAATTTATTCGAAGGCGTATTGTGGTCGATCTCGATCGAGAAGCCGGACATTCCCAGCGAATTCAGGGCCGGTTACAGAAAGCTCACCAATATGGTCGTACAGGCCGCCGACGCTCTTGTACTGGCGGCGCGCGCCTTCTTCCGCACCCCGCACGCGGTCGCCGACTATAATCACAAGGTCATCATCTTCGAGAAAGAGGCCGACAAGATTTCCACCCAGCTCAAGCGGGACATTTTTAATTCCGATCTGGACCTCTCGCGCAAGACGCATCTGCGCAATTTCGTCGAGCAGATCGACAATGTGGCGGACTGGGCGGAAGACGTGGCCGACCGGCTCGCCATCTACGCGATCAAACGGACCGTCTAGCCCATGTCTTGTTTTGTCGCAGTCGCCCGGCCGCCCGCTCCCCCGGCCCTGCCACCCCAGGAATATAATCACCAGGTGGCCGGGCCGGGGAAGCGGGCGGCCCGGTGCTCTTCGAAGGGACTCTAGCGCCCAGGCATGGACCCGAGCGTAATCATATTTCTGTCCAGCGGATTGTTTCTCGGCTGGGCGCTTGGCGCCAATGATGCGGCAAACGTGTTCGGCACGGCCGTTGGCACACGCATGGTGCGGTGGGGCACGGCGGCGGCCATCTGCTCCATCTTCGTCGTGCTCGGCGCGGTCATCAGCGGCGCGGGCTCCTCCGAGACCCTCGGCAAACTCGGCGCGATCACCGCTCTTCCAGGCGCTTTCATGACAGCCCTGGCCGCGGCCATATCCGTCTATGTCATGACCAAGGCGGGGCTGGCTGTTTCCACCAGCCAGGCCATCGTCGGAGGGATTGTCGGATGGAACCTGTTTACCGGACAGCCGACGGATACAAAGATTCTGATGACCATCGTGACTACCTGGGTTCTGTGCCCGATTCTCGCCGCGATCATCGCGGTGATCCTGTACAAGGCGCTGCGCATCTATCTGCGCTACTCCAAGCTGCATCTGGTGCGCACGGACGCCTATCTGCGTCTGGGGCTGCTGCTCGCGGGCGCCTTCGGGGCCTATGCGCTGGGGGCAAACAACATCGCCAATGTCGTGGGCGTGTTCCTGCCCGCGATCGAATTCTCAACGCTTGAGCTGGGCGGCATTTCCTTCAGCCCGGCGCAACAGCTCTTCCTGATAGGCGGGCTGGCCATAGCTTTTGGCGTGATGACCTACTCGAAAGGCGTGATGATGACGGTCGGGGGCGGGCTCGGGCGCATTTCACCGGTCGCCGCCTTTGTCGCGGTTGTGTCCCACTCGATTGTGCTGTTCGCCTTCGCCTCGCGGGGCCTGGAAGCCTGGCTGCTGAGCATGGGCCTCCCGACCATTCCACTGGTGCCGGTCTCCAGCTCCCAGGCCGTTGTCGGCGCCATTGTCGGGATCGCCATCCTCCAGGGCGCCGCCGGCATTCGCTGGCGGTTGCTCGGAACCATCGTCATGGGCTGGGTAGCGACGCCGATCATGGCCGGTTTCATCAGTTTCTTCGGGCTGTATTTCCTGCAGAACGTGTTCGATCAGACCGTTTTCTAGGACGCGGGCTCATAAATGCTCGCTGTTGAACCGCCCCCCTGAGAATGTCCGCTTAGTGCCACAATCCAACATTGGCTTCAGGCGCGAGCGAATGAATTACTGGAACAGCTTGCTCTTCTCCTCCATGTCTAATTCTCGTTTTTCCAGCCGGAAAGAAGCATCTTCGAGGGTGTCCGTGGTCAAAATATTTGAGACCGTTGAGCATCTTCAATAAGAGAGACCCTGGCTCATCTCTGGTTTCAATTTAAGCAGCAGCTTTTGCGTGCCGCAAGCGCCGGTGTTCGATTGTCTTGCGTTTGATCCTTTCTCTTTGCAGCAGAATGGTCTGGCCACGCCCGAAGCAGACATCGGCCGGCGTGAGGTTTTTCAGGCTCTCGTGGTATCGCTGGTGATTGTAGTGGCCGACGAAGGCGTCGATTTGGGCCTCAAGGTCGCCGGGCAGATAGTAGTTTTCCAGCAGGATGCGGTTCTTCAACGTCTGGTGCCAACGCTCAATACCCCGATCAAGTCGGGGCGCAAGCCTTGCCTTGGGTCTGTGGGTGATAAGGCGCGCCGACAGATGTGATCGCTCGACCAGATCGCTTCATGTTTTGATGGAATCAAAACCGCGATCCAGCATTTAATGCCAAAGCGCCGATCTTAGTCACGTAGTCGCGGGCTCGATTTTCGTGACCTCGACAACGGTATCCATCCAGCGCTGCTGTCCGCTGACGGGTTCGAAATCGGCGGGAATAATCCGGTTGGCGTGCGCGCCGCCCGCTTGCCACCACTGGAACGCATCGTGCCGGAGATCATCGATGGCGAAGGGCGCCTTTTCGCCGGCGGCGTAGCGGCCGCCCTGCCAGCGGCCGGCATGGGTGGAAATGGCGACAACCCCTGGCGCGATGGCGGGGGTGACCATCGCCACCGCCTCGATCTTGCCGATGGGGGATTTTATCCTCACAAGATCGCCATCGACGATTTTCCTTGCCGCGGCGGTTCGCGGATTGATCCAGGCCGGGTTGTCGTGCTGGATTTCCGCAAGCCAGCTGTCGTTTCCGGTATTGGACAGGGTTTGCACATTGGCCTTGAACGTCGTGAGGATCAGTTGATCTTCCGTTAGCTCCCGATGCTCCGGGATTGCGACATAGCCCGGCAGGCCCTTGTCTGGCAGAACGGTGGAATACAGTTCGAAATATCCGGATTTATTGAGCTTTCCGGGCGCAAAGCCTTTATAGGCGACATCGCCGATCTGCTGTCCAACATAGGCCCGGTGAGCGCCGGGAGTTCCCAGATATCCGCGCTCCACGGCCAAGGCCTCGCTTTGGGCCCCGGCCTGCCGCCAGTTCCAGTAGACCCCCGTGGGGGGATCGAGAATCACACCTTCGGCGGCCAGATCTTCGGCGGAGACCTCCTCACGGTAGTCCGCATAGACCGGGCTGGCCTTTTTGTCATGCCAGACACCTTTTTTCTTCATGCCCCGGAAGCCGCGGGCTTTCTTTTTCACCACCGGGGTCAGCTTGCAGGCGGCGGCGACGAATTTCTCGGCCGATTTAATGCCAAGCGGGAACCCCATGCGTTTGGCAAGGTCCAGACACACCTCCTTGAAGTCGCGGGCCTCCCCTTGCGGGGCGATCATTGGCTGGCGGATGGAATATTCCGGGACCTGGTTCGGCGAGACGCCGTCCTCGATATCGTAGCGTTCCAGATAGGTGGCGTCCGGCAGGATCAGGTCCGCCAGCGCCGCCGTTTCGTCGTAAAACGGGGTCACGGCGACGGTGAAGGGCAGCAGGGTTTCATCTTTAAGAATGTCGATCGTCGCCTGGGTCTGGCTATTCGCATAGGCCGGATTGTGGTGATACCACATGTAGACGCCGGGGCGCTCGGCGCCGGCCGCAAGACGGTTCAGAACATTGTTCCCGGCGGCAAAGTCGGGCAGTGCCATGGCGCCGCCGCCGTCATCGATAAAGGCGATTTTTCTGGGCTCAGGTTTGTCTTCCGGCCCGGCGGGATAGATCCATTGAGGTGTGATGGCCCGGCAGCGGCCGCCAGGGGTGTCGATGTTGCCGGTAATGGCGGCGAGCATCTGGATCGCGCGCTCGGTTTCGACCCCGTTGAAACGGGCGCTGGCGCCTCGGGAGCTGATCACGCAAGCTGATTTGGCGGCGGCGAATTTTCGGGCGATGCCCACAATTTCCGCCGCGGCCACGCCGCTGATTTCCTCGGCCCATTCGGGTGTGTATTGCTCCAGATGCTGTTTCAGCACCGCCACCTTGTCGCCGGTCGAGGCGGTGCGGTCGTCGGTGACCAGACAATATTTGAGGAAATCCTCTCCGGGGCCGCGATAAAGCTCCTCGCTCATCACCACGTTGCACATGGCAAGAGCCACCGCCCCGTCGGTTCCCGGCCGGATCGGAAACCACCTTGTGGACCTGGCCGCGGTATTGGATAGCCGGACATCGAAGGTCATTACCGGCAAATGCCGCTCGGTGATCGCCAGGGCAAACCGGCGGGCCAGCGGCACCTGGTTGGTATCGGCTTCAAGAACATTGCTGCCGAAATTCAGCACAAAATCGGTGTTGTCGAAATCCCAATTGTCGACACGTGCCCCCCAGGTCAGCTCCAGGGCCGTCCAGCGCGCGCTATAGCCCAGGCAGGTCTGATCGATGATGGAGGCGGTGCCGTAGGCGGGCAGGAAAATCTCGTCGATCAGCATCTTGGCGCTTGCCGGAATCCAGCCATGATGGAACACAAACTTTTCCGCCTGGCCCGCGTCGCGGAGCGTCTTGAGGCGGGAGGCGAGGTCCTCCAGCGCCGTATCCCACGAAATCTTCTCCCATTTTTCCTCGCCGCGTTTGCCGGTTCGCCGGAGCGGGAAAAGAACCCGGTCCGGGTCGTAGACTTTTTGCACCCCGGCCTGGCCCTTGGCGCAGACTTTACCCAGATTGCGGATGGATTTCGGTTGCCCCTCGATTTTGACCAATATGCCTTCATCGAGATATCCGACAATTGCGCAGTGGCTTGGACATTGACCGCAGATACTGGCAACCGGCGCTAATTGCGTTCCACTATAATGGGAATAGGCTTTTCCCCCCTCCTCAAGTTTTTTCGTGGTTTTTGCGTGGGCCCTGCCAACCGGCAGCAGGGGCAAGGTGGATATCGCCACACCAAGTCCAAGAAACTTTCTGCGATCAACCATGGCGGTATCTCTCCGTTTCTACAATGCTGCCGGGGCGGTGATCTGACCGGCAACCACGATGATATAACGCAAGGCAAATCCGCCAATGATAATGGCGGTTGGTATTGCCACTTCTATGGCCGGTATTGAAACAAACCGCCGCCCGTAAAGAAGTTTGGGAACGATCAGGACGATCTCGACCACCAGCGGGATGACAAGGCCGATCACGATGACCAGGCCCCAGAACGCCGGGGCGAGATTTCCGCCCGGCAAGATGACATTCACCGCATATCTGACATCGCCGATGGTCAATTGGGCGAACATCAAAAACAGGAAGATGATGATCAGCTCGCCACCGATCAAAAGCGCATCCGATGCGGTCAGCAAATAGGAACTGTTGTCGTAATCGTCCCGCACGGCGGGATCGCGGTGATTGCGCCGGAAGAAAACGCCCGCCAGAATGATGCTCGCAACACCGGTGGAAAGCGCGGACAACAAAAACAATCCGGCAAGAATTGGCGAATTCCAGAACGGCCGCGCCGGCATGGCCCCGAGCATGATGCCGGTATAGATGGCGACGCTGATGCCAACCGGCACGCAAATCCAGGCCAGGGCCCGCCGAACCCCCCTCAGCCGGTCGCCCGGCCCCGCCGATGGCGGCAGGAAGGTCAGCGCATAAAGCAGGCTGAGGAAGATGAACGCACCCAGCAGCCATGACCCGATATTCATCGGCGACAGGTTGATCAATTTGAACAGGTTCAGAGCCCTGAAAGGCTGCCCCAGCTCGAAGACGATCAGGAAGGTGCCCAGCATGACGGGGAGGGGCCCGATCAGGGCTCCACAGCGGGCGATGGCGAAGCGGGATGAACCAAACCCTCCCTTGCGCAGCAGCACCGATCCACTCACGGTCACCGCACCGGCGCCAAGCCCGGCGAGAAACAGGTAGAGAATAACCGGCAGACCCCAGGTCAGTTCATGCATCTCTACCTCCTGTCCTTTTCCTTGCGGTGCGTCGTTACGCGCACATCGTACCAGCCACGCTTGTTCTCATGCTCGTCGGAATGGTCGGCCCCGATGTAGTAGACATTGGGCTCGGTTCCCATTCCCGGCCTGAGCACGGTGACCGGATTGGTGGCCATGACACGGGAGATTTCGCTTTCCGGGTCGGAGATATCGCCAAAGATGCGGGCCCCGCCGACGCATGAGTTGACGCAAGAGGGCTCCAGCCCTTTCGAAACCCGGTGGATGCAAAAATCGCATTTGTCGACAACCCCGGTCAGGGGGTTGAGGAAACGGGCATCGTAAGGGCAGGCCTGGATGCAATATTTGCAGCCAATGCAAAGACCGGCGTCGACGACCACGATGCCGTCCTGCTTGCGCTTGTAGGTGGCCCCCGTTGGGCACACATCGACGCATGGCGCATGGCGGCAATGGTTGCACAGCCTGGGCAGGAAGTTTCTCGATACGTTCGGATAGGTGCCTTTATCGGTGTACTCGACCCAGGAGCGCGTGGCGCCCAGCGGCACGTCGAATTCGGCCTTGCAGGCGACACTGCAGGAATGACAGCCGATGCATTTGCGCACATCGATGACCATGCCGTACTGCTTTTTGTCGGCCTGTTGGCCGCTTTCGTCATCGGTGGCCAGCGATGGGACCGCTACCGCGGCAACCGTGGCGGCCACGGCGCTGCCGCCTGCCGCTTTCAGGAAGTTCCGGCGGCTGGTGCGCTGGTTTTCCCTGTCGGCTGATTTTTTACGCGACCCAGTCATCTTCGGACCTCCTGGACAAATTGCAATAGTTTCATCTCAGCAGATGGAGGCTGCTCAAAAGAGATTATAGGCCGCTGGAAGGCGGCTTTGCGCTGGTCGACCGGACGGTGAACCTCATTATAGTGGCACTCAATGCAGGTCTGTTTCTTCTCCAGCGCCAGTTTGTGGGCATTGATGCCCCGCGTTCGCTTGGGCTTGATTTCATCCTCTATATGGCAAGTCCGGCAGGTACCGCTGTCGGTTTCGAACAATCGGTCACGCACCCGATAGGCGGTTGCCGCCCGGGGGGGAATCCAGTCCCCGGCGCGTTCGGCTTCAAGATCGCGGAACTTGCCGAATAAATCGGTGAAGCTGACAATGTGGGTATAGACAAAGGTGGCGTTCAACCGTCCTTCCGGCAGGTGACAATCAACGCATTTTGCTTGCGATTGCGGTTGATCGGGTTTGGCCTGATGGGGCTTGGTCGCCGTCAACCTGACATCGGGATTGAACTCCCACGGAAGATGGCAGTAATTGCATGTTGCATCCTGGGCAACAAAGTTGCGGGTTACCGGCTCATAGGCTACCGCAAAAAAAACACCGATGATCAGGATCCCGGCTCCAGCGATGGCAAAGATAATTCTTGACTGGAGCGAAAAGCGTTGAAAAAAATTTTTCACTGAAATCCCCCTCATCCAAATCAAGACAACGGCCAATCACGTGGTGGATATGTGCCCGGCCCCCGGGGGCCGGGCACAGTCTTGGGGTCTTGGCTCAGGATCAGTTGAGCTTGGTCGCTTCGATGTCGGCTTTGGCGCCGAACCCGATTGATACCGGGAACGACACGTGATGGCCGCGTGTGGTGATGTTGTCGTCATGGGCGGCGAAACCGAAGGTGTAGACACCGCCCTCTTTCAGGGCCTTGTCGTCCGGATTGGTCAGACCCAGCTTGCGGGCCCATACCACCGTCCACACGCCATCTTTCCAAACGCCCTTGGAACGATTGTTGTCGGCGGCGGATCCTTTGGCATCCTCACGGCTGATGACATATTTCGGGATCAGATCCCCTTCTTTCCAGCCGGCATTCGGATCGAATGGCACCGCGTTTCTTTCGCGGACCAGGGCCGTTTCCATCTTGCGGATATCTTCGACACGGACGAATTTTTTGCCAAATTTCTTTTCGTCATACATGTACTTCGGATGTTTGGCTTTTTTGTCGAAGTTCGAGCTGAACGGATTCTTGCCGGCATCGCTGTTGCGATATTCCAGAACATAGAAGTCGTCCGACATGCCAACCGGATTGGAGCGATGCCCGCGCCATTGCATCAGATCCAGGAAGCCGCCGGCCGCCTTGATCTTGGCAATTTCTTCAGGCGTCTTGCCCTTGTCCCAGGAACTGCCGTCGGTGCGCGTTGAAGGCAGATATTTGCGCACGTCTTTTTTCTTCAGATACTTGAACAGCGCGTTGGCCTTGACTTCATCGGTCGTGGGTCTGTCCGGGTTGTCGCGCTGGCCATCATGGCAAGTTATCCAGCAGCCCTGCTTGGCGTAGTTCTCCACCTTGCCGTCATCGATCATCATCGACATGCGGTCTTCGTAGATGCCCGGCTGCTCACCGTCCTGAACCACGGCGTCGAGTTTCGGGTAGCCGTAGACTTTCCATGCCTTGCCATCATAACGGTAGTAGGGATGGGCCCAGCCGGGATAGTTGTTCAGGGTTTTCCACTGGAAGCGGAAATAGGCGTCATTGTCGTCATACGCGACCTGGAATTTGAGATTGATGAAGCCGTTCTTGCCTTCGACGGGCATTGGCTCCAGATCGCCTTCAACGACCAGCTTATTGCCTATCTCCTTTTCTTCTCCCTTGTGGCAATCCACACAGGCCTCGCCTTCCCTGGTCTGGAGATCGGCTCTTTTATGTCTGGGGCTGATAAGATAATCATAGGTCGACTGTCCAGGCCAGAAAAGCCCGATTTCCGTTGTCGGGACTTTCGACCAGTCGACAGCGGCAGGATCGCCAGCACCTGCTAACGCGGAAGCTGATAAAACAATGCTTGCGCCAGCAAACATTCCAATACCGCTGGTTAAACCAAGATACTTTTTCATGACTTTATCGCCTCCTTTTAGCGTTGCTGATCAGTCCCCCCTGATTGGTCTAGTTTGAATGTTGGTTCATTAATGGCCTTTTCTACAATTTGAAGATTGATTCCGGTGCGGGTGGTTTGTATCCGAGCGCACTATGGGAGTGTTTGGCGTTGTAGTGTTTACGCCATTGCTCAATGACGATCTGAGCCTCTTTGAGTGAGTAAAATATACATTATTAAAACCTCCCTCATCATTGTTGATGCAACATTATTGAAAGGCCGAAATAATTTCAAAGATCAGCACCACCTGACCAGTCTTCTCGACCAGATTCCTATTGTATTTATGCTTGGTTATCATGTGCCCGCCGGGTTTTGGAAACAATGACATAGGTCAAGAATCGCGGATTAATGATGCAACCGCCAAACATACGGCGTTTGACGTCCGGGCCGGTGATTGCCTTGCCGCTCGTCACGGGGCGATACTGCCGGGGATCAGTGGAGGTTATAGTGAAGTTCATCGATGAGGAGACCGACGTGATCGAAGCGGACCGTGCGACCGGAGAGTTTCAGGAGACCGTCATTCTGTATGTCTCGAAACGCCCGCGATACCGTCTCGGATCGCGCGCCGATCATGTTTGCCAGGTCGCGCCGTGTTATCGGTAACTCGACAAACAAAGTGCCGTCACCGGTGGTCGAGCCGTAGTGATCGCACAGTAAGATTAGAAGATGGATGATTCGCGTCCGAACGCTCAATGCCGCGACCTGGTACAAGCGTTCCTCGGCCTCGCCGAGGGCCTGCGCTGTATGTTCCAGGAACAGCATGCCCAGTTTGGGATTGCTGAGCAGTAAGCGGCGCATTGTCGGCGCGTCCAAAAAACAGATGCGGGAATTATTGATCACTTCGGCGGTGGCGCGATGGCACTGCTTCGCCAACAGAGGTCGGTAGCCAAGGGTGTCGCCTTGATAGGCGAGACGGACTATCGCCGACTTCCCCTCTTCATCGACCTTACGGACGGCGACGAGACCACTTTCAACGAAATATAGGCCCCTGCAAGGATCGCCCTGATGGAAGATGACTTGTGCTGCCTTGTACTTCCTACAAACGACATTGCGATTGAACAGATCAATCTCATCAGGCTTCAACGCATCCCACTCGGTCTTGGCACGGGCACGGGCACTAAGACAAGGCGCCGTCAAATCGTGTTTTGGTCGATCCTTGTTCACCATCACCTTGCAAACCGCGTCACCCTTGGCTACCGACTTTTTTTCAGTACAAATTCATACATAGGATTGCACCGCGTTAATCGGCTGGGGCGGTGGATCCGTTGCCCTTGCGGTTTGCTTTGCCCGCCATGTCAGGCGCCGAAGCTCAGTTTCAGTATTGCGTAAACGCCGGTCAGGCCGAGAAATACCGAAAAAAAGATGTTGAAAATCAGGCCCGCGAATTTGAGAGCGGGAGAGTGCACGTAATCTACGAGGATTTCCTCCATGCCGATGCACATGTGCCACACGAAAACGATCACGACCAGAATCAGCGCCGGAGCGGCGAAAACCGAAGAGATAAAGGCCCGCGCCGCCTCATAGTCGGCGCCGATGAGATACAGGCATGACCCGACCAGAAAAAAGGTCAGGGGGATGCTGGCTATCGACGTGAGCCGCTGAGTCCAGAAAACCTCGGTGCCCTCATGGGCCGAACCCAGACCGCGGGCGTTGCCAAGTGGCGTGCGCAATCTCATGTCTAAAGGCCTCCCAATGCGTATGCGGCGAGCCATAGCGCGGCGGTGAGAGCGGCCGAGCCGATGATCGTCGCCCGGGCGAAGACCTCGATCGATACCAGATCGAGCCCCCGGCCGGTGTCCCAGATCAGATGGCGGACACCGCCGAGCATGTGGTGGATCAGCCCCCAGCTATAGCCGAACAGAACCAGGCGGCCGAGAAACGTTCCAATCAGGCCGTTGACGAAATCGAACCATTCCGGTCCGGCCGCGGCCGCCAGCAGCCACGCAACCGGTATCGCCATGCCGAAATAGAGCACGAAGCCCGTGACCCGGTGGAATCCCGACATCAGGAACGTGAATGTGAGCCGATAAATTTCAAGATGCGGGGAAAGCGGCCGCTCGGTCGGTGATCTGGTGCCCGCCATGTTGCATCTCCTGGGGGATATCGGACCCGGTTCCAGCCCTGCCGCAAATCATCCAGTGGGAAATCGAGCCTACTGCGCATTTCGGCAATCTGAATTGATATCGATCAAAAATTCGGGCGTCATAGTCAAGCTTCTTGTGTTTCGGGTTTTTGTTGTTAGCCCCGCGTAGATCACGTTTGCCTGCATGGCCCTTCTGCTTTGCCCTCTTAAGCAGCCAACAGGACATCAGATTTCCGCTGCATTTTGTTGTCGATCAATTACACTGGGATTCTGCGAGGCCAAAATTGCATGATCTGTGGGGATCGTTAAATTTGAAGGATCGGAAGAACGGATCTGATTGATGAAAAACGACGCATAACAGGTGCAAACGATCCCCTTATCAACCGCGGATCAAACGTATCGGCGCAATGCATGGAGATTAGGCCACAGTCCAAACCGGCAGGAACCAGGACAAGACTGAATGTTTCAGGTGCGAATTCATGGGCGAGGCGGCCAGGGCGTCGTAACCGCCGCAGAACTCCTTTCCGTTGCGGCCTTTACGGAAGACAAATACGCCCAGGCCTTTCCCAGCTTCGGTTCTGAACGCATGGGGGCGCCTGTCGTGTCATATTGCCGTATGGACGACAAAGAAATCCGGCTTCGCGAACCGATCAGCGCACCCGATGCCCTGATCATCCAGGACCCAACGCTGCTGCATTCCGTCGATGTCTTCAAGGGGCTCAATCCGCAAGGCTACATTCTCATCAATTCGCGGCGAACGTTTGAGGAGCTGGGGATCGCCGAGTATGTGGCGAGATTTCCCGCCCATCACGTCTGTTGTGTCGGCGCGACGGAATTGGCGCTGAGGCACGTCGGGCGTCCGCTGCCCAACGCCGCGCTCCTTGGCGGTTTCGCCGCCATATCGGGACAAATCCACTTTGACTCGGTCGAACAGGCCATTCTTGAGAAGTTTTCCGGCGACGTCGGCGCCGCCAACGCCGCCGCCGCTCGCGAAGCCTTCGACATCGCCAAGGCGATGGGGGCCAAGGGAATGACAGCGTGCTGAAGCAGATAGAAGGCTCCATCGCCGTCGCCGAGGCCATCGCGCTTTGCCGGCCGGAAGTTGTATGCGCCTATCCCATCACGCCCCAGACCCATATCGTCGAGGGTGTCGGCGCGCTGGTGAAATCGGGCGCGTTGGAAAACTGCGAATTTATCAACGTGGAATCCGAATTCGCCGCCCTTTCCGTCGCCATCGGCGCCTCGGCGGCTGGCGCGCGCACCTATACGGCGACGGCCAGCCAGGGCATCCTGTTCATGGCCGAGGCAGTTTATAACGCCGCCGGGCTTGGTCTTCCCATCGTCATGACGATCGGCAACCGCGCCATCGGCGCCCCCATCAACATCTGGAACGACCACACCGACGCCATGTCTGTAAAGGACGCCGGCTGGATTCAGTTGTTTGCCGAAACCAATCAGGAAGCCGTCGATCTGCACATTCAGGCCTTTCGCCTGGCCGAGGAACTGAGCTCCCCGGTCATGGTCTGCATGGACGGGTTCATCCTGACTCATGCCTACGAACGCATTGATGTTCCAACCCAGGAGGAGATCGATGCCTTCCTGCCGCCCTATGATCCGGTGCAGGTCCTGGACCCGGTGGAACCGTATTCCATCGGCGCCATGGTCGGTCCCGAGGCGTTTACCGAGGTGCGCTATCTGGCCCATGAAAAGCAGTTGCAGGCGCTGCGCCTGATCCCTGAAATCGGCGCCGTGTTCAAGGATGTTTTCGACCGCGAATCGGGCGGCCTCATTCACCCGTACCGAACCGAGGGCGCGGAAACCATCGCCGTCGCGCTGGGTTCAGTCAATGGCACCATCAAGGAAGTCGTGGATGCGATGCGTGACGAAGGCGCCGCCGTCGGTTCGATCAGTATCTGTTCGTTCCGGCCGTTCCCGCTGGATGAACTGGAAGCCACGCTGGCCGGCGCCAAGCACGTCGTCGTGATCGAGAAGAGTCTGGCGCCGGGGCTCGGCGGCATTCTCGCTTCCAACGTCCGCATGGCGCTCAGGGAGATGGCGGTGCCTGTTTACACCGTCATCGCCGGTCTCGGCGGGAGGCCCATCACAATGGCGTCGTTGCGCGGGATCCTTGAGGCGGCGGCGAAGGGCCGCCTGCCCGACGTGCAGTTTCTCGATTTGGATCACGGTGCGGTGGAGCGCGAAATCTTGCGCGCCCGAGGAATTCGGCGCTCGGGCCCGACGGCCGAGAATATTCTCAAGAGTCTCGGCGCTGCCGCCGTCGCCGGCGACGAATAATGGAGTTGCGGTCATGACAGAAGAAACCGCCCTGCAACGGGTCAAATTCTACCAGACCGGCACGCACACGGTCGGCAACCGGCTGATAGATAAGGGCGCACGCAGCGTGCAGTCCTCGATGGACCGCTCCAACGCCATCACGTCCGGGCACCGCGCCTGCCAGGGCTGCGGCGAGGCGCTGGGCGCGCGCTATGCGTTGGACGCCGCCATGCGCGCGGCCGAGGGGCAACTGGTAGCCGTCAACGCGACAGGGTGTCTCGAGGTCTTCACCACGCCCTATCCCGAGACGTCGTGGCAGATTCCCTGGCTGCATTCGCTGTTCGGCAACGCACCCGCCGTGGCGACGGGGGTCGCGGCCGCCATGCGGCGTAAGGGCCGGAGCGAAGTGAAAGTTGTGGCGCAAGGCGGTGACGGCGGCACGACGGATATCGGGTTCGGGTGCTTGTCCGGCATGTTCGAACGCAACGACGATGTTCTCTATCTTTGCTACGACAATGAGGGCTATATGAACACCGGCGTGCAGCGCTCCTCAGCGACGCCGCCGACTGCGCGAACCGCGACCACGCCTGCGCTCGGAGATGCCCCCGGCAATGTGTTTGGCACCGGCAAAAACCTGCCCCTCATCGCCATGGCCCATAATATCCCTTACGTCGCCACCGCCAGTGTCGCCTATCTTCACGACCTGGAAGACAAGGTTACAAAGGCCATGCACATCCCGGGCGCGCGCTATATCCACATTATGGTGCCCTGCCCGCTGGGCTGGGGCACCGCCTCGGACGCCACCATCCACATTGCCCGCATGGCCGTCGAAAGCGGGCTGTTTCCGTTATTCGAGGCCGAACATGGCGAGGTAACACGGTCCAACAAGATCCGTCGCCGGGTGCCGGTGAAAGATTATTTGGCGCCGCAACGCCGCTTTGCGCATTTGTTCAAAAAAGGCCAGGAGGACACGACACGCATCGCCCGGTTGCAGCGCATGGCGGATGCTAACATTGAACGGTTTAACCTTCTGGGCGAAAGGGAAAGCCCTTGAGAAAACAGCTTCCCTTCGCCATCACCCTCGACCCCGGCACGAGCCTCGCCAACCAGACGGGATCGTGGCGGACTGAAAGACCGCTCTATGTCGACCGCCTGCCGCCCTGCAACAATGCATGCCCGGCCGGTGAGAATATCCAGAAATGGTTGTACCACGCCGAGGAGGGAGACTATGAGCGCGCATGGCAGGTGTTGATGGAAGACAACCCGTTGCCGGGCGTCATGGGCCGTGTCTGCTACCACCCTTGTGAAACAGAGTGCAACCGCGCCAAAATGGACGAGACTGTCGGCATCCACGCCATCGAACGCTTCCTCGGCCGCCAGGCCTGGGAACAAAAGTGGAAGGTCATCTTCGACGCCGAGCCCTCGGGCAATCGGGTGCTGGTCATTGGCGCCGGGCCGAGCGGGCTCAGCGCCGCTTATCACCTGACCCGCCTCGGCCACGCCGTCACTATCCGCGAGGCCGGGCCCGCGGCGGGCGGCATGATGCGCTTCGGTATCCCCAAATACCGCCTGCCACGCGACGTTCTCGACTATGAAATCCAGCGCATCCTGGATATGGGGGTGGAACTGGAACTCAACGTCAAGGTCGGCGATATCGAGGGCGCCTTCGAAAAAGAAGGCTTCGACGCCGTCTTCGTCGCCGTTGGCGCTCATCTCGCCAAGCGTATCGATATTCCGGCCCATGCGGCGGGAAAAATCCTCGACGCCGTCAGCGTGCTGCGCGGCATGGAAGCGGGGGGCGAGCCGCCGCAACTGGGTCGCCGCGTCATTATCTACGGCGGCGGCAACACGGCAATGGATGTGGCGCGAACGGCGAAGCGGCTGGGTGCTGATGAATCCATGATCGTCTACCGGCGCTCGCGCACGGAAATGCCCGCCCACGACTTCGAGGCTACCGAGGCCGAAGAGGAAGGCGTGATCATCCATTGGCTGCGCACCATCAAGCAGATCGACGAGACCATGGTCACCGTCGAAAAGATGGAAATCGACGCCGACGGACGCCCCCAGCCGACCGGCGAGTTCGAGACCATCGAGGCCGATACCCTGATCCTGGCGCTCGGGCAGGACGTCGATACGGCTTTCTTGGAACGTGTCCCCGGCGTCGATATCGCCAAGGACGGCGTCGTCCAGGTCGACACACGGATGATGACCGGCCGCACTGGCCTGTTTGCTGGCGGCGACATGGTGCTGGCCGAGCGCACGGTGACCGTCGCTGTCGGTCACGGAAAGAAGGCGGCGCGCAACATCGACGCCTGGCTCCGCGGCGAGAGCTTCGAAAATCCCGAGAAGCATGAACTGGCCGGATTTGACGATCTCAACACCTGGTATTATGACGACGCACCGCAAACGGTGCAGTCCGCGCTCGACATCGTGCGCCGGCAGACGGGGTTCGAGGAAGTGCTCAAGGGCCTGACCGAGGACAACGCGCTCTACGAGGCCAGGCGGTGTCTCTCTTGCGGCAACTGCTTCGAATGCGACAACTGCTACGGCATTTGCCCCGATAATGCGGTCATCAAGCTCGGCCCCGGCGACCGCTTTCGCTTCAATTACGACTACTGCAAGGGCTGCGGCATGTGCGCCGCCGAATGCCCCTGCGGCGCCATCAAGATGGTGGCGGAGAACCTTTGACGGACGGCGCTGATGTCCGAGTTGGGTCTTGGTTGTGTCAAAACGGCGGCTGACGGTCCTGGTATTGGTGGCACCGTGTGCAATTTGGTTTGAAGATCGGTTTTGCCGCTGTTTCGCGTTATCTGCCCTCTGTGTGGCGGGTTTTGCCGGGTATCGGCAGCTTGACGCGGCAAATTGGTCGACAATGGCCTCGTTCAGGCCGCCATGGCCTGCGCCCTGATCGCCGCCATCAGCGGTCCGACGCCCAGGATGCTCATCACTCGCTTGAGATTATAGGCCAGCACATGCAGCGCCATTTCGGTGCGGACATTCTTCAATCGCTTCATCAGGAAGTGGGTTGATCCCATCCACATCTTGATGGTGCCGAAGGGATGCTCGACGGTTTCCCTGCGCTGGCGCATTTTCTCCGGATGTGCATCAAGCCGCGCCTGGACCTCTTCAAGAATGTGCTCATGTTCCCACCGCGTGACGCGGCGCTCCTTGCCCGTGGTGCATTTATCTCTGATGGCGCAGGCCTGGCAGACATTCGTCCAGTAACGGCGCAGGGTCAGACCGTTCTCGATAGTGCTGTAGTGGAAGGCCAGGCGCTCGCCGGCCGGACAGATGTAAACATCGTCGTCGGCCACATAGCGGAAATCCTGTTTTCCAAAGCGGCCCCGCGCCTTGGCAGTCGAGGTCTGCGGCTTCGGCAGGGTGACCGTGATATCCGCCCTATCACATTCAAGGATCTGGCCACTGTCGAAGTAGCCCCGGTCGGCAACGACATCCAGTTTCTCCACCTCCAGGGCGGCCTTGGTCTTCTTCGACATGGGAGCGAGCTGCGAGCGGTCATTGCCGGTATTGGTCACCTTGTGGGTGGCAATCAGATGGTGCGTGGTGTCCACCGAGGCCTGCACATTATAGCCGACAACGCCAGAGCCTCTGCCGCTTGTCGCCATCGAACGGGCATCCGGGTCAGTAAACGAGACCTGCCGGTCCGGTGTTTCCAGCATCTGCTCCTGCACGCCCTCAAGACGCTGCATCTCCTGCCTGAGCTTTGCGATCTTCTCCTTCAGCCGCCCCGTCCTGCTCGCCAGGGCCTGTGACGGCTCCTGCCGGTCAGCGCTGTCGAGTTGATGCAGATAGCGTTCAACGCTCTCCTCAATCTGTTTCATGCGCCGCTTCATCTTCGCCCGGGTGAAGTTCCGGTCCCGGTTGTTGACCGCCTTGAACTTGGAACCGTCAATCGCAACGCTGGCATCAGCGAACAAATCAAGTTGGCGGCATAGCGAAACGAACCGGCTGCAGATCTTGCGGATGGCCCGCCCATTGTCCTTGCGGAAGTCGGCAATCGTCTTGTGGTCGGGAGCCAGCCGGCCGGTAAGCCACATCACCTCAACATTGCGCCCCGCTTCACGCTCAAGACGCCGGCTCGACTGCACCCGGTTGAGATAGCCGTAGATATAAAGCTTCAGCAAATCGCAACAATGATAGCCAGGCCTGCCCGTGCAAGCCGCCTCAACCCGTGCAAACCCCAAGTCACCCAGAGTGAGCTCATCGACAAACACATCGATCACCCGAACTGGATTGTCCTCATCGATCCAGTCCTCCAGGCTTTCCGGAAACAACATACCCTGCGAACGGCTCACGCCCTCAATGAAACGGCTCATCATTGCCTCCCGTGCAAATCACGCGAGAATCATACCATGACCGGAGTTTCTACACAGGCTGGGTCATGAGCTGACTTTTGTCTCGACCATTCTCCGTGACTGCAATTTGTCGACAAGCAGACACATCCCCGTTCCTAATTCACGCCCCTCGGCATGGATCTAATACTCCTGGCAAAACGTGAGGCTGGGCGTTTTCATGACGCGTCATGGAAGTGTAGTCTTGCGTATGACCCCTATCACTGCTGGTGAGCCGACACGCGACACGCTCTGCGGAAACTCTCTCCAACGCGTGTTGAAGCGTTATTTCTGGTCGACACGACCGATGTTTTTCCCTGCCTCGATCCTTCCAATGCTAGTTGGCTCGGCTTGGGGATGGCGGGAAGCGGGAGCATTCGATCCCCTCATATTTGTGGTGGCCCTTATTGCGGTAGTGCTGGTGCACGCCGGGATCAACGTGGTCAACGACGTAGCCGACGATCGGACCGGAACAGATCGTTTGAACCATGATCGAATCCATCCTTTTACTGGTGGATCGCGCTTCATCCAGAATGGGATAATGACATCCGCAGAGATGGCCCGCTGGGGCAAAAGCCTTCTAGCCGCGGGCGCGGCTCTGGGCATTGTTTTGGTTGTCCTCAAGGGGCTGGCCGTCCTTGCCTTTGGTGCCATCGGTATCGGTCTAGGGATCGCATATTCTTTGCCGCCCCTGGCCCTAGGCGCACGTGGGCTAGGTGAGCTTGCTGTAGCTATTGGCTTTGGAACGCTGCCGGTCGTCGGGAGCTTTTGGCTGCAAGCGGAGACAGTGTCGAACAACGCGGTTCTTCTCTCGCTCCCTTTAAGCTTCTGGGTGACGGCGGTCTTGCTAATAAACGAATTGCCTGATGCCGAAGCCGACGCGTTGGCCGGGAAACGCACGCTCGTCGTTCGGCTCGGAATAGGGGGAAGCCGGTGGCTCTATACGGTTCTTCAACTGGCGGCTTTTGGTGCTTTACTGGTCGCCGCCGTGTACGGGGCGATCCCCTGGTTGGGATTGATCCTTCCTATAGGGTTGTTTGTACCGGCGGTAATTGCAGCACGCGCGATCGGAAAATCGCGCAGTACGCTGCGCTGCGGGATCCTGTGCACCTTGTGGATACACGCCCTTGGCGGGATATGGGTTGCAGGATTGGCTTTTTCACCGTTCTAGGTAGGCGATATGTCCTCTTCTCTAATCGGGCCTTTGTGTCAAACTCCGTATTCGGTTCCTGTTGTCGTTTCCGCCGCGTGGGTCACGCTTCTCTACCTGGTCGGTCTTACGCGTAGTGCAGGCCGCCACAAGCATTGGTCGGACCGGGCTGGAGAGCTTCGCTTTGGGGCCGGCAGCTGAGGTCCGCTCAGGGTCAAAAGTGGATAAAGAGCATTGTAGCGATTTATGTCCGCTTTGGAGGGTAAGGCAGACATTCTCCGGAGGCGGTCCGGCCGATGCTCATTTATGAGTGCACTGCCTGGATAAGGGGCGCCGCCCGCGCACCGCCAGCCTGATTAAGCGCGGCAATCCTTCACGCCCATGGCGCCGAGCGCATCCGCCACCGCGCCCAGCAGCTCGCGCATGATCTCTTCATCGAGCTGGCCGATGCATCCAATGCGGAAACTCTCAGCCTCGGTGAGCTTGCCGGGATAGATGATGAAGTTGCGCGCCTTCAGCTCGTCATAGAAGCGCTTGAAGCTGAACTTGCGGTCACCGGGACAGAAGAAAGTCACGATGATGGGCGAGAGCCACTCATCTTCGAGCAGGGTGGCGAAGCCCATTTCGCGCATGCCGCTTACAAGCACATCGCGATTGCGGGTGTAGCGCGCCAGCCGGCCCGGCACGCCGCCCTCTTCCTCGTGCTGGAGCAGGGCCTCAGCAAAACCCACGACCGCGTGGGTCGGCGGCGTAAAGCGCCACTGGGCCGTCCTGTTCATATAGGCCCACTGGTCATGTACATCCAGAGAGAGCGAATGGCTGCGCCCTTTCGCCTCCTCAAGCGCGGAGACCTTGGCCACAACGAACCCGAACCCCGGAACGCCCTCGATGCATTTGTTGGCCGAGGAGACCATGGCCTCGAACGGTACATCGGCAACGTCCAGCGGTATCGCGCCGAACGAACTCATGGCGTCGACGAGCAGCCGGCGCCCATGTTTCGCAACCACGTCCGAAATGCCTTTGAGCGGATTGAGAATGCCGGAGCTGGTTTCGCAATGAATGACGACGACATCGGTAATTTCGCGGTGCCGGGTCAGCAGCTCGTCGACTTCACCGGGCATGGGGGGCAGATAATCGCCCTTGTCGAGGGTGAGAAAATCGCGGCCCAGAACTTGCAGCGTTTTTGCGGCGCGCTGCCCGTAGGCGCCGTTCATCAGAACCAGCGCGCAGCCATCCTGGGGAATGAAGCAGGACAGCATGGCCTCGACGCAATAGGTGCCGCTGCCCTGTAGCGGCACGCAGTCATAGGAGCCTCTTATCTGTCCTACCGCTTCGCTGTTTGAGGACTCTCTTTTCTGTCCTGCCGCTTCGCTGTTTGAGGACTCTCTTTTCTGTCCTGCCGCTTCGCTGTTTGAGGACTCTCTTTTCTGTCCTGCCGCTTCGCTGTTTGAGGACTCTCCTCCGCCAGCCATGTCAACGAGGCGGCGGCGAATATCGGCGGTCACTTCGTTGAACGCGGCGTCCCATGAGCCCCAGTCGTGCATCATGGCCCGCTTGGTTCGCATCGACGTGGTTAAAGGCCCCGGCGTCAGCAGATAGGGGTCGCTGCTTTTTGCAACGCGCCCGCGCTGGTCTTCAGCGGCCGCGGCGGGGGATTCGGTCGCCCGGGTTTTGCGCATCACATTCATGTTTCACCCGCCTTTAGACGCTTGTGCGTAACCGCACCGTGACATTTTTGACGGCGGCCAGTGTCACCCGAATGAAAGATATAACTCAAATCGTTATATACTATAATTTGTATAGCTGTAGCCTATGGAAAGCGCCGCCACGTCCATGCCGGTCATTCACGCCATGCCGAATGGCGCGCGTTCAGACCGCGCATCAGCAGCCCGTGGGCCACGCGAACCGTGATGGACGTCGCGACAATCACCATGGACATGGCCGCGGCCTCGGCCGTATCGCCGACGTCATCCAGATTGAGCACCGTTATCGCCGCCAGCTTGGTATCGGGGGAATAGAGGAACACCACCGCCGACACCGTCGTCATGGCGTTGACGAACAGATACATCATAACCTCGGAGATCGCCGGCAGGCAGATCGGCACATGCACCCGGAACATGGTTCGGTAAAACGGCACTTTCAGGGACGAGGAAACGGACTCGAACTCCTTGTCGATCTGCTTGAGCGCGGTGAGCATGGTCAGATGGCTGACCGTATAGAAATGGACGATCGTACAGACCACCAGTATGGCCATGGTGGAGTAGAACACCGAAAGCGGATTTTCAGGCCGGGAGAAAAAGAACACATAGGCCAGGCCCAGCACCAGCCCCGGCACCGCCATGGGCACAATGGCGAGCATATGGAAGAGGCCCCGCAGCTTCGGGAAGTTCTGCCCCTTCTCGACCATATAGGCGCCGAGGAAGATGATGGTGACGCCGATCACGGCCGTGAAGCCGGCCATCTTCAGGGAGTTGTAGAAGGACGACCAGCCGTTCGGATCGACCTTGTCAAAGTCATAGTGAACCAGCGACAGGCTTAGATCATAGGGCCAGAACGTAGCGAGGGAAGCGAACGCCGCCATCCCCAGGATGCCGATAAGAAACACCGACATCAGGATACAGAAAGCGAGCAGCCCGGCATCGCGCAGCTTGTGCGGCTTGGGATGAAACGGCACCGCGCGCGCCGACAGCAACGCCACCTGCTTTTTCTGCACATGGCGGTCGATCATAAAGGAGAAGGCGGCCGGAATGAGCAGCACCAGCCCGACGACCGCGCCCATGGAAAAATTCTGCTGGCCGACGACCTGTTTATAGATGTCGGTCGCCAGCACGTTGTACTGGCCGCCGATGACCTTGGGCACGCCAAAATCGGTGATGGTCAGGGTGAAGGCGACCACCGCGGCGGAGACGATGCCGTAAATGGCGCCCGGTATCGTGATGGTGAAAAACACACGCATTGGCCGGGTGCCGAGCGCATCGGCGGCTTCATAGAGCCGCGCGTCGGTGGTCGAGAGCGCCGTCACCATAATCATCATCACATGGGGAAAGATGTAAAACACCATGGCGATCATGATGCCGATCGGCCCGTAGATGCTCTCTCCGAACAGCAGCCCCTTGATGACGCCCTGATTGCCGAACAGATAGACCAGCGAAATGGCCGGCAGCAGCGAGGGCGCGAGAATGGGAATGGTCGCAATGGCCCGGAACATGCGCTTGAAGGGCATGCAGGTCCGCGTCAGCCCATAGGCAAAGGTGAAGGCGAGCGTACAGGAAATGATCATCGTCAGGAAAGCGATGGTCAGGGAGTTGGAGATCGAGTTGACCAGCCCGGCGGAGGAGAAATATTCCTGGAAATTGATGAGCCCGACAAATTCGCCCTTGTCGTCCTCCACGCTCTTCTTCAGAAGCGCGTAAAGCGGCAGGGCCAGAAAGGCCAGCAGCGCGGCAAAGATGGCAAGAATGCCCGCGAGCATAATCCAGGATTCAGCCTTCAGCGCGCGCAGCCGCCGAAGCGCCTTTGAGCCTGGAGGCTCAAGCCCGGTTGCGCCCGATATGTCCGGCGCGCTCATTTACGGTCCCCGCCCTGCCCGTCGTCGCGGAAGACCTGCAGGCGCCGCCTCGGCAGCGCCACCTTGAGCTTGCCCCCGCGCACCAGATTGAAATCGCGCATGAGGTTGATCGAGAAATCGGCGGTAAGCTCCGCGTCCTTGACGCCCTCCACATCGAGGATCACCCGGCAAAAGGAGCCCAGGAATTCGACATCCCTGATCGACATGGCGAAATTGTTCACCTTGAATTTTCCCAAATCGCGCACCGCCACATCTTCGGGGCGGATGCAAACGACCACATCGTCGCCCTTGGCGAACTGCTTGGCCGCTCCGTCCAGGGCAATCTTCAGCCGCCCCACCTGAACCTGCCGCGCGGCAACCATCTTGCCACGCAGAAAATTCATCGAACCGATGAAATCCGCCACATAGGCGCTTGCCGGATTGCGGTAAATTTCCATTGGCGTTCCGACCTGCGCTATGCGCCCGTCGCTCATCACCACGATCCGGTCGGCCATGGACAGGGCTTCTTCCTGATCATGCGTCACCATGACGGTGGTGATGCCGAGGGAGCGCTGCAAATCCTTCAACTCATGGCGCAGCTGTTCGCGCACCTTCGCATCGAGCGCGCTTAAAGGTTCATCGAGAAGCAGCATGCCGGGGGATGTCGCCAGGGCGCGCGCCAGCGCCACGCGCTGCTGCTGGCCGCCGGACAGCGCGGCGGGGAACTTGTCGTCGGAGCCCGGCATGCCGACAAGCTCCAGAAGTTCCTGCACCCTGCCGGCAATCGCCTTGCGGTCAATGCGCCGGTTGACGAGGCCGTAGGCGATATTCTTGGCCACGGTCATGTTTGGAAACAGGGCGTAGGACTGGAAAACAATTCCGAAGTCACGGTCGGCGGGCGGCGCGTCGGAAATATCGCGGCCCTTCTGATAAATCCGTCCGGTGGTCTGATAATCGAGCCCGGCGATGGCCCGGAGCAAGGTGGTTTTGCCGCAGCCGGAGGGGCCCAGGAAACAGATCAGTTCCCCCTCGACGATATCGAGCGTGATATCCGTGAGGGCGGTGAAATCGCCGAATTTCTTGGAAACGTCCCGGATTTCCAAGAAGGCCCGTTCGGGCGGTGATTTCGCTTTACTCGTTCGTGCCATTGCCCCCCCCCAGAGCGCCATATAAAAAACCCCCGGCCAGATTAGCGCAGGCCGGGGGCTCTCGATCAAGCGTTGTTATTTTTTCTTGGGCGCCGACTTGCCGTCGTAACGTTTCGTCCACTCAGCCAAAATCCGCTTGCGGTTCTTGGCGGCCCAGAGGAAGTCGTTTTTGATCATCTTCTTGCCGATATCGGGCGGGAAGAACTTCACCGGTTTGGCGACGCCAGGATAGGCCACAACGGCGTAGGCCTCGTTGTAGATCACGTTCGTTTCCTTGGTGACCGACCAGTCGGCCAGTTTCTTGGCCGCCGCGGCGTTCTTCGCGCCCTTGACGAGACCGAAGCTCTCAAGCTCCCAGCCAACGCCTTCGCTCGGAGCGATGGTCAGGACCGGCGCGCCCTTGGCTTTGAGCTGAGCGCCCTTGTAGGCGAAGGAAACGCCAATCGGGAACTCGCCCTTGCCGGCCATCTTGCATGGCTTGGAGCCGGAATGGGTGTAGATGCCGATATTCTGATGGAGCCCATCCATGAACTTCCATGCTTTTTCTTCGCCCCACATCTGAATCCAGCTGGAGACGTCCAGATAGCCGGTACCCGACGAAGCCGGGTTCGGCATCACGATATAGCCCTTGTAGACGGGCTTGGTGAGGTCGGCCCAGCTTTTCGGAATCGGCAGGTTCTTCGCTTTTGCCTCAGCCGTATTCACGCAGACCGAAGCAATCCAGGCGCGCTGACCGACCCAGGAGGGGGGCTTGTCGCCATCGACGAATAAAGGATTCAGCTTTTCGACGCCCTTTGGCGCGTAAGGCTCGAGAATGCCCGCGTCCTTCAACAGAAGCAGACTGGTCGCCGCCAGGCCCCAAACGATGTCGGCCTTGGTGTTCTTGCCCTCGGCCAGAAGCTTGGCCGTCATGATGCCCGTGGAGTCGCGCACCCATTTGATCTTGATGTCGGGGTTCTTGGCCTCGAAGGCCTTTGCAAATCCCGCGAGTTCCTCCGGCTCAACCGCCGTGTAAACAATCAGCTCTCCTGACATTGCCGCTCCGGTGAACACCGACCCGGCCAACACGGCGCCAAAGACAGACAAGCTCAGGCGTTTCAATATTCCAGACTTCATTTGCTTCCTCCATAATGTACTACTTGAACGCATTATTCTGATTGGGGCCAGGTCGAGCCCTTGCCCATGCACCGTAGGCTCAGCAATCGCTGGTTATCGCACAATCCACAATCACAGGTTACCGTTTCTCGCGCTTGGGCGAAAGGCCGTACCGCGATCATGGTTTCAGCCCATCAACCAAACCCTGACCACCAGGACGCCGGGAAAGTTGTAAGACCCGCCATTCCCAATTTGCCATTTCCGCCAACAGGAAATCACCAGGGACAATCGGCCGGGCCAGGCGGCAGCCGGACCGCGAGCGCAAAATGTGCGGCATTGTCCCTGAAAGGAACCTATCAGCTTGACCAATGAGAAAGCACACCGCTACCATAAGTCAAATCATGTGAACTAATGTCATCTATAGGTTTTGGCGATGTACTATTATCAGCTGCGCGCATTTCATGCCGTCGCGACCCATGGCGGATTTTCCAAAGCCGCGCGAAAGCTCAATATTTCGCAGCCCGCCATCTCCGATCAGGTGCGCAAGCTCGAGGGCTGGTTCAACATCCGCCTGTTCGAACGCAAGCGCCGGTCCGTCGTTCCCACCGAGCTTGGCTTCAGGCTGTTCGAACTCACCAAGCGCATGTTCGAGCTGGAAAAGGAAGCGATGGAGTTGCTGTCGGAAAGCGAAGCCCTGCGCACCGGATCGCTGCGTATGGCCGCCGATGCCCCCCTGCACAGCGTCAACCTGATCGGCGCGTTCCGGAAGGTTTATCCGGGTATTTCGATCAAGCTGAGTATCGGGAATGCGGACGAAGTCCTCTCTTCCCTGTTTGAATTCAATGCCGACATCGCCGTGCTGGCGGATGTGCCCGACGACGATCAACTTCAGATGCTGCCGCTCAGGACCGACCCGCTGGTTGCATTTGTCGACAACTCGCACCCCTGGGCGTCACGCAGGAAAATCACGCTCAAGGAGCTGTGCAGCAAGCCGCTCGTGATGCGCGAGGCGGGCTCCAAGACCCGCATGACGCTGGAGACGGAGTTGAGCGCCCGGCAGCTCGAATTCGAGATTGCGCTGGAGGCCGACGGCCGCGCCGCGGCGCGCGAGGCCGTGGCCGCGGGGATCGGCGTCGGCGTGGTCAGCCAGGCCGAGTTCGGGTTCGATACCCGGTTGAAATCCCTCATCTTGAGCGACTGTGACGGTTCGATGACGGAAAATCTCGTCTGCCTCAAGGAGCGCGCCAAGCTCCGGACGGTCGCGGCCTTCTGGGAGATCGCGACCAGCCATGTCAGCCAGTGATCCCTCGATAAGCGAAGCGGCAGGGGCGGATACAACCCCCTCAAACAGCGAAGCGGCAGGGGCGGATACAACCCCCTCAAACAGCGGAGCGATAGGGGCGGAAAAAGACCCCACCACAAACCACCGGCGGGCACGGAATCCGTGGACCTGATTATTGCAGGCATGGTGCTGCTTTCGGCCGCCATTCACCCCATCTGGAACCTGTTTCTCAAGCGAGAACCCGACACGCAGCTGGCCTATCTGGGCATGACCGTCGTGCTCGCCGCGGCGGGCCTTGTCCATGCGCTGATTGCCGGCTCCGACATCTGGTCGGCGGGCGCGGTCATCCCGCTCCTGGCTCTGTCCTGGTGCGGGCAGATCCTCTATGGCACCTGCCTGACGGCAACGCTCACGCGCGGCGACCTCTCGTCCTACTATCCCATCATCCGGGCTTCGCCGGTGTTCATCGTCATCGTCGGCGTCGTCCTGCTGGGCGCCAGCTACTCCTGGTATGTGCTGCTCGGCATGGCCATGACCGTTGCCGGCGGCTTCCTGCTGCTATACCGCCGCGGCACGCATTTCCTGGAAGACCCCAGAACGCTTGGGCTCGCCCTGCTGGCGATGTCCGGAACGGGCATCTATTCCATCGCCGACTCCGGGCTCATGAAGACACTTGATCCGCAGGTGATGATATTTTGGATTGAGACGTCCCTGATCCCGGTCTATCTGACGCTGTATCTGCACCGCCGGACCCATACCCTGTTTGTGGATCCGCGCCCCATGGGCAGACGCGTGGCCATGCTGATCCTGCCCGGCGTCATGGCCTATGGCGCCTATTATCTGATCCTGATGGCCTATCAGATGGGCGGCGAGGTGGCCGCCGTCACTTCCCTGCGTCAGGCTTCCATTCCCATCTCGGTCATGCTGGGCGGTTTTTTCCTGCGGGAAGGCGCAATCCTCAGACGTCTGATCGCGGCATCGTTACTCACAGCCGGGATTGTGGTTATCGTCATGATGGGCTGAAATGGAGCCATGCAGTTTGCACAGCTTACCGATCCCGCGCCGCCGCCGCATCCCGCCATGTCCCGGCGGCAGGAAGGCCCGTTCGGGGAACTGGACATGCTGGCCATTGGCACCGTCCTGCTGGCGGTGCTGCTGATCCTGGCTGTCCGCAAGGTGTTCGGCAAGCGGGATTAGGCCTGTGGCAGATGCTTCGAGACGCGCCCTTCGGGCACTCCTCAGCATGAGGTATATATCCGCATCTTCCTCAAGCCTCATCCTGAGGAGGCGCGAAGCGCCGTCTCGAAGGATGCGCGCATCTGACAAAGCCAGCGACCCCTGGCATAAGGCTCAGGCCTTCACCCTCTCCAGCTTCGGATCGTAGGGCGTGCGCAAATGCGCCTTTGCCGGCACCAGTTCCCCGGCGATGTCGATCTCATATGTCCCGCTTTCGATGAAGGCCCTGCCGACCCCGCCCTCATTTGCGACATAGCCGAGCCCGACGGCGGCGCCCAGGGTGTGGCCATAGCCGGCGGATTTCAGATCGCCCACCGGCTTGCCGTCGCGCAATATGAGCTCCCCTCCCCACAGCACCGGTTCGGGGTCATCAAGCACGAACATCACCACGCGGCGGGTGCGCGGTTTACCCTTGAGCTTCAACAATGCCTCGCGGCCGATAAAGCCGCCCTTGCCGAAATCGACCGCGAAGGAGAGCCCCGCCTCGAAGGGCGTGTCATCGGGGCTGAGTTCATGGCCCCACGCGCGATAGGCCTTCTCCAGCCGGAGCGATTCCATGGCGTAATAGCCGGCATGGACGAGACCGGGGTCGTCCCCCGCCTCCACAAGCGCGTCATAAACGCCGGCCGCAAACTCAACCGGCACATAAAGCTCCCAGCCAAGCTCGCCCACATAGGTCATGCGCGAAGCGCGCACTTGCGCGTGCCCGAGCGAAATTTCCTTACTTGCGGCAAAGGGAAATGCGTCACTCGAGAGATCATCGGGCGTGAGTTTTGAGAGCAGCTCGCGCGATTTCGGCCCCATGACGCCGAACACGGCGAGAGAATTGGTGATGTCGCTCACGGTGACATGGGCGCCTTCGTTGAGGTTCCGCGTGATCCAGTCCCGGTCCCGGATGACTTCCGCCGAACCGGTCACCAGCATAAAACGCTCCTCATCCAGGCGCGTCACCGTCAGGTCGCTTTCATATCCGCCACGGGCGTTGAGCAGCCCGGTATAGACGCATGTGCCGGGCGCGGCGGCGACATTATTGGCGCAGATGCGCTGAAGCTCGGCCTCCGCGTCGCGCCCCTGCACCAGCAGCTTGCCGAAGGATGTCTGATCGAAAAATGCCACGCCCTCGCGCGTGGCCCTGTGCTCCCGGGCTGCGTTTTCAAACCAGTTCTGACGGCCAAACGAATAGTCCATGGCGAGCGGCTGGCCCTCGCGCGCATACCAGAGGGGGCGCTCCCAGCCCATTTTGGACCCGAAGCAGGCGCGTTTGTCCTTGAGCCGCTCATAGAGGGGCGAGCAGCGCAGCGGCCGCCCCGTCTCCAGCTCCTTGTTGGGCCAGGGCATCACATAGTGAAGCCCGAGGGTTTCCTTTATCCGCGTCTCCAGCCACGCGTCATTGCCGTGGAAAGGCGCGAAGCGGCGGATGTCCACCGGCCACAGATCGGATGTGGGCGCGCCTTCGGCCATCCACTCGGCGACCGCCATGCCGGCCCCGCCCGCGCTGGCGATACCCATGGAGTTGAAGCCGGCGCAGACAAAATAATTCTTCACCCCCGGCGCTTCGCCGAGGATAAAATTGCCGTCGGAAGTGAAGCTCTCGGGCCCGTTGATGAACTGCTTCACGTCCGCCGTTTCGAGCGCCGGCACGCGGATAAGCGCATTCTCCATCAGGATTTCGAACTGGTCCCAGTCGTCTTCCAGCAGGGTGAATTCGAAATCGTCGGGGATGGGATTCATCTTCCACGGCTTGGCGTCGGGCTCGAACCCGCCCATGACGAGGCCGCCGACCTCTTCTTTAAAATAGATATAGCCGTCGGGATCGCGCAGGCAGGGCAGATCGCCTTGCACCCCGTCGATCTCCCCGGTGACGATATAGAAATGCTCGCAGGAATAGAGCGGCACATTCACGCCGGCGAGACGGCCGAACTGGCGCGCCCATTGCCCGGCGGCGTTGACCACATATTCGCATTCGATGCCGCCGCGGCCGGTGTTGATCTTCTTCACCATACCCTTCGCCAGCTCAACGCCGGTGACGCGGGTTTTTTCAAAAATCCGCGCTCCCCTTGCCCGCGCGCCTTTCGCCATCGCCTGGGTCAGATCGGTCGGATTGGCCTTGCCGTCGCCGGGCAGCCAGACCCCGCCGACGAGGTCTCCCGTTTCCATCACCGGCCAGCGCGCGCCCGCTTCTTTCGCGGAAACAACCTCCGCCTCCACGCCATAGGCGCGCGCCTTGGCCGCCACCCGCTTCAGCACGGTCATGCGCTCGGGCGTGCGCGCGACGCTCAGGGACCCGCAGGCCTTCCAGCCCGTGGCCTGCCCGGTGTCTTCTTCCAGGCCGGCATAGAGCCGCGTTGAATATTCGATGAGCCGGGTGAGGTTTTCGTGGTTGCGCAACTGCCCCACGAGCCCCGCCGCGTGCCAGGTGGTGCCGCCGCTCAAGGAGCCCTGCTCCAGCAGCACCACGTCGCTCCAGCCCAGTTTTGTCAGATGATAGGCAACCGAGCACCCCGCGATGCCGCCCCCTACAACAACGACTTGCGCATGGGAGGGGAGTTTCTTGTCTGTCACGACAGATCGCCCGTGTGAGCCTTGCGGAATATCTCCGCATATGTTTCCGGCTCATGTTGTATCGGGTTGCCGCCGGCGCAGGGGTCTTTGACCGAGCGCGCGCCAATCTCATCCGCGTCGCCGTCCGGCACCTTCATGTCGGCAAGGGTATTGACGATGTTCACTTCGGCGCGGAATTTCAGCAGCCAGTCGAACACCCCGTCGAAATTTTGATGCTCAAGGTCAAGCGCGCGTCCGATACGGGCCATCTGGTCCTCGATTGCGGGCCGGTTGGCGCGCACCACATAGGGCATCACCACCGCGTTGGTGAGGCCGTGATGGGTGTCATACATGGCGCCGATGGTGTGGGAGAGCGCGTGGACGCCGCCCAGCCCCTTCTGGAAGGCGGTGGCGCCCATGGCCGCGACGCACATCATATGCGTGCGCGCCTCCATATCGCCTCCATCGCGCACCGCTTTGGGAAGATGTCTGGCCGCGAGGCGCATGCCCTCCAGCGCAATGCCGTCGGCCATCGGGTGATAGCCCGGCGCGCAATAGGCCTCGAAGCAATGCACGAAGGCGTCGAACCCGGTCGCCGCCGTCAGATGGGCGGGCAACCCGCGCGTCAGCTCCGGATCGCACAGCGCAATTCCCGGCATCATGCAGGGGTGGAAAATGATCTTCTTTTCTTTTGTTTCCTCATTGGAGATGATGCTGGCGCGCCCCACCTCGGAGCCGGTTCCGGACGTTGTCGGCACGGCGATGACCGGCGCGACATTTTCCAGTTTCGCGCGGCGCCAGTTGGAGCCCGCGTCTTCAAAGTCCCAGATCGGCCGGTCCTGCCCGGCCATGAAGGCGATGGCCTTGCCCGCGTCAATGCCGCTGCCGCCGCCAAAGGCGATGACCCCGTCATGGCCGCCCTGCTTAAAGACCTTCAGGCCGGCCTCCACATTGCTCCCTGTCGGATTGCCCTTGACGCCGGCAAAGACATCCACCGAGACCCCGCCTTCTTTCAGCAGCGCAACCGTGTCGGTGACGATGGCCATGTCCTTCAGGCCCTCGTCGGTGACGAGCAGGGGGTTGTTCATGCCCTGGCCCGTACACAGCCTGGGCAGGCGCGCAATGGCGCCCACGCCGAACACCATGCGGGTGGGGTAATTCCAGTAGCGGAGGTCGGTTACGCTCATTGGGTGTCCTTTGGTTCAAAAGTCCGTCTAAATCCCTCATCCTGAGGAGGCGCAAAGCGCCGTCTCGAAGGATGCCGTCTCTACCGCCCGCGAAACCACCCTTCGAGACGCGGCTGACGCCGCTCCTCAGGGTGAGGAAATCTCAAATCTCATGCCCCCATATCGACGCGGAAATGGAAACTCTTGGGCCGCGTCAAATGTTCATAGCCGACTTTCGAAAGCGTGCAGCCCCGGCCCGAATCGCCAATGCCGGTCCAGGCCAGCGCCGGATCGAGATAATCGCATCGGTTCATGTAAACCGTGCCGGTATTCACCTGTCCTGCGATGGTGGCGGCGGCGTTCTCATCCTGCGTCCAGATGGACGCCGTCAATCCGAAGGGCGAGTCGTTCATCAGGGCGATGGCTTCCTCATCGCCGCGCACGGACATGATTCCGACGACGGGGCCGAAGGATTCCTCGCGCATGACCGCCATCTTATGGTCGACGCCGGTGAGCACCTGCGGCGCCAGATAGGGCGTGCCGGCCTTGTTTTTCCCGAATGTGCTCTCATCGATATGCGCGGTGGCTCCGGCCCTGACCGCGGCGTCGATCTGGGAGCGCACGAAATCCGCAGCCTCCCCATTGACCATGGGGCCAAGCGTGGTCGCTTCATCGAGCGGGTCGCCCAGCACATAGTGGCGGGTGAGTTCGACGAAGCCCCTCACGAAATCATCGAACAAATCTTCATGCACATAAATGCGCTCCACCCCGCAGCAGGACTGGCCCGAATTGAAGAAGGCGCCGTCCACGAGGTTTTCCACCGCATTGCCAAGGGCGGCATCGGCGCGCACATAGGCGGGGTCCTTGCCGCCCAATTCCAGTCCAATTGGTATGAATTGCCCTGTAGCGGCTTTTTCCATGGCCGCGCCTCCGGGCACAGAGCCGGTAAAACACACCATGTCCACATGGCCGCCGGAAATAAGCTCGCCCGTCTGGCCGTGGCTGAGGATGAGATTGTGAAACAAACCCTCAGGCAGCCCCGCCGCTTCAAAGCCTTGCGCGAAGCGCTCCCCCACCAGCAGCGTCTGGCGCGCATGCTTCAGCAGCACCGCATTGCCGGCCATGAGCGCGGGGATGATCGAATTGACAGCCGTCAGAAAGGGGTAGTTCCAGGGCGCAATCGTGAAAACAATGCCCAGCGGCTCCCGCGCGATGTACCGCGTGAAGCCCGGCTTTGGTTCGGGCACGATGTCGGCGAGGGCATCCCCGGCAATGGCGATCATGTGGCGGGCGCGTTCCTCGAGGCCGTTCAGCTCGCCCTGCCCATAGGCAATGGGGCGGCCCATCTGCCAGGCGAGTTCCGGCACGATGGTGTCCGCCATGCCGAGCAGGGCGTCGACCGCGCGGGTGCAATATTCGCCGCGCCCGGTCACGGACAGCGAGCGCCAGCCGGCTTGCGCCGCGCGCGCCGCGCGGCAGGCCCTGGCGATATCGTCTTTGCTGGCGAGCGGGCGCTCCGCATAGAGCGCGCCATCCACCGGGGAAATGCATTGAACCGTCTTGTCCGACATGAGCCTCATCCATAACGCATGAACACCAGAGTATTTATTTATGCATTTTCCGGGCGGATAACCGCACATATTTTTCCTGAAAATGCTCCAGTTGCGCGCAAACTAATCGACTCTTGGCGTCAATAACAATCGTTTTGATCGATAAGTACTAGAGGGTGGAATTGTGCCTGGCCATAACCATGGCCGATAGGGTGTCAGCCGCGCAGCTCGCCGCCCGTGGCCTTGGCGACGGCCGCGACGACCTTGGCCGCAACCTCCTCGATCTGCGCATCGGTGAGGGTCTTGTCGCGGGGGGTGAGCGTCACTTCGATGGCCAGCGATTTCTTGCCCTCGGGAACGCCGGCGCCAGTGAATATATCGAACAGGGTGACATCGGTAATAAGCGCCTTCTCGGCTCCCCTGGCCGCGCGGATCAGATCTCCGGCGGCGGCGGCGTCATCGACAAGAAACGCAAAATCACGCCGCACGACCTGCAGATCGCTTAACTCAAGCGCGGGTTTGGTGCGCGAGGCGCGCCTGGGATCGGGGAGCGCATCGAGGAAAACCTCAAAACCGCAAAGCGGCCCGTCGAGCCCGAGCTTTTCCAGCACGCGCGGATGCAGCTCGCCGAAATGGGCCAGCACCGTCTTTGGCCCGAGCCGCAACGCGCCGGACCTGCCGGGATGGTACCAGTCAGGGGCCGCGCGCGCCGCCTGCACCTTATCCCCAAACCCGAGCGCACCCAGCACGCCGAGCGCGTCCGCCTTGGCGTCGAACACATCGATTTGTTCCGCCGCGCCCGACCAGTGACGCCCGGCACCGCAAGCCTTTGCGGTACCCGAGCGGACCCCGGCGGCGGCCATATACTGGTCTTGCGGTTCGGTGCCGCGATAGGCCTGGCCGACCTCGAACAGCGCCACGTCCGAAAAGCCGCGGGCCTGGTTGCGCCCCGCGGCGCTCACGAGACCTGGAAGCAGGCTCGGGCGCATGGAGGACAAATCCGCCGAAATCGGATTGGCCAACTCGAGCGCGTCCTCGCCGCCGCCGAAGGCTTTCGCCGCGTCGCGCGCGATAAAGGACCAGGTGACGGCCTCCACCATTCCCAGCCCCGCGAGCGTCCGGCGCGCCAGGCGCACGCGCTTCTGGGAGGCGGTCAGCACGGGGGCGGCGACGCCCTGCGCGCGCGCCATGGGCACGGCATCCACGGCGTCGACACCGACGATGCGGATCACCTCCTCCACCAGATCGGCGCCCTGGGACACATCGGGCCGCCATGTGGGCGCCGAGACCTTGTAGTCGGGCCCGCGCCCGGAAAGCCAGAAGCCCAGCGCCGTCAGGATCATCTTGATTTCCACCTGGGCCAGCTCAAGACCGGTCAGCCGCTGCACCTGAGATGTGTTGAACTCGATGATGCGGTTGGCTTCGGGCGGTTCGCCCGCAAGCGTCACCTTCGAGGCCTCGCCGCCGCAGATATCGAGCACCAGCTTTGTCGCGAGTTCGATGCCGGGCACGACAAAGGCGGGATCGACGCCGCGCTCGAAGCGGAAACGCGCATCGGACACGATATTGAGCTTGCGGCCCGTGGTCGCGGTGCGGATGGGATCGAAATAGGCGGATTCAATAAACACGTTCACCGTATCGCCGCCGCACCCGGTTTCTTCGCCGCCGATGATGCCGCCAAGACCGAGCACGCCGCTATCGTCGGCGATGACGCACATCTCCTCATCGACTTTGTAGGTTTCGCCGTCGAGGGCGAGGAATTCCTCACCCTTTTTCCCGAGCCGCGCATGGATCATGCCTTTCAGCTTGCCGGCGTCATAAACATGCAAGGGGCGGCCCCGGTCATAGGCAATATAATTGGTGATGTCGGCCAATGCGTTGATGGGCCGCAGACCAATGGCCTTGAGGCGGCGCTGGAGCCAGTCCGGGCTCGGCCCGTTCTTTACGCCCTTCACCAGCCGCCCGGCGAAGGCGGGACAGGCGCTTTTGTTTTCCTCGTCGAATTTCAGTCCGACCGCCACCGGGTTGTCGAACGCGCCCTCGATTGCCTTGAGCGTGTCATCCTTGAGCTTGCCAATGCCGGCGGCGGCCAGATCGCGGGCGATGCCGCGCACGCCCAGGCAATCGGGCCGGTTCGGCGTGACGGCAATCTCAATGACCGGATCGTCGAGCCCGAGCGCGGGCGCGGCGGGCGCGCCGACTTTTGAATCCGCGGGCAATTCGATGATGCCGTCATGCTCGTCGGATATCTCAAGCTCGCGCTCCGACAGCAGCATGCCGAAGGAATCCTGCCCCCTGATCTTTACCGGCTTCAACTCCAGATCGATGCCGGGCACATAAGCGCCGGACGGCGCGAAGACGCCCTTGAGACCCGCGACCGCGTTCGGCGCGCCGCACACCACCTGCACGACGCCCTTGCCGGTCTCTACCTGGCAGACTTTCAGCTTGTCCGCGTCGGGATGCTTTTGCGCAGTGATTACTTCGCCGACAATGAAAGACGCCAGCGCGGCGGCCGGATCGAACACCTCCTCCACCTCAAGGCCAATCAGGGTGAGCTTGTCGAGGATCACGTCGAGGGCTTCATCCGTTTCCAGATGCTCCTTCAGCCATGAAAGGGTGAATTTCATTGGAGGCGCTCGCTCGAATTCATCCCTCCCCCCTTGTGGGGGAGGGTAGGGAGGGGGGCAAGGGAGGGAGTATTAAATCGCCTGCTCATAAACTCATCCCCCGCGCCAGCGTCGGGACGTCGAGCACGCCGAAGCCGTAGTGGCGGAGCCAGCGCAGGTCCGCGCCGAAGAAGGCGCGCAAGTCCGGCATGCCGTATTTCAGCATGGCGATGCGGTCGATGCCGACGCCGAAGGCGAAGCCCTGCACCTTGTCGGGGTCATAGCCCACATTGCGCAGCACATTGGGGTGCACCATGCCGCAGCCGAGAATTTCCAGCCACTCATCGCCCTCGCCGATGCGGATTTCATCGCCCACTTTGGCGTAGCCGATATCCACTTCCATGGAGGGCTCGGTGAAGGGGAAATGGCTGGCGCGGAAGCGCATCTTCACCTCATCGACCTCGAAAAACGCCTTGCAGAATGACTCAAGCGCCCATTTGAGATGCCCCATATGGGTCTCTTCGTCGATCACCAGCGCTTCCACCTGGTGGAACATGGGTGTGTGGGTCTGATCGGAATCGCAGCGATAGACGCGCCCCGGCGCGATGATGCGCACCGGCGGCTCGGTCTGTTCCATGGTGCGTATCTGCACCGGGCTGGTATGGGTTCTCAGAACCGCGCGGGACCCGTCGGCGCGCTCGTTGAAATAGAAGGTGTCATGTTCCTGGCGGGCGGGATGTTCGGGCGGAATATTGAGGGCGGTAAAATTGTGATAGTCGGTCTCGATGTCCGGACCCTCGGCGATGGCAAAGCCCATATCGGCGAAAATCTCGGTGATCTCGTCCATCACCTGGGCAACCGGGTGAATGCGCCCCTCGGACAAGCCCCGTGCGCGGGGGGGAAGCGTAATGTCGGCCTGTTCGCTCGTAAGGCGCGCGGAGAGTTCCGCCTCGCGCAATGCATCCTTGCGCCGGGCCAGCGCCTCTGCGACGCGTTCCTTGAGGCCGTTGACCGCCTGCCCGAATTCCCTGCGCTCTTCGGGCGGCAATGCCCCGAGCCCCTTCATGAGCTCGGAGACGCGGCCCTTTTTCCCGAGCGCCGCCACGCGCACATCGTCCAGGGACACCAGATCGCTGGCCGCCGCGACGGCGTCCAGAAGCTCGCGTTCAAGTTGCTCGAATTTGCCTGAGGTCACGACTTGACGGCGGCGGAGGCCTGATCGACCAGCGCCTTGAAACCATCCGCGTCGCGCACTGCCAAGTCGGCCAGCACCTTGCGGTCGATCTCGACGCCGGCCTTGTTCAGCCCGTCGATGAACCGGCCATAGGTCAGCCCGTGCTCGCGCGCCGCGGCGTTGATGCGCTGAATCCACAGCGCGCGGAAATTGCGCTTTCTTACCTTGCGGTCGCGATAGGCATATTGCCCGGCCTTCTCGACCGCCTGGTTGGCGGCGCGGAAGGTGTTCTTGCGGCGGCCATAATAGCCCTTGGCGGCCTTGATAATCTTGCGGTGGCGGGCGTGGGTTGTGACGCCGCGTTTGACACGTGACATTGCGGTGCTCCTTTAATCCGGAAAACTCAGGTTCGCGGGTCTGCCGGCGGGCGTTAGCCGTAGGGCAGAAACTGCTTCACGATCTTCTGGTCCTGGGACGAGAGGATGGTGGTGCCGCGCGCATTGCGGATGAATTTGTTGGAGCGCTTGATCATGCCGTGCTGCTTGCCGGCCTGCTGACCGCGAACCTTGCCGGTTCCGGTCAGTTTGAAGCGCTTTTTCGCACCGCTCTTGGTCTTGAGCTTGGGCATTTTGCTTGTCTCCTGAAAATATAAGAAGGCGCATCAAGAGCGCGCCTCAAGCATTTCGAATCGCCTCGGCATGCCTTGGCCGGACCATTCGTGTGGGCGGGTTATAGGGTGGAACGCGCGGCGTGACAAGGCGGCGCAAAGCCAATCAGCGCGAAATATATCAGAGCGCGTCCGACCCCGTTTCGCCGGTGCGGATGCGCATCGCCGATTTCAGATCGAGGACGAAAACCTTGCCATCGCCGATTTTGCCGGTTTTCGCCGCGCCCTGGATCGCGTCAATGGTCTTGGCGGCGTCCGCGCTGGCGACGGCGAGTTCCAGTTTCAGCTTGGGCAGATAGGAGATTTCATACTCCGCGCCGCGATAGATTTCGGTCTGCCCCTTCTGGCGGCCATAGCCGCGAACCTCGGACACCGTCAGTCCATGAATACCGACATCGTTCAGCGCGTCACGGACCGCATCGAGACGGTGCGGCTGGATGATTGCTACAATCCACTTCATGTCCTTGCGGCCCTTTTTGAAATAACGATCCTAGAAATGATAGCCCTTCCCGCCATGGGAAGTGAAATCGAGACCCTCGGTCGTCTCGTCCTCGCTGACCCGAAGGCCGCACACGCCCTGCACCGCCAGGACGTCCAGCGAATCGTCCAGTCTGAAGCGGCTCTTGACCAGATCGACGGCGTAGTAGCACAGAAAACCCCCGGCAAGCCCGAGGAAGATACCCCCCGCCGGCCCAACGAAACCCGATGCGGGCGTAATCGTCGCCAGCCCGGCTATGGTGCCCGTGACGAGACCCACAAGGCTCGGCTTGCCGAATTTGATCCATTCGATCACCATCCATACCAGCGATGCGACGGCGCCGGAAAACAGCATGACCGCGGAGAATTTGATGCGTTCCACATAGGCGCCGACAATCAGCGCCGGGGTGATGATGGCGAATGTCATCTGGAACATGATGAACAGCGTTTCGGGGATCTTCGTGCCGCCGGCGACGCTGCCCCGCGTTACGCCGATAAGAAACGCCTTTGAGAGCCCGCCAATCAGGGCGTTGCCCTGGGAGAAGGCCAGAGAGTAGCCGGCCACGATCCACAGGACCGGGGCAAGGCACGCGATGGCGGCGCATTGCATCAATACGGACAGGATGTTTTTCGACTGGACCAGCCCGCCATAAAACAAGGCAAGACCGGGAAGCGTCATGAACAGAACCAGCGCGGTCGATGTCAGAATTCACGCCGTGTCGCCACTATCGACCATGTGCTTGCTCCCCCCGGTTCTAATCCGTATTTTCCCGGTCCCGCCGACCAGCGCTAACCGGCCGCCCTCCCGCGGACGGCATTGCGGAATTGATGATTTCCAGTCTTGCGCCGCGGACCCCGGCGATGCGGACGCGGGCCTTCGGCGGATGCGGGCCTTCGAATGTGCGAAAGCCGCTGAGACATTTCTGTTCGGGCCCCCGGCCCGTCCGGCCTATCTGGGTGCGAGCACCATAACCATCTGCCGGCCTTCCAGCTTGGGTTCCGATTCCACCTTGGCGATTTCATCGATCTCGGATTTGACGCGCTGGAGCAGTTTAACGCCGAGGTCCTGATGGGCCATCTCCCGGCCCCTGAAACGAAGCGTCACCTTGACCTTGTCGCCCTGATCGAAAAAGCGGCGCATATTGCGCATCTTCACGTCATAATCGTGAGTATCGATGTTGGGGCGCATCTTGATTTCCTTGACATCGACGGTCTTCTGCTTCTTGCGCGCCTCATTGGCCTTCTTCTGGGCCTCGTATTTGTATTTTCCAAGATCGAGAATCTTGCAGACGGGCGGCGCGGAATTCGGCGCGATCTCGACGAGGTCGAGCCCGGATTCGTCAGCCATCTCCAAGGCCGCCTCTATCGCGACGGTGCCGTGATTGTCGCCTTCTGCGTCTATGAGTTGAACTTCAGGGGCGTCGATATCAGCGTTTGCGCGAGGCCCCTTGCGTGTGGGTGTTGGTCTTGCCCTGATCGGTCGGCGTGCGATGTGACTTTCTCCTTCTATTTGTCAATACCAATGAGGCGCGTCACCGGATTTTTCAGACCGCGGTTCGGCGCACCGCGTATAGAATCGAAAAGAAGCCCGGCGAAGTCAAGCTGAAGTCGCATGATTTATCTTCGGCTCGCGGGAGCACCCGCGTCATCGCCCGCATCATCGAAGGCGGTGACAAGCGCCGAGCGGAGGCATTCGTCGTAAACGGCGAGGGTTTGCCGCTTCATCTCTTCGGAGGAAAACCTTTCCGACACAAGCGCACGCGCACGCGCCGCCATCGCCGCGCGATCGCGGTGAGACAGGGACAGCGCCTCCGCGATGGCGTTGGCCAGCGCCGCCGGGGCCGCCACCGGAACAATCCAGCCCGTAGCCGCCTCGGCCCCATCGCGCGCGGCCGTGAGCAGGGTTTCTGGCGATGCCCCCTGCCGGGTGACGATGACCGGGCAGCCCATGGCCTGCGCCTCGGCGCTGGTGCGGCCGAAGGCTTCGGGCTCGGTTGACGCGATGAGCGTGACGTGAGCCGCCGCATAGGCCGCCGCCATGTCGTCGCAATGGCCCACAAGCCTGACCCGGCCCTCCAGCCCATCGCTCGCGATCTGCCGCTCAAGCATGCTCACATAGGCGGCGCGGCCCTGGGCGTCGCCGGCGAGAATGAACACCGCGCCCTCGCCCGTACTTCCGGCGCGGAAAATCCGCGCGGCGGCGTCGATGACATCGCTCTGGCCTTTCCAGCCCGTAAGCCGCGCGGGGTGCAGCACAATCCTGGCGCCGTCATTGACCCCCCACTTCTTGCGCAGCGATGCAATCCGGCCGGCATCGATGGCGGCGGGGTCGAAGCGCGTAAGATCGACGCCGCGTTGAATCACCCGGATGCGCGCCTGCGGCGTTGCATGGCGCTCCGCAACGAGGGCGCCGGTGAAATTGGAGTTGGCGATCACCAGATCGCCGCGCGCCATGACCGAATTATAGAGCGGCTTGAGAAACCCGCGATTGCCATAGGCGCCATGATAGGTGGTGACGAACGCCGTGCCCGTCGCCCGCGCCGCCATCAATGCGCTCCAGGCCGGCGCGCGGCTGCGCGCATGAATGATGTCGACGCCGGTATCGCGCACAAAGCGCGCCAGGCGCACCGCGTTGGCGATCATCCGGGCCGGGTTCTTGGTCGCCGCGGCAAACGGCACAATCACGCCGCCGGCGCGCGTCACATCATCGGCCATGCGCCCGCCTTCGCTCATGACAAAAGCCCGCGCGCCCGCGCGCGTCAGCGCCTCGGTGATCTCGACCGTGGCCAGTTCCGCCCCGCCCGTATCGAGACGCGGGATGATCTGGAGAACGCTCGCGGCATGAATGATGCTATTCATTTGCTGGTGCTGGAGTCTTTTGTCATGAACCACAAAAATACAAGCTTTATCGCTGTCGAGGACAGGCGCGGCGAAACACTTCAAATCGCCTATCACAATACGCCCGCCCGCGACACCGAAGAGCCCGGTCTCGTCTGGTTCCCGGGGCTCAGATCGAACATGAACTCCACCAAGGTCAACGCGATTGCCGATTGGGCCGCGCGATCGGGCCGGTCCATGCTCCGGTTCGATTATTCCGGCCACGGGCAATCGGACGGCGCATTCGCCGGCGGCACCATAAGCCAATGGCTCGGGGAAAGTCTCGCCGTGCTTGGCGAAGCGGCGCGCGGCCCGCAGATTCTTGTGGGCTCCAGCATGGGCGGGTGGCTGGTTCTGCTGCTCCTGCGCGCCCTGGCGCGCGGCGATGAACTGACCAGATCTATCTGTCCGGTTGCGGGCGCCGTACTCATCGCGCCGGCATGGGACATGACCGAAGAGCTGATGTGGAAACAATTCACTCCCGAGCAACGCAAGGAGATCGAAACGCGCGGCTTCCGTGACCGGCCCTCCCGCTATGGCGATGGACCCTACCGGATTTCCCGAACCCTTATCGAGGATGGACGCGCGCATCTGCTGGGCGGCGAGACCTTCACGCCGCCCTGCCCGGTGCGCATCATCCAGGGCATGAAGGACCAGGACGTGCCCTGGCGGCATGTGCAAAAACTGACCCGAATCCTCAAAGGCGAAAACGTCACCCTGGAGCTGATCCGCGATGGCGATCACCGGCTCTCGCGCCTGCGGGACATCGAAAAGATGCTGGACATCATCGATGGGCTTTACAAGGAGCTAGCTGGAAGTTGAGCGTTTCGCGAGCGCCGCCGCCTCGGCCGCAATCCCTTCGCGGTAGGTGGGATAGGCCAGTTTCACCCCAAGCTCGTCCCTGATCCGCGCATTGGAGACTTGCTTGTTCTCGCCATAGAAACTGCGGCCCATGGGGCTGAGGCCCGCGTCCTCGAACGCCACTTCAGGCGGCGCTTCGACACCCAGCGCCTGCGCCGCATAGGCCATCACATCCTGCGGCGGGGCGGGTTCATTGTCGGTGACATTGTAAATGGCCCCGGCATTCGGCCTGAGAAGTGAGGCTTCGAGCACGCCTGCGATATCTTCCACATGAACCCGGTTGAAGACCTGGCCCGGTTTGACGATGCGCCTGGCCTTGCCCCGCCGCACTTTCTCCAGCGGCCCCCGGCCCGGCCCGTAGATGCCCGCCAGACGGAATATCTGGACCGTTTTGCCCGTATTCGCGCCAAACTCCGCCCACGCCTCCTCGGCCGCCACCCGCAGCACGGAACGCTCGCTCTTGGGGTTAAGGGGCGTGCCCTCATCCACCCGGGCCCCGCCATGATCGCCATAGACGCCAACGGTTGAGAGATAGCCAATCCATTGCAGATTTTGCGCGCCGTCCAGGTCGCCCGCATGGCATGCAAGCACCGGGTCACCGGTTTTCCCCGGGGCGGCGGACACCAGCACATGGGTGGCCTGGCGAAGCGCCTCGCGCGCCTCACTCGACGGCGTCTCGCCGGTAAACACGCTCATCTCGAAGCCCTGCGCGCGCAGAACCCCAACCTGCTCCGCGCTGCGGGCGGTGCCATGCACGCGCCAACCCCGCGCCGCCATGCGCCCTGCAAAGACTTGCGCGGTATATCCAAGACCGAAACACACAAGGCTGCTCATGGCCCCGCACTCCGCCATTCAGCCTTCACATGGGCATCGCGCTCCCGGCCCTCCAGACTCTCACGCGCCGCGGCGAACCGCTCCTTGTCCATCAGCCGCGCACCCGCCCACACGGCCATGGCGCGCACCAGCGCCGAAGCGTCGCCCAGCAGGGGCTCGACGCGGGGCAGCAGTTTCTTGTTCCCCGAATTGCCGGCGGCGATCAGCACATTGCGAATGAACCGGTCGCGGCCCGTGCGCTTGACCGGGGTTCCGGCAAAGCGGCTTCTGAAAGCGGCGTCGTCGAGCATCAGCATATCCCCAAGCGGCGGGTTGTCGGTTTCCGCCCGCGCGCCAAGCCGCGCCTCGGCCGAGGCGCGCGCAAACTTGTTCCACGGGCAGACCGCGAGACAGTCGTCGCAGCCGAAAATACGATTGCCAATGGCGGCGCGGAATTCAAGGGCAATGGCCCCCTGATGTTCGATGGTGAGATAGGAAATACAGCGCCGGGCATCGAGTTCGTAAGGCGCGGGAAAGGCGTCCGTGGGACAGATGTCCAGACAGGCGCGGCAGGCGCCGCAATGATCGCTTTCGCCTTCATCGGGGGCAATCGTTTCGGTCGTGAAGATCGACCCCAGAAACAGCCATGAGCCGAAGCCGCGCGACACCAGATTGGTGTGTTTGCCCTGCCACCCGGCGCCCGAACTCTGCGCCAGGGGCTTTTCCATCACCGGCGCGGTGTCGACAAACACCTTGACCTCGCAGCCGCGTTCCCGGTGCAGCCACCCGGCCACCCGTTTGAGCTTCTTCTTGATGAGCCCGTGATAGTCCTTGCCGCGGGCATAGACCGAAATGATGCCGTTCGAGGTTTGCTTCAGGGCCTCCAGAGGATCGCTCTCGGGCCCGTAATTCAGGCCCAGCACAATGACCGAGCGCGCATCGCCCCATAGCGATAACGGGCTGGCGCGGCGCTGCGCCGTTTCCTCCATCCAGTGCATGTCGCCATGACGGCCCTGGCCGAGAAACGCCATCAGATGCGCACCGGCGTCGGGAATCGCGCCCGGCGTCGTGAAACGAATGACATCGAACCCGGCCTCGGAGGCCTGGGCGCGGATTTGGTCTTTCAACTCAGGCACGGCCTCGCTCTAGAAATCAGGATCGGCATAGGCGTCCGGCGGCTTGAGGCCCGGCACGCGGTCGCCCAGCAGGACGCGGAAGGAGGGGCGCGATTTTATGCGCGCATACCAGTCCTTGGCCGCTTCCGACTCGCCCCAGGGCACATCGCCCAGATAATCGATGCAGGACAGATGGGCCGCCGCCGCCAGGTCGGCAAAGCTCAGATGCTCGCCCGCGAGCCAGGTGCGTTCATCGGCCAGATGCCCGATATATCCCAGATGGTAGCGCAGATTGGCCTGGCCCGCCCGCACCAGTTCCATATCCGGCGCACCGCCCGCTTCTGAATCGAACCGGCGGAAGACCTTCTCGCCGATCAGGTATGAGGTGACTTCGGATTCGAATTTGCGGTGGAACCAGTCGATCAGCCGGCGCACTTCCCCGCGCTCCGCCTCGTCGCCGGGAAAGAAGGCGAACGCCCGCGCATCGCCGGTCTCGTCGACCCCCGTTTCGGCCAGATATTCGCAGATCGGATAGACGCCGCACAGCAGCACGCCGTCTTCGTCGCGGTAAAGGGGGAGGGTTCCCGCCGGATTGATTTCGAGGAAATCCGCCCGCCATGCCCAGGGCTGCTCCTCCTCCAGCACAAGATCGAGTTCGCATTCGGCCGCGGCAAGCCGGATTGAGCGGGACGAGGGGCACAGAGGGTAATGAACAAGCGTGGGCATTGTTTGCGGGCTCCGCGCAGAGGGCTTTTTTTGCTCCCCTGCCGCTATGCTATTTGAGGGGCCGGAATTCGAGCCTTCGCGTTACGGCGTTCGTCCGGTATAGAACCACACGGTGATTCAGACAAGGCGCGAAGACACGCGCGAACCGGGAGGCACTCTTGCCGCTAGAGCAAATTGTTGTGCTTGCGATCGTGCAGGGCATCACCGAATTCCTGCCGATTTCGTCGTCGGGACATCTGATCCTGATACCCGTTCTCACCGGCTGGCCTGACCAGGGAATGGTCACCGACGTCATGGTGCATGTCGGCTCGCTGTTTGCGGTCCTCGTCTATTTCTGGCGCGATGTGATTTCAATCGCCGGCGGCGTGGCCGATCTGGTTCGCGCGCGCTGGAGCGCCCGGGCGCGGCTCGCCTTTTATATCATCGCCGCGACGATCCCGGCGGTGCTGATGGGCCTGGCGCTCAAATGGTTCGGCCTGATCGACAAATTGAGGGGCATCGAGGTTGTCGGCTGGAATGCGCTCATTTTCGGCGTCGTTCTTCTGATCGCCGACAAAGTGGGGCCGCGGGTAAAAAAAATGGAGGACATGACCTTCCATCCCGCCATGATCATCGGCCTGGCCCAGGCGCTGGCCCTTGTTCCCGGCACGAGCCGGTCCGGCATCACGATGTCGGCGGCCAGGTTCCTCGGCTTCGAGCGCGGCGAAGCGGCGCGGTTCTCGTTTCTGCTCGGAATTCCGGCCATTGCCGGTGCGGGAGTGCTGGAATATCTGGAAATCAGATCGTCCGGAAACGCCCTGCCGCCGGGGGCCGTCACGGCGGCCGTTTTCACGTTTTTCTCCGCGCTCGCCGCAATCGCTTTCCTGATGGCGCTGGTGAAGCGGATGAGCTTCACGCCGTTCGTATTGTACCGGATATTTCTGGCCGGTTTCCTGCTGGTGCTGGCTTATTATTAGGGCGCTTTATCCGGTGCGGTTTTGAGCAAACCGCAAGACCAGGCCACCCGCTCCCCCTTGCCCAACCACCCCAAGGGTACCATTATGGGTGGTTGGGCAAGGGGGAGCGGGTGGCCTGGTATTTCCAAAAAACTAGCGGCGGAATTCCGCGAATTCGCCATGGGCGCGGAAGCGCACCAGATATTCCGGCACCACCGCATCGATCGGCACCGGATCGATGCCCAGGCCCTTCAGGTTCAGTTTTTTCGCATTGGCGCTCATCGAGACCACATTGTCGCGCTCAAGCAGACGCACCTGATCCACCGTCAGCATCGGCGAGGGGAGCAGTTGCATGAACCTCGCCATGAACCGCGCCGCCCCGAACGGTACCGGAAGAAGCAGCGCGCGGCGCCCGCTATGGAGCAGCACACGCTCGAGCAGCTGCTTGAAGGTGAGAATTTCCGGCCCGCCAAGTTCAAAAACCTTGCCCTGCGCCGCGCGGTCGCCAAGCACCGCCACGACGGCCCTGGCCACATCGCCGGCGTAAACGGGCTGAAAGCGTGTTTTGCCGCCGCCAATCAGCGGAAGCATGCGAGACATGCGGGCCATCGCGGCGAAGCGGTTGAAAAAGTCATCCTCGGGACCGAACACGATCGAGGGGCGCAGGATAACCGCTTCGGGAAAGGCCTTGCGGACATAAGCTTCGCCGGCGGCCTTGGATTGGGCGTAGAGGGAAGGCGCACGCGCATCCGCGCCGATCGCCGAAACATGCACCAGCGCCCTGGCCCCGGCGGCCTTCGCCGCGCGCGCGACATTGCCCGCGCCCTCGGCATGGACGGACGAAAATTTCTGCTTGCCGGCCTCGAACAGAATGCCGACGAGATTTATGACCGCGTCCGCGCCCTCGGCGGCTTGCAGGACAGAGCCGGGATACCGCAAGTTCGCCTGCACCGCATGGATCTGCCCGACACCGCCGAGCGGCTGCAGATGGCCCGCCAGATCGGGGCGGCGCACGGCGATGCGTATCCGGCATCCCGTGCGGGCCAGCGCCTGGGTCACGTGACGCCCCAGGAAGCCCGAGCCGCCGTAAATCGTGACCAGATTTGAGCTGTCCAGCGCGATGGCCATGTGGTTTGCCCTCTTGATGCCGATGCCCGCGGAATATGCGCCCCTGCGCGCCGGGACATGGTGTACATCACGATTACACCGCGCGGGCCCCCGTGTGAAGTAGGCGTATGCGTGAAGTGTATGGGCGCGCCAATTGACAAGCAGCGCATGCCGCCTTAACTGGGGGAGGAAACGCCCAGGTGGCGGAATTGGTAGACGCGCTGGCTTCAGGTGCCAGTGGCCGCAAGGCCGTGGAAGTTCGAGTCTTCTCCTGGGCACCACCGCTTCGCGCTTACGCGCTACGCGTGGCTTAACGAGCCGGATATCACTCCTGTGAGGCCTTCCCCATGACCGTTGAACTCTATCAGGGCGATCTTCCCGCCGGTCTCGAATTCGGGAGCGCCGTCGCCATCGATACAGAGACGCTTGGGTTAAATCCGCTGCGCGACCGGCTGTGTCTGGTGCAGCTTTCGGGCGGTGACGGCAACGCCCATCTGGTGCAGATCGCACGCACGCCGGGGGATGCGCCCAATCTCAAGGCGCTTCTGGCGGACGCGAAGGTACAAAAGCTGTTCCACTTCGCCCGTTTCGATATTGCCGTTCTGTTTCACACCTTCGGCGTAATGCCGGCTCCGCTTTACTGCACCAAGATTGCCTCGAAGCTGGTGCGCACTTTCACCGACCGGCATGGATTGAAGGATTTGTGCAGGGAGCTGCTCAATGTCGATCTGTCCAAACAGCAGCAATCATCCGACTGGGGCGCGCAAACGCTGAACCCCGAACAGCTCAACTATGCCGCCTCGGATGTGCTCTATCTGCACAGGCTGAAGGACAAGCTCGATTCAATGCTGGCGCGCGAGAACCGTGAAGATCTGGCCGGGGCCTGTTTTGAGTTTCTTCCCGCGCGCGCGCGGCTCGACCTGCGCGGCTGGCCGGATGAGGATATATTCTCTCACTAGGACGGTTTCGATGAAACCGGAAGAGAGCCCAACCACCTCATAATGGTATCCTTGGGGTGATTGGGCCAGGGAGAGCGGGCGGCCTGGGAAATTTTGCAAAACACTCAGGGCCCGGGACCCATCCGGCCCCAATGTGAGCAAAGTTTGCCCAAATAGTCGATAAAGACCTGTCGCAGATTTAGGTCATGCGGGGAAAAGGGTTTAGGATCGGCGGTTATGACCACCGAAGCGCAACATCCGTTCACCAGGCAGGGGCGGGAATTTCCCGCCGCCCCCGGAGCCGGGGAATGGACGAAACTGATGGCGCGCGCGCGCGCGCACAGCCGGCTTGTCGCCCGTCTGCGCATCGCGCTGCCCGTGCTTGCGGTGGCGGTCGCCGGCCTCTATTTCGTTTCACCCAAGATCCAGATGACCTTTGGCGACCTGAATGCCAGCGTCGCCGGCGTGGTGATCGAAAAGGGCCGTCTGCGAATGGTCAACCCCAAACTGGAGGGGGTCAATGACGAGCAGGGCGCATATGTGGTGACGGCCGATTATGCCGAGCAGGTGGTCGCAAATCCGGACATCATTTATCTGACCGAAATCAGGGCGGAGATGAACAACAACCAGAAAGGCTGGTCCCGCCTGTCCGCGCCAAAGGGTGTTTTCGAGACCAAGACCGAGAAACTGGAACTGGCCGGCGATATCCGTACGGTCCAGAGCGGCGGCATGACGGCCCGGCTGAGCCGCGCGTCCATCGACATGAAGAAGCAACTCATTGTATCGAATGAACCGGTGGACGTGGACTTTCTGAATGGCACGGTGCGCTCTGACGCCATGACCATCCATACCGGCGAGAAGCGCGTGATATTTCGCAATAATGTGCGCGTACATATTCGCAAGCGACCCGAGAAGAAAGCAGTGGCAAACCAATGAGGCATGTGCATATGGCGGGCAGAGGACCGAGGGGCATGATTGCGGCCGGGTTTGCACTGGCCCTGGCTGTGCTGGTCCCGCAAATGATGCCGGCGGCGGCGCTCGCGCAAAATGTGGGTTCAAGTTTTGGCGGCTTCTCGGGCAGCTCCAATGAACCGATCGACATCGAGGCCGACGAGCTGGAGGTGCTGGACGGAAAAAAGATCGCCATTTTCAGCGGCAATGTGAAAGCCGCGCAGGGCAAGATGACCATGCGTTCCAAGCTGCTGAAGGTAAAATATTCCGGTGAACAGGCCGGCGCGGCGAACCCTGACGCCAGGAAAGTGAGCACGGATGGCAAGAAGAAATCCGGCGGCTCGCAGATCACATCCATCCGGGCTGAGGGGAAGGTTTTGATCGAATCGGGCGACGATCAGACCGCGACCAGCGACTGGGCCGTCTTCGACGTGATCAAGCAGACCGTCACGCTGGGCGGCGATGTCGTGTTAAGCCAGGGCGGGAATGTGTTAAGGGGTGACAAGTTAATCATCGATCTGAAGACCAACCGGAGCCGGATTGTGAACCTGGGTGACGGATCGAAACGCCAGCGGGTTCGCGGGCTGTTCATGCCCAAGAAATCCGGCGCGGAGACGGGCGTGAAGAAAACCGGCGCGCAATGACCCGGGTTTCGCGGCAAAGCCTGACGATTTCACCGAATGTTAACCGGCAAGGACTCAACTAGGAGTGAAAGGCTCAGTGGGTAGGCTGTTGTCATTTCCAGGACGGCGCACCTCCGCTCAAGACCCCTTGGGCGATGCGCTTGACGAGCATGGGTTTGAACCGGATCCGGCGGGCTTCGCGGAAGTGTCGCATGGCCGCTTGACGGTCAGCTCGGTCGCAAAGAGTTTCAAGAAGCGTCCTGTCGTGCGCGGCGTTTCGCTTACCATCCAGCGCGGCGAGGCCGTGGGCCTGCTTGGACCCAACGGCGCCGGCAAGACGACGGTGTTCTACATGATAACCGGCCTCATTTCGGCCGATGAAGGACACATCGAAATTGACGGACAGGACATCACAAGGCTGCCGATGTACCGGCGCGCGCGCCTGGGTATCGGTTATTTGCCGCAGGAGGCTTCGATCTTCAGGGGCCTCACGGTAGAGCAGAATATTCGCGCGGTGCTCGAACTGGTCGAGCCCGACAAGCAAACAAGAGAAGCGCATCTGGAAGCGCTGCTGGAGGAATTCAAGATCGCGCGCGTCCGCAAATCGCCGGCCATCGCCCTGTCGGGCGGCGAGCGGCGCCGCGTCGAGATTGCCCGCGCGCTGGCGAGCAAGCCATCCTTCATGCTGCTCGATGAGCCTTTTGCCGGCATCGACCCGATTGCCATCGGCGACATCCGCGCGCTGGTCCGCCAGCTGACCGAACGCGGAATTGGCGTCCTTATCACCGACCACAATGTCCGCGAGACACTCGATCTCGTGAACCGGGCCTACATCATCCATGACGGTCAGTTGCTTACCGAAGGCACACCGGAAGAAATTATTGCCAATGAAGACGTAAGGCGGGTTTATCTCGGCGATGAATTCAGCCTCTAGAACGGTTTCATCGAATCCGCTCTAGTATCCGACTGACAGGACATACCCGCAGGACATATCCGATGTCGCTTTCATCCAAACTCGAGCTCAGGCAGGGCCAGAGCCTGTTGATGACGCCGCAATTGCAGCAGGCGATCAAGATGCTGCAGATGTCCAATCTCGAACTCATGGAATTTGTCGAGGCCGAACTGGAACGCAACCCGCTGCTGGAGCATCGCGAAACCGGCGATGAGCCGGGCGAACGGCGCACCGGCGAGACGCCCGACTCCGGCGAAAAGCAACGTGGAGAAGAGACCGGCGGGGACGGCGGCGATGCCTCGCAGAGCGAAGAGGGTCTGGATCTGGCCTCCAGCGCGGTCCAGCGCGACGCGGAGAACGTCTTCGATACAGACGCGGAAAACGTATTTCCGGAAGCCGGCGATCCCGCACCGACGCCGAGCCTCGAGAATTGGTCCTCGACTGGCTCCGGCAATACCTCCGGCACCGTCGGTACGGATGTCAATCTCGAAGCCGTCGTTGCGGCCGAGGTCTCCTTGCGGGACCATCTGGCCGCGCAGTTGCCACTGGCCGTTTCCGACCCGGTGAAACGTCTTGTCGGCAATCACCTGATCGACATGATCGATGAGGATGGATATGTGCGCGGCGACCTCACCGGCCTTGCGGAGCGTCTCGGAGCGCCATTGAAATTGATCGAGGATACGCTGGCCACCTTGCAGACTTTCGAGCCGGCGGGTGTATTCGCGCGCGACCTGGCGGAGTGCCTGACCCTGCAGCTGAAAGAACGCAACCGCTTCGATCCGGCGATCGAGGCCCTGCTCGCCAATCTCCACCTCCTCGCCGCGCGCGACATCGCCGGGCTCAAGCGCGCCTGCAATGCCGGCGACGAGGATCTCGCCGACATGATTGCCGACATCAAATCGCTGGAGCCGAAGCCCGGACTGAAATTCGGCAAATCATCTCTCCAGCCCGTGGTGCCGGATGTGTTTGTGCGCAAGCGTCCCGATGGCAGCTGGCTGGTGGAACTCAACAGTGACACCCTGCCCAAGGTGCTGGTGAATCAGGCCTATTACGCAACCGTCAGCAAGACCGCCAGGGAGAAGAAAGACAAGAGCTACCTGCATGGCTGCCTTCAGACCGCCAACTGGCTGGTGAAAAGCCTGGATCAGCGCGCCCGCACGATCCTCAAGGTGGCCCGGGAAATCGTGAAGCAGCAGGACGCATTCCTGACCAGCGGCGTACAGTTTCTGCGGCCCCTGAACCTCAAGACGGTCGCGGACGCGATCGAAATGCACGAGTCCACCGTCAGCCGTGTCACCAGCAACAAATATATGGCGACGACCCGCGGCACTTTCGAATTGAAATATTTCTTCACCTCGGCCATCCCCTCTTCGGGCCCCGGCGAAGCCCATTCATCCGAAGCGGTGCGCCACCGGATCAGGCAGCTCATCGACAATGAACCCGTGACCAAAATTCTGTCCGATGACAAGATCGTCGAACTGTTGAAACTCGACGGGATCGATATTGCCCGCCGCACGGTCGCTAAGTACCGGGAGTCCATGCGGATTCCGTCATCCGTGCAGCGCCGGCGGGAAAAGAAAATGGCGCTGGAGCAACCAGCGCTCAAATGAACGCCGATAACTTGCCCTAACCTTCATAAATAGATCGAATTGCCTGCATTCAAATGATCCCATTTGAATGCGGTTCGATCTGGCGCGTCGTCATAAGTACCTGTGTCCGCACGATATTCTTACGTCCAGGTTTCCGAAAAGCGCATAAATCCGGTAAAAAATCCCGCTGTTAACAAACTGTGCAACCATTTTCCGCCGGGCCCGAATTCGGTTTGACTCTTCTCTATCGCGTGGTCTAATTTCCGCAGCCTGCGGCAACAGGCGTCAGGATGAGGCCCAGCCGCGAAGCTGTTGAGCATTGGACCCATCCAGAAGCATGGGGCCGATTTTTAGGCCCCGGCCCGCTGTAAAATGTGGCGGCGCCGTCGCAAATTGGGACGAGGCGATGGCAATACAAGTCACCGGTAAGAATCTGGATGTTGGCGAGGCATTGCGAACCTACGTGTCAGACCGTATCGAAGCCATCGTGGATAAATTTACCGGCCAGACTCCGTCGGGGCATGTCCGTATCGAAAAAGCGCATGGGGCGTTCCTCACCGGCTGCACCATACAGCTGCGCTCGGGGCTGAGCCTTGAAGCGCGCGGCGAGGCGGGGGACGCCTATGCCAGCTTCGACCAGTCACTCGAGCGTCTGGAAAAACGTTTGCGCCGCTACACACGCCGCCTTAAAAAACACCGCGGTACGGCGGAGGGAAAGCTGCAAGCGACCGAAGCGCCCTACTATGTTATTCAATCCGTGGAGGAGGAAGAGGCGGAGCCCGAAGGCGACAATCCTGTTGTTGTCGCCGAAACCCAGACCGTGATCCGCGAGTTATCCGTCAGCGATGCGGTGATGCAGCTGGATATGGCGGAGCATCCTCTTCTTGTTTTTCAGAACGCAGGCCATGGCCGGATTAACGTCGTTTATCGGCGCGATGACGGAAATATCGGATGGATCGATCCGGGCGGCCCCGTGCCGCAGGAAAATTAGTTTGCCCAGCCTGGCTGAAAAGACCCGGCGGACGTCAAAATCAGAGGTTGAGATCAAGTCTCATGGATCTAAGCGATCTTATAAGTTCCGAGGGTATATTCTCCTCCCTGAAGGCGAAGAGCAAAAAGCACGCCTTGCAGGAGCTTTCGGCACGGGCTGCGCCGCTCACCGGCCTGCCCGAACGCGACATCTTCGATACGCTGTTGCAGCGTGAACGCCTCGGCTCGACCGGCGTCGGACAGGGGATCGCCATTCCGCACGGCAAGCTTGCCGGACTGGACGGCATCATCGGCCTGTTCGCGCGTCTGGAAAAGCCGATCGATTTTGAAGCGGTCGACGGGGAAAAGGTGGATCTGGTTTTCCTTCTTCTTGCGCCGGAAAGCGCGGGCGCCGATCATCTCAAGGCGCTGGCGCGGATTTCGAGGTTTCTGCGCATGCCCTCCGCGGTCGAAAACCTGCGGGCCGCCGGCACCCCCGAGCAAATCCAGACGGTTTTCACCGAGGCGGAAAAAGAACACGCGGCGTAAGCGGGGGTTTTTCTGCTGTTCCGCTCATCGCCACCGCACATCCTTCGAGACGGCGCTGACGCGCCTCCTCAGGATGAGGATTCAAGACGTGCAACAAATATATCCCTCATGCTGAGGAGCGCCCGCGAGGGTGCGTCTCGAAGCATGTGCAACTTGGCATTGCGGTGGTGGTGAGAGAGGCGCGCCCTCGGGCCCTGCTAATGCACGCTGACCGGCTCCAGTTCGTTCTCGATTGCGCTGGCGATGGCCGAGCTGCGGCTGTCGGTGAGCCCGAGCGGCGTCCCGTCGGCGCCGAGCAGGGCGTAGAAATTGATGCCCTCCGGCAGTCCGGTCAGAGTCGGGAAGAGATCGCGCACCTGGTCGCTGTCGACCTGTTTGACATAGGCGACCTGACCGTCGCCAAGACGCGCGAAATCGAGCGCGCTCATCACGGCCGCCGCCTTCAGTTTCTCGCTGTGTCCGTTCTCCACCATATTTGCCTCCTTGTACTGGCAGGCTGGTATTCGCTTGCGGCGGCGGCGCAGATGCGCCGGGGGTTTAGTCCGCCTGGTTAATTTCGACTTTTCTGGCCAGCCGTTCAGGCTCGGGGCGTTCCAGATCGATTGACAGCAGGCCATTGCTCAAATCGGCTGTACGGACCTCAATGCCGTCAGCCAGAACAAAGACGCGTGAAAACTGCCTGGCGGCTATTCCGCGATGCAGATACACACGCGCTTCATCGTCATCATCGGCCTGCCCGCCACGGATCGTCAACTGGCTGTCTTCCACCGATATATCGAGCTGGTCCCTGGTAAAACCCGCGACAGCCAGCGTAATGCGAAGAAGCTCGCCGCCGTCGCCGTTCTCCAGCCGTTCGATATTGTAGGGCGGATAGCCATCGCCCGATCCTTTGGCGACGCGATCGAGTATGCGCTCGATCTCGCCGAATCCCAGCAATAGAGGAGAATTGAGAAGTGAATTACGCGACATGTCTTTAGCCCTAACACCAGCGACCGGTATGTCGTATTTGACCTGCCCTGACCCAAATAGGCGTCAAAGAGGCCGGCCCGGCCCAACATGGCGCCGGGTATCATGGGCTGTATATGGGGTTTCCCCAGGCGCGATGCAAGCGGCTGTGCGGGAAGTCAGTAGTCCGCCGGCCTCTTTTCCCGCTCGTGTTATAAAGTGAATCATGGTGTGGTATCTAAATGACAAAGCGCGAAGATGAAAAAGCGCGAAAAGGTGAATCTGTGATGACAAAAGCCAAAGCCCGGGCCCGGGCAAAAGCGAGAGCCAAGGCCAAGGCGGCAAAGCCCGAAGCCAAAGGCGCAAAGCCTGAAGTCCAACTGCGCGCCGGGCATTTTGACGCCAAATCCAACGCCATGCGGAATATCGGCGGCGGCGCGAACATCAAGTCCGCGGCCGGGATGAAGCGCGGAGCCGCGCGCTCGCGTTAGGCCCCCGCGGGGGGCCGGCGCTGCGGCGACCCCATTCTTGTTTGGGCGCATTGTCTGAAGGCAGTTTTTGCGCCGGGATAACGGATAGCCAGGGTCACAGGGCAACGAATGATGGAGAAATTCTTCGCAGCGGCGCTCGTCATCATAATCATACCCTACGGCCTCGTATTTCTGGCACTCCTGTGGAATGTGATTGGCCCTCCGATACGCACGCGCCTGGTGCGCCACGGGGAATCGGAAGACCTGACATCACCCAAGTGAATAGACTGCTGAATATTGCAGCGACGCTTGTGGATGGGGCCGGTATTCCGCCGGCCGCTTTACAGCCCGCCAAATATCAGCAACGGCAGAAGTAGCCCCTGCAAGGAGCGGAGAGTATCTCTGCGGTAAGGCCTGGGACTTGGGTAGGAGTATGAATAATAATGCGTTCGGTAGGGCCGATAGTAGCTCCCGAAAACATAGGTGCGTTCATAATCGTACCCACGCCTGTACCCATATCCGTACCCATATCCGTATCCGTACCCGTAAGGGGGGCGGTATTGTTCGCGCGGATAAGGGGGGCGGTATTGTTCGCGCGGATAAGGACGGCCGTATTGTTCGCGTGGATAAGGGGGGCCGTATTGTTCGGGTGGATAAGGGGCGCGCTCAACTCCAGCATTGCCCTCAGGCTCGCCAGCGGACATATCCCCGCCTGCCTGCACGTCATTCGACCTGAAAAACAGCGCGGCAAAGACAATCGCAAATATGACGGCAAGGTTACGCAACTTCATGAACGCCTCCACCTGGGAGAAAAACAGACTCAATCCCAGACAGAATAGAACTGAAAACCTACAAAACCATTGATGAAAATCCTGGCGTGAGCAAGCGGACAGCGTCGTGCTGGCCCCATTTTTTTTGGTGCATCGCCTGAAGCATAGTTGTCTTGGCGAATAGCCGCTGGATCGCTTCATGTTTTGATGGAATCAAAACCGCGATCTTGGCTTTGTATTTGCGTATCATTTTTCCGATAACCGGTTCCCATCCCCGCCTTCGCGGGGACATGCTTGTCGGTGATACGCACTAGTCTATCAGCGCGCCGAATTTGTCGAAGAACGGATGAGGCCCCTCGAAATCACCGATGAAACTGAGATGGCTAGCCAAGTTTCCGTCCTCGGTTTGATAAAATAATTGGCAGGCCGGTGTTTCGAGGACAAAGGCCGGCAGTCCATCCGGATTGAAGTCGAGGGCGACGGAATGCGACGAGCCGGGTGCGATGCCCGCCGCGACTCCGGCCCAAAGGGTTTGCATCGGCCGATGAACATGTCCGCAGGTGATCCGCACCACCTGCCTGTGGCGTCGGACGATTTCAGCGAGGCCTTCCGCATTGCGGCAGTTCTGGCGGTCCATATGGGCGATTCCGGTGAGGAAGGGGGGGTGGTGCATGAAGATCAAGGTGGTCTGCTCCGGGAATTCGGTCAGCGTCTGATCCAGCCAGTCCAGCCTCTCTGCGCACAGAAGGCCGTGTGGTTTGCCGCGAACGGTGGTGTCGAGGCCGACGAGACGAACAGGATATTCCTCGATCGCATAGTGCAGGAACCGCCCATCGCTGGGGAGATAGGCATGATCTCGAAAGGCGTCGCAAAAAGCGAGGGTTTCATCGTGGTTTCCGGGGATTACGTAATAGGGCATGGCCAGGCCGCTGACGATTTCACGGAACAGCGCATACGCCTCCGGCCGCCCCATATCGGCAATGTCGCCGGTGATGATGACGGCATCAGGTCTGGGTGTCAGCGCATTGAGATGAGTAACGCTGTTGCTGAGTGCGGTGGCCGTATCGACCTTCCCGTAAGCCAGCTTGCCGCCGGATTTCAGGTGCGTATCAGTAATCTGTGCGATAAGCATGGGACGGCTTACGTATTCAAAATTATCATCGAGTCTGGATCGATCCGGAAACCGATTTCCTGCCCGGCGATGAATTCGACGCGGTCCGTGGTCTCGATTATGACCTGCCGCTCACCGAGGCCGTCGAGAATGAGTTTTGTGCGATCTCCCTGGAAAAACGAAGTCACGACATTACCCTTGAGGTGGGCTGACTTTAGATTGCTGATGGTTACGTTTTCGGGGCGAAACAGGATTTCAACCTCGCCGCCGGAACGGTTTGCACTCCAGGGCAGAGACGCTCCCGCCACTTCGACATGATCGCCGCGGGCGATGCCACGGAGCCGGTTTATGGTGCCAATGAACTCGGCGACGAAATCATTGTTCGGCTTGTAGTAGATGTCGCGCGGCGTGCCGATCTGTTCGACCCGGCCCCGGCTCATTACGACGATGCGGTCGCCCAGCGACATCGCCTCGCCCTGATCATGCGTCACATAGACCGCGGTGATCCCCAGACGCCGCAGCAACTGATCGATTTCGACTCTCAGGCGCGTGCGGAGAATAGCGTCGAGGGCGGTTAGCGGTTCATCGAGGAGCAGAACGCGCGGCTGTACGGCAATCGCCCGGGCCAGAGCGACACGCTGGCACTGGCCGCCCGAGAGCTGGTCGATGCGGCGGAATTCAAGATCGCCGATATGCATCATCTCCAACATTTCGCCAACCCGCCGATCAATATCCGGTTTCGGCATTCTTCGAACCATGAGCCCGTAAGCAATGTTTTCGCGGACTGTCATGTTGGGAAACAGGGCGTAGGATTGAAAAACCATGCCGATCTTGCGTTTCTCGATCGGCAGCCGGGTTACATCGTCGTCGCCGAACATCACCCGGCCGCCGGGGTCGGGTTCCTCGAGGCCGGCGATGATCCGCAATGTCGTCGTCTTGCCGCAACCAGAAGGTCCGAGCAGCACCACTGTCTCGCCGCCGGCAATTTCCAGATCGAGCGGCTCCAGGGCCTGGACGCCACCGGCGAATGTCTTGGCGCAGGAAAGCAGATTGATTGCGGTTCCCTGGTCTTTGAGGTCGCTCATCTGGCTATTTCCTGTTGGTTCGCCTGCTCGCTCGGGTCTTCATCAGGCACCGCGGGCTTGCGCTCCTTTGATGTGCCGAACATTTGCAAGCCAATCAAGAGCGGCAAAATCATGATCAGGAATACAAGGGTATAGGCGCTGCCGATTTCAAGACGCATGGAGGCGTAACTGTCGGCGAGGCCGACCGGCAACGTCTTGGTCAGCGGGGTATGCAGCATCCAGGTCAGGTTGAATTCGCCGACCGAAAGGGTCACTACCATCAGCGATCCGGCAAGAATGCCGGAGCGGCAATTCGGAATGATGATGCCAAAGAAGCGTTGCCAGAAACTTGCGCCGAGACTGGCGGCGCTTTCTTCCAAGGTCTGGAAATCGGTGCTGGAGAGAACCGCCAGCACCGAGCGGACCATGAAGGGGAGAGTATAGAGGACATGGCCGACTAGGATGAAGCCCCAACTTGTCCTGAAGTCCCGGAAACCGCCATAGGTGACGATCAATGCGAGGGCGATTGCCAACCCCGGAATTGCCACCGGCAGAACAAGGAATTCTTCGAACATACGCGCCCATCGCCCGGATTTCTTGGCCAGCACATAGGCCGTCGGAATACCTAGAATCAGAGTCACTATCAGACAAATGACGGCAATTAGAAGCGACAGATATATCGTATCGAGATATAGATCTAAGACCTCGTAAACCCAGCGTAGCGTGACGCCGCTTTTTATGCCGAGGAAAAAGTTCTCGGTTATCCCGGCCATCATCGACATGATCACCGGCACGATCAGAAAGGTGCAGACGCCGATGGTGAATGCGAATTGAGAGTAAAACAGCCAGGGCCTTCGCATTATCGCCCCTTAACCCGCCGCTGCAACGTTCGATCCGGACAGATTCCGGGCAATGTACAGCGCCGCCCAGGTAATCAGTCCGAGCACGATGCTCAGTGTTGCGGCCCCGGCGATATTGGCGTTCAGGGTGAACTCCGTGTAGATCGTCATCGGCAATACGTCAATGTTCGTGGCCAGCGTAAAGGCGGTGCCGAATGCGCCCATCGAGGTTGCGAAACAAATCGCGCCGGAGGCGATGAGGCCCGGTTTCAACGCCGGCAGGATAACATCGAGGATTATCCGCCATTGCGGCGCGCCGAGGGAGCGGGCGGCCTCCTCAAGCGCCGGGTTCATTTTCTCCGCCGCCGCCATGATCGTCAAAATCACGCGGGGAATGGAGAAATACATATAGCCGACAAACAGGCCCGCCATTGAATAGGCGAATACGATCTTATCACCGGTCAGCGCTTTGCTGACGATGCCAATCAATCCCTGTCGTCCGGCCAGCATGATGACCATGAAACCGATAACAACGCCGGGGAAAGCGAGCGGAAAAGTCAGCATAGAAATCAAAACCCCCCGGCCCTTAAAGCGGTTGCGTTCGAGAAAAAGCCCCGAGATTGTCGCCACTACCAAAGCCGTTGCCGTCACCGTAATCGACAATACAAGTGTTGCGATGAGGCTCTCGAAATGGCGCGGGGTGGTGACAATGTCCAAATAGGCTGCGATACCGCGTTCGCCGCTGGCGCCTATCAACACCAGACGAGCCATTGGCAACAGGAAAAACGCCACGCAGAAGATTCCCGTGGGCAGTACGAGAATGACCAAATTGCGATATTCGTGGCGATCCATCAAACAGTACTCTTGCAAGCAAAATAATCGGGTGGCGGCCCAATGCCGGACTCGCCACCCGCAGGGAGAAAGATCAGCGCACTTCGTTCAGATACCTTTCCTTGAAACCGTTCTGAACCGCCGCCATCTTGCTGTAATCAAGGGGTTTGGCGCGGGCATATTCACTGGCAGGCAGGAACTTTGATGCCGCTTCCTTAGACATTGCGCTGGCTCTCACCGGACGCAGGAAGGCATTTGCCCATACAGCTTGACCCTTGTCCGACATGATGAAGTCGAGGACTTTCTTGCCGAGTTCCGGATGCGGCCCGTTCTTGACCAAACTCATCACATAAGGAACGACCACCGTTCCTTCCGCCGGGATCACGAAAGCGACATCGGCCTTGTCCTTGTAAATGGCCCGGTAGGCGTTGAAATCATAATCAAAGAGGATCGGAATCTCACCGGAAAGAACCCGTGCGTAGGAGGTCTGCTTGGGGATGATCGGTTTGTTCTTGGCCAGCGCCTTGAAGTAGTTGATGACCGGCGTAAAGTCGTCGAGGCTGCCGCCCAGAGCCCGGTTGATGGCAACCGCGCCAGCGTAACCGACAAAGGCGCTGCTCGGGTCAAGATATCCGACCATGCCCTTGTATTCGGGCTTCAGCAAATCCTTCCAGGAGGTGGGCACCGGCGCGCCGCCGAGGGCCGCCTTGTTGACGAACAGGCCGAGGGTGCCTGAGTGAATGGTGAACCATTTGCCATCCGGGTCCTTGAGACCGGCCGGGATCTCATCCCAATGCTTCGGCTTGTAGGCCGCCGCGACGCCCTTTTCCTTAGCCTGAATGCCAAATGAAACGCCATAGTAGGCGACATCGGCGACAGGATTGTCCTTTTCGGCGAGCAACTGAGACAGGGTCTGGCCCGAGTTTTTGTTGTCATGGGGCAAATTAATGCCCAAGTTCTTTTTGATTGCCTTCAATTGCGATGCCCAGTCCGCCCATTGTGGCGGGCAGTTGTAACAAATGGCATTGCCGGCGGCGAGTGTCACCGATGGTTTGATGGCCAGGGCGACAAACGCCGTGGCCATCAGCAGTTTCAGAGTCCTTACCATCATGGCTTGCGTTCCTTTTGCGAGTGATGTTGAGGGTTCTGGAGAATGGCGGGGCCGGCGGCTACCGGTCCCGTCGTTGCTCCGGGTCTTAAGCGATGCGGCAGGGTAATCATGTCCCGTGTCGCCTCGCCGGACAGGATGTCCAGTAGATGCCGGACCGCCGTCCTGCCCATTTCCCGCGACGGTTGTTCGACCGTCGTCAGGCAGGGTTCGATCAGTTCACCGATGGAAATTCCGTCAAATCCGATGATGGAAACATCTTCGGGAACCCGAATGCCAAGTGTACGCAATGCGCCGATAACGGCGATCGCAAGCGCATCGTTTGAGCAGAACAGGGCCGAAGGAGCCGAAGGGGCGGCGAACAGATTTCGTAGTTTTTCGGTCACGTCCATATGCACGAAATCAACCTCGATCACTGGCGAGTGGTCGATCCCGGCACCGCGCAAACCTTCCAGAAATCCGCGCCGGCGGGCGTCGGCGCGGTCCGAGGCGGCAGCCATTCCGGTGACCATGCCTGCGCGCCGGTGCCCGAGCGCGATAAACCGTTCGGCGACCTCGCGAGCAGCCGCGACGTTATCAACGCTGACCGCGCACCGGCCCGGCTTGTCCGTCTGGTTGTAAAGGAGAATATAAGGGATTTGTTCGGCGTCGAGCCGTTCGAGCAGCACATTGTCAGTGGCCTGCGTGACCGTGAGAATCAATCCGTCGACCCGGTTTGAAAGCATGGTGTGTACGGCTGTCAGCTCTTCTCCCGCGCTGTAATCCGTATTGGTGATGATGGTTGTGTAACCGGCTTCTTTCGCGACATCCTGAATTCCGGCCATGGCGTCGGCGAACACCGGGTTTGCAAGGCTTGGAAGCATAACTCCCAAGGACCGGGTCCGTGCTGTTCTTAAACTGCGGCCGATGACATTGGGGCGGAAATTCAATTCCGCGATTGCTTTCTGGACACGTTCGGCGGTGGCTGGCCGAAACGACCCCTGATCGTTTATGACGCGCGAAACGGTGGCGATTGAAACCCCCGCCCGCTCCGCCACGATTTTGATCGTTGGCGCCAGCAGATACCTCCCAAAGTTCGCCGCTTTGCGGTCATTACATTAATTGAAAGCACATCCAGGTACGAATGTAAACGTTTCCATTTTGCGTGGAATATATTGAACTTCAACAGGGTTTAGTCACGCATGAGTGCGGTTTTGTCCTAAATCACGGCATGCCAACGCCGCTGAGTTGACTGAGAAGATTACCAGTTGGACGAGTGGAATTGAGGGCGTTGCCAACCGCATCGACTACAATACCAAGAGGCCACACACGAGCCTTGACGGGCTCACGCCAAACGAGTTTGCAACTCGGTCCAGAGCCGACCATAACCAGAACGGACTCTATCTTATCGGTGGGGGAATGAAGGGGGGCAGGTCAGTCTGAAACCCCGCTGTCGCGCTTACTATGTGCTTACTGAAACAAAAATGGGCTAGCCATTGATTGGCTAACCCATTGAAATAAATGGTGGAGCCAGACGGGATCGAACCGACGACCTCGTGAATGCCATTCACGCGCTCTCCCAACTGAGCTATGGCCCCACACTTGCCGCTTCGCCCCGCGTCGCCCGGGCAAAGCGCTTATTTCTTTAGTTAGGCCGCGCCGGAAACGCAATCAAGAGAAACCTGCCGGCAAGGGCGGGCGGGTGGCCGGGAATACCCAAAAAAGCGCTCAGGTTTCGTCCTTGGTTTCGATGGGCGCGCCTATGATCTCGGTCAGTTTGGATTCGCCATCCTCCTCATCGTCTTCAAGGAAGACATCCTGATTGTCATCGGGCGGAATATCCGCCTCATCGTCGCCGAGATCGGCAAGCTTGGCTTCATCGTCGCCCTCCTCCTCCTCGGCCGCATCTTCGAGGCTGACGAATTCAGGTTCCGGCGCTGGCGCAGGCGCGGCATCTTCAGGCGCAGGCGCGGCGTCTTCAGGCGCAAGTGCGGCGTCTTCAGGCGCAAGTGCGGCGTCTTCAGGCGCAAGTGCGGCGTCTTCAGGCGCAAGTGCGGCGTCTTCAGGCGCAAGTGCGGCGTCTTCAGGCGCAAGCGCGGCATCGGCGATTGGTTCCGCCACTTTATCCGCCACTTTATCCGCCGGCGCGGGCGCCGCCTTCGGTTTCGGCTTGGGTTTCGGCTTTTCGATGATGAAGGGCGCATCGCATATGGGACAGACGGTGGGGTCGCGGCCCAGGTCGTAAAACTTCTTGCCGCAACTTTCACAAAGTCTTTTTGTCCCGCGCTTATCCTTGATCATGAAGCAATCCCAAAAAGCAGTCCCAAATCATGTGAGGCGCCGGTTCCTTGCCATGACCGGACGCCAGTGTCAAAAGCAAAAATACATGCAATCGGCGGCAATATCTTCGACATTGACACGTACGGGGCCTAACGGCTCAATTGCGCGCTTCGAACCGGCGGCCCGGTAACGGCCCTTGTTTTCATCATCTCTGCGGGCAAATGCTTCAGAAACTCTCATCTTCGAAATCGGGTTCCCTGCGGGGAATCTCTCGCGTTCCCGGCGACAAGTCCATCTCGCACCGGGCACTGATTTTCGGCGCGCTTGCGACAGGCAAAACCCGCATAAAGGGCCTTCTGGAGGCGGAAGACGTCCTGGCCACGGGCAAGGCCCTCGCCTCGCTCGGCGCGGGCGTGGAGCGAGACCCCGACGGCTGGTGCGTCACCGGACGCGGCATCGGAGGATTGACCGGCGCTCCCGGCAAGCTCGATTTCGGCAATTCCGGCACCGGCGCGAGATTGATGATGGGGGTTATCGCCGGACAGGATGCCCGCGTAACCTTCACCGGCGACGAGTCGCTTTCGCGCCGCCCCATGGGGCGCGTTCTGCTGCCGCTCCAACGCATGGGGCTGGGGGTCGAAGGCGCCGATGACACGCTGCCGCTCACGCTCACGGGAACGCCCGACCTGCTGCCCATCGAATATGAACTCCCCGTGCCCTCCGCCCAGGTGAAATCCGCCGTGCTTCTGGCCGGGCTGCATGCGCCCGGCAAAACCACCATATTCGAGCGCGAGGCGACCCGGGACCATACCGAGCGCATGCTGCGCCATTTCGGCGCGCAAATCGCGGTCCGCCAGGACGGATCGCGCAACGCCATCACGGTGACGGGCGACGCGGAACTCGCCGGCCAGGACGTCACCGTGCCGGGCGACCCGAGTTCAGCGGCGTTTCTGGCGGCCGCCGCGCTGGTGACGCAGGGCTCGCGGATCACCATCGAGGGCGTGCTGGTGAACCCGACGCGGACCGGTTTCTACGACACGCTGAAGGAGATGGGCGCGAAACTCGACTTTACCAATTTGCGCGAGGAAGGCGGTGAGCCCGTGGCGGATATCGCCGTCACATCCGGCCCGCTTCACGGTGTTGTGGTTCCCGCCAGCCGCGCACCCTCGATGATCGATGAATATCCGGTTCTGGCCGTGGTCGCGGCCTTTGCGCGGGGCGAGACGCGCATGGAGGGGCTGGGCGAGCTCCGGGTCAAGGAAAGCGACCGGCTGGCCTCCACGCTTGCCGGCCTCGCCGCCTGCGGGGTGGATGCGCAAGCGGGCGACGACTGGCTCAGCGTCCGCGGAGGCGGGCCCATAGCGGGCGGCGCGCAAATCGAGACCCATATGGATCACCGCATCGCCATGGCCTTTCTGATCATGGGTCTGGGGGCGCGCGCTCCGGTGACAATCGACAATGCCGGCATTATTGCCACCAGTTTCCCTGAATTCTCCGAATTGATGCGCGGTCTTGGCGCACCGATAGAAACCAGCAAAGTGTAAACGCCATGATTATCGCAATGGACGGACCCGCGGCCTCGGGCAAGGGCACCCTCGCCAAGCAGCTCGCAAGCCATTACGGCCTCGGTCATCTGGATACCGGCGCGCTCTACCGGGCGGTCGCCCGGGACATGCTTGCCGGCGGCAGGGACCTGGACGATGAGGTGGCGGCCGCGCAAACGGCGCGCAATATCGACCCCGAAACCCTGGAAGACCCCGGCTTGCGCACGGCCGCGATGGGTGAAGCGGCGTCCCTGGTGGCCAAGCTGCCGCAGGTTCGCGAGGCCCTGGTCGAGTATCAGCGCGCCTTCGCCAGGAGACCCGGCGGCGCGGTAATCGAGGGCCGCGACATCGGCACGGTTGTATGCCCCGACGCGGATGTGAAAATCTTTGTGGAGGCCTCGGCCCAGGTGCGCGCCAAACGCCGTCACAAGGAGCTGATCGAAGCCGGGCAGGACATTGCCTATGAGGAAATCCACGCCCAGATCGCCGCCCGCGACGCCCTCGACCGCTCGCGGGCGGTTTCCCCGCTTGTGCCGGCGCAAGACGCGCACTTGCTCGACACATCGGATTTGGGTATAGAGGCGGCGTTGAAGGCCGCCGTCAAACTTATCGACTCTGTGATACGGTAAGTTGGACGGGCCAATTGGCGTGTCCCGATCGCGTCCATCCGTGACCCGGCACGCCATTTCGGCGGAAAACGAAATTATTAGGTCATGACCTAAGGAAATCTGAGCGCCGGACCGGAAACACCGGGCCGGCTTGAGCGCAACCGGTATTTATTTGCCCTGCGAAGAAATTGGTCTTCGTGTCACAAACCGAACGGGCAACGGGAGACTTGATGAACGAACCGCAGGCTAGTGAACTCAACCCGACACGGGAAGACTTCGCCGCACTTTTAGAAGAATCTCTCGAGGCATCCTCCCTTGAGGAAGGCTCCGTGGTCAAAGGAACAATCGTCGCCATCGAAAAGGATATGGCGGTTGTCGATGTCGGGCTGAAGACCGAGGGGCGGGTTCCGGTCAAAGAGTTCACGCTCCCGGGCCAGGAAGCGACGCTTTCGGTCGGCGACGAGGTCGAGGTTTATCTCGAGCGGGTGGAGAACGCGCTGGGTGAAGCGGTTCTGTCGCGCGAAAAGGCGCGGCGCGAGGAAAGCTGGGTCCGGCTGGAAGAAAAATTCAAGAATGGCGAACGCTGCGAAGGCGTGATCTTCAATCGCGTCAAGGGCGGCTTTACGGTCGATCTCGACGGCGCCGTGGCGTTTCTGCCAGGCAGCCAGGTGGATATCAGACCCGTTCGCGACATCGGACCGCTGATGAATACACCCCAGCCATTCCAGATCCTCAAGATGGACCGGCGCCGGGGCAATATCGTCGTCTCGCGGCGCTCGGTTCTCGAAGAGACGCGGGCCGAGCAGCGCAACGAGATCGTCGCCCAGCTGGCCGAAAAGCAGGTCATCGAAGGCGTGGTCAAGAACATCACCGATTATGGCGCATTCATCGACCTCGGCGGCATCGACGGCCTGCTGCATGTCACCGACATGGCCTGGCGGCGCGTCAGTCACCCCAGCGAGATCGTCAATGTTGGCGACAGCGTCAAGGTCCAGATCATTCGCATCAATCCCGAGACCCAGCGCATTTCCCTCGGCATCAAGCAGCTTGAGGCCGATCCATGGGAAGGCGTGGAGGCCAAATACCCGATCGATACCCGGATCAAGGGCACGGTGACGAACATTACCGACTATGGCGCCTTCGTTGAGCTTGAATCCGGCGTTGAAGGCCTGATCCACATCTCCGAGATGAGCTGGACCAAAAAGAACGTTCATCCCGGCAAGATCGTTTCGACCAGCCAGGAAGTCGAGGTCCAGGTGCTTGAGGTCGACCCGCAGAAGCGGCGGATTTCCCTCGGCCTGAAACAGATCCAGGAAAACCCCTGGATTGCATTCGCCGAATCCCACGCAGCCGGGACCAAGGTTGAAGGCGCCATCCGTAATATTACCGAGTTCGGCCTTTTTATCGGGCTGGACAGTGGCGTGGACGGTATGGTCCATCTGTCCGATCTGGACTGGAGCCGCTCGGGCGAGGAGGCCATCCAGGGCTATAAAAAGGGCGATGTTGTCAAAGCCGTCGTGCTGGAAGCGGATGCGGAAAAAGAGCGCATTTCACTGGGCATCAAGCAGTTGGGCGGCGACCCCCTCAAATCCGATGGTGGCCTGAAGAAGGGCGCGCGGGTTACGTGCGAGATTCTTGCGGTCATGGACAGGGGGCTTGAAGTCAAACTGTCGGACTCCGACATCAAAACATTCATTCGCCGGTCTGATCTTTCCCGTGAACGCTCCGAGCAGAAGCCCGAGCGGTTTGCCGCCGGTGAGAAAGTGGATGCCGTCATCACCCAGGTCGATACCGCCACGCGCAAAGTCTCCGTCTCCATCAAGGCGCTTGAAGCCGTCGAGGAGAAAGAGGCGATCAAGCAGTATGGTTCGACCGTGAGCGGTGCATCGCTGGGCGATATTCTCGGCGCGGCCCTTGATGAAGCCAAGGATGGAACCGGGGACGCGGCCGAAGAGGCCAAAGCCAAGCCCAAGGCGAAAGCGAAGAAGGCCGCCAAGGCCAAAGACGACGGTGGAGAAGAAGCTGAAGCTGAAGCTGAAGCTGAAGCTGAAGCCGAAGCCGAAGCCAGGCCCAAAGCAAAAGCGAAAAAACCCGCCAAAACCAAAGACGACGCGGATGCCGGCGCCAAGCCCAAGGCCAAAGCGAAAAAGACCGCCAAGGCCAAGGACGACGGTGGAGAAGAAGCCGGGGATGACGGCGAAGGCGGCGAGGCCTGAGCCTCGCGGGGTTTGTTGTTCGCTAACCGGCCCGGATGCCGTGGCGCTTGCTTGGCGAATGAGGCTGGAGCATGATCCACAGGTGTGGAACCATTTGACCGGATCATGGACCAGATGACACTGCGGGCGGATTTTCTTGTTGACCGGAGGCGCCTCAAGCGCAGCCTGGCCCTGTGGCGCCTGCTGGCGATAGCCGCGGCGGTCGCCCTGGTCGCCGGCCTGGCGTTTCAGAGCGACGACTTTGCGACGGCGATCGGCTACAAGCCGCACATCGCGCGCGTGAATATTTCCGGATTGATCCGCGAGGACACGGACCGCGAGGAGATGTTGAAGGACATCGCCAAGTCAAAGCATGTGAAGGCCGTGATCCTGCGCGTCAACAGCCCCGGCGGCACGACCGTGGGCGGGGAGTCCCTGCATCGGGCAATACAGAATCTGCGCAAGAAGAAGCCCGTGGTCGCCGTCTTCTCCACCGTCGCCACGTCGGCCGCCTATATGGCGGGCATCGCCAGCGATCATGTCATTGCCCGCGGCAGTTCCATTACAGGATCGGTGGGCGTCATCCTGCAATGGGCGGAAGTGACCGAGTTGCTGGGCAAGCTCGGCATCAAGATGGAAGAAGTGAAGAGCGGAGCGCTCAAGGCCATTCCCTCGCCATTTCAGCCGCTGGACGAAGCCGGCCGCGCCCTGACGCAGGAGATGGTTTCGGAATCCCAGAAATGGTTTGTCGATCTGGTCGCCAAAAGCAGGTCCATCGACCCCGGCGCCATACCCGGTTTGACCGAAGGGCGCATTTACTCCGGCCGGCAGGCGCTTAAACTGAAACTCATCGATCAGCTCGGCGGCGAAGACGACGCCATCGCCTGGCTTGAGGAAAAGCGTAAAATCGAAAAAGATCTGAAGGTGATCGACTGGAAGGCCAAAGAGTCTCAAAGCACTGACTGGCTGCGCATTACGGCAAAATCCGTGGCTATTTGGACCGGTTTGCCTGCCACGGCGCTTGACAAATTGTTCGCGCCGGGAAATGCGCTGGAGCGTGTTCAGCTTGACGGTTTGGTCTCCGTTTGGCACGCTCAGACAAATTAGAGGGGCCTGTAAAAACTAATAAGAGCAAATAGATAGGCGAAAGGTGAGGAAGTTCGAGGTCGCGTCATGATTAAGTCTGAACTAATTCAAAAGATCGGCGCTGCGAATCCGCACCTCTACCAGCGTGATGTTGAGCGGATCGTCAACACTGTTCTCGATGAGATCATTTCCGCGCTGGCCCGGGGCGACCGGGTTGAGCTGCGCGGATTTGGCGCATTCACTGTGAAACACCGCACGGCACGGCAGGGGCGTAATCCGCGCACCGGCGAGACGGTCTTCGTTGAGGAAAAATACGTCCCCTTCTTCAAAACAGGCAAGGAATTGCGCGAGCGGCTGAACCGCGGTTATCGCGGCGGGTCGTCTGACAGTGAGGTCAAGTAGCCTCCTGAAGCAATGCGGCGAAGCGGGGTGGAGGAGTGTTTAGAAAATTTATCTGGCTGTTTGTGATTTTGCCCGCGGGCGTGGTGGTCGTGACCTTCGCCGTCGCCAACCGGCACTCTGTGCGGCTGAACCTCGACCCCTTCACACCGGAAGATCCTTTTCTCGCGATCGATGCCCCGCTGTTCCTGCTCCTGATCGCCACGCTGGCGGCCGGTGTGCTGCTCGGCGGACTGGCAACGTGGCTGGGACAGGGCAAGTGGCGCAAGAGCGCCCGGCGCAATGCCCGGGAAGCAGCGGCATTGCGCAACCAGAACGAACGGCTCAATGAGCAACTGCTGGCGGCCAACCGGCCCCGTCTGGGGAACCGCGAGGCGGCGGAATAGCCGCCCCATTGCCGTCCCCGATGCCGCCTGGGCAGCACAGGATGGACAGCACTGGCGCGATCTCCTAAATTTGGCCCCGAAAGTCGGCGCAGCCCCGTGGCGCAGCCCAACCAACCGCTGAAGACATGAACATAAAGGTGAAAATCTGCGGACTCCGGACGCCCGAGTCGCTGGACGCCGCCCTGGATGCGGGCGCGGACTATTTCGGCCTGGTGTTTTACGGCCCCAGCCCGCGCAACGTGGATCACGCGCGCGCTGGTGAGCTCGCCGCACAGGGCCGGGGCCACGCCAAATCGGTCGCCCTGCTGGTCAACCCTGACGATGCGGCGGTGAAACGCATCGCCGAGGAAGTCGCGCCCGATCTCATTCAGCTGCATGGCGCCGAGACGCCCGAGCGGGTGCGCGAGGTGAGAGACCTGGCGGGCCGCGAAGTCATCAAGGCGATCAAAGTGGAAAACGCGGCCGACGCAGACACCGCGCGCGACTATGAAGGCGCCGCCGGTTTCATTCTCTATGACGCCAAGGAGCCCGATGGCGCAGGCGACGCCCTGCCCGGCGGCAACGGCGTGCCCTTTGACTGGCAGGCGCTGATGGGCGTTAAGGGACGGGGAAGCTTTATGCTGTCAGGCGGCCTGACCTGCGATAACGTTGCGGATGCGATCGCGGCGACGGGTGCATGCGCCGTCGATGTGTCTTCGGGCGTTGAAAGCGCACCGGGAGAAAAGGATGCGGAACTGATCCGCCGGTTCATCACCGCGGCGAAGTCCGCAGGCAACCACAGGACCTGAGTCTCGATGTCGAACACCGCCCCCCCCGATACGCCGAACACCTACCGCTCCGGTCCCGACGAGCGCGGCCATTTTGGCATTTATGGCGGCCGCTTTGTGGCCGAGACGCTGATGCCGCTGATCCTCGAGCTGGAGGAGGCCTATGAGAGAGCCAAGGCGGACCCGGAGTTTCACGCCGAGCTGAAGCACATGCTCGTCCATTATGGCGGCCGGCCCAGCCCGCTCTATTTCGCCGAGCGGCTGACACAGGAGTTGGGCGGCGCGAAGATTTATTTCAAGCGCGATGAGCTGAACCACACCGGTTCACACAAGATCAATAACTGCCTGGGGCAAATCCTGCTTGCGCGGCGGATGAAAAAGACGCGCATTATCGCCGAAACGGGCGCCGGGCAGCACGGCGTCGCGGTCGCCACTGTCGCCGCGCGCTACGGACTGCCCTGCGTCATTTACATGGGCTGCGTCGATATCGAACGCCAGGCGCCCAATGTGTTCCGCATGAAGCTGCTGGGCGCCGAGGTACATCAGGTCACCGCCGGAGCCGGCACCCTGAAAGACGCCATGAACGAGGCCCTGCGCGACTGGGTCACCAATGTTCATGACACTTATTACATCATCGGCACGGCGGCCGGGCCGCATCCCTACCCCGAAATGGTGCGCGACTTCCAGAGCGTCATCGGCGAGGAGGTCCGCGTGCAGATGATGGAGGCCGAAGGGCGCCTGCCCGACACGCTGGTCGCCTGCATCGGCGGGGGCTCCAACGCCATCGGCCTGTTCCACCCCTTCCTCGACGACAAGGACATCGCCATCTATGGCGTGGAAGCGGGCGGCCTTGGCCTGGGCAACCCCGAAGAGCATTGCGCCTCCATGAATGGCGGCAAGCCCGGCGTGCTGCATGGCAACCGGACCTATCTGCTGCAAAATGACGACGGGCAGATCATCGAGGGCCATTCCATCTCCGCCGGGCTCGACTATCCCGGCGTCGGCCCCGAACATTCCTGGCTGCGCGATACGGGCCGGGTCAATTATGTAGCGGTGACGGACGCCGAAGCGCTCGAAGCCTTCCAGCTCTGCACCCGCATCGAAGGCATCATCCCGGCGCTGGAGCCCTCCCACGCGCTGGCCCACGTCCAGAAACTCGCGCCAACGCTGCCTGCCGACAATCTGCTGGTGATGAATCTGTGCGGGCGCGGCGACAAAGACGTGTTCGCGGTGGCCAAACATCTCGGCGTGGAGATGTGATCATGACCACCCGCATCGACAAACGCTTCGCCGCATTGCGCGAAAAGGGCCGCGCCGCGCTGGTGACCTTCACCACCGCCGGCGATCCGGACTATGAAACCTCGCTGGCGCTGCTGAAGGCGTTGCCCGGCGCGGGCGCGGACATCATCGAGATGGGCATGCCCTTTTCCGACCCGATGGCCGACGGGCCGGCCATTCAGGCCTCGTCCCAGCGCGCGCTCAAAGCGGGTCAGACCATGAAGAAAACGCTTCGGATGATCCGCGAATTCCGTGAAGGCGATCAGGACACGCCGCTGGTGCTGATGGGGTATTACAACCCGATCTATGTCTATCCGGTGGAGGGCTTTATCGGCGATTGCATCGAGGCCGGCGTGGACGGGCTGATCGTGGTCGACGTGCCGCCCGAGCAGGACGATGAATTGTGCATCCCGGCACTCGAAGCGGGTCTCAATTTCATTCGCCTGGCAACGCCGACCACGGACGCTAAACGCCTGCCGGCCGTGCTCGAAAACACTTCCGGGTTCGTTTATTACGTGTCGATTGCCGGGATCACCGGCACCGCCGCGCCGGACACCGGCGAAGTGCATGGCGCCGTGGCGCGCATCAAGATGCAAACCGAGCTGCCCGTCGCCGTTGGTTTCGGCGTCAAAACGCCCGAACAGGCCCGCGCCATTGCCGCCGGCGCCGACGGCGTTGTCGTGGGCTCGGCCCTTGTCAATGCGCTGAAAGCGTCGCTGGACGAGAATGACCGGCCGGGCGCGGCAACCGTGAGCAGCGTCACCGATCTCGTGCGGGGCCTTGCCGAAGGGCTTGCGAGCAGCCAAACTGCCACCGTGAAATAGCCGCATGCGATTCTTAGGCTGAACCGCAGCCGACCAAGACCCGAGGAATTAATCCCGTGAACTGGATCAACAAAGTCGTCCGCCCCAAAATCCAGCGCATCCTGGCAAAACGGGACGTGCCGGATAATGTCTGGCTGAAATGCCCCGAAAGCGGGCAGATGATCCATTACAAGGATCTCGAAGCCAACCAGTTCGTCGTTCCGGGCAGCGACTATCATATGCGCATGACCGGCAAGGCACGCCTCGCGGCCCTGTTCGACAATGGCGAATATGAGACTGTTCCGACACCGGAGGTTTCGCCCGACCCGCTCAAATTCCGCGATGAGCGCCGCTATACGGACCGCCTCAAGGATGCCCGCGCGAAAACCGGTCAGGAGGACGCCGTTCTCGTTGGCACCGGCACGCTGGACGGCACGCCCGTCGTTTCGGCCGCGCAGGATTTTGCCTTTATGGGCGGCTCGCTCGGGCGCGCCGCGGGCGAAGCCATTATCACCGGGCTGCGCACCGCGGTCTCGCACGCCGCGCCGTTTGTTCTTTTCGCCGCGTCGGGCGGCGCGCGCATGCAGGAAGGCATTTTGTCCCTCATGCAGATGCCGCGCACGACCGTCGCGGTTCAGGAACTTAAAGAAGCCGGTCTCCCCTATATCGTCGTGCTGACCCATCCCACCACCGGCGGCGTGACCGCCTCCTACGCCATGCTGGGCGACATTCACATTGCCGAGCCCGGCGCGCTTATCTGTTTTGCCGGCCCGCGCGTCATCGAGCAAACGATCCGCGAAAAACTGCCCGAAGGATTCCAGCGCTCTGAATATCTGCTGGATCACGGCATGATCGACATGGTGACCCACCGCCACCAGTTGCGCGAAACGCTCTCGCGCATCTGCCGTATGCTGATGGAGGCGCGGCGCGAGGAATTGACGGCCGGACCGGATCTGGCCGGCCATGCGCCGCCGGCCATAGAGGTTCTGGACGCGGCCGAGGAAGGTATCGAGGCCTCGCCGGAGGCGGGCGATACGCCTGCCGGCGAACCGGGCGATGAAGAACAGCACCGTCCGGCTGCGGACTGACGCCGCAATATCAAGCGAACCCGCGATGACATCCCTCACACCTTCATCCGGACGCCCGGAAAGCCTTCCGGTGCCAAATCTTGAGTCCAGCGCGGACATCCTCGCCCGGATGGAGCGCCTCTATCCCGACGTCATCGATCTGGCGCTGGACCGGGTGGAGCGGCTGCTCGAGGCGCTGGGGCGTCCGCAGGACAAGCTGCCCGGCGTGATCCATGTGGCGGGCACCAACGGCAAGGGCTCCGTCATCGCCTTCCTCAAAGCGATGCTGGAAGCGGCCGGAAAACGGGTTCATGTCTTTACCTCGCCGCATCTTGTGCGGTTCCATGAACGCATCTCGCTGGCGGGACCAGGTGGCGCGGAGCAAATCGGCGAAGCGGCCTTGCGCGACTATCTGCTGCGCGTCGAGGCGGCCAACGGCTCCCAGCCCATCACATTTTTCGAGATCACCACGGCGGCGGCGTTTCTCGCCTTCTCTGAAATCCCGGCGGACCATGTGCTGCTGGAAACGGGCCTTGGCGGCCGGCTCGACGCCACCAATGTGGTTGCGAAACCCGCCCTCACGGTCATCACGCCGATTTCCCGCGACCATGACCGGTATCTGGGCTCCGGTATCGGCGGGATCGCCGGGGAGAAAGCGGGAATTCTAAAGGCAGGCGTCCCTTGCGTTGTCGCGCGTCAGGAAACTCAAGCTCTCGACGTTATCGAGGCGCGCGCGGGCGAACTGGACGCGCCCCTGCTTGTCCACGGTCAGGCCTGGGATGCGTTCGAACAACATGGCCGGCTGATTTTTCAAACCGGTACGGAGCTGCTCGATCTGCCCCTGCCCCGCCTGGTTGGCCGCCACCAGATCGACAATGCGGGGACGGCTCTCGCCGCCATGCGCGCGCTGGCCGGAGAGCCGGCTGCAAGCGCGGCCCTTTCGGCCGGCCTGAAGTCGGCGCAATGGCCGGCCCGGCTCCAGAACCTCACCGGCAGCGCCCTGCAGGCTCACGTGGCGAAGGACTCGCAGATATGGCTCGACGGCGGTCACAATATATCCGCCGCCGAAGCGCTTGCGCACGCCATGGCCGAAATGGAGGAACGAGCGCCGCAGCCCCTGCACCTGATTTGCGGGATGATGACAGGCAAGGATGCGGACGGCTTCTTCCGGCACTTCGACGGCCTCGCCCAATGGGCCGCGACCGTTGCGGTGGAAGGCAGGGACAAGGCCTATGGCGCGGATGAACTGGCAGTCATTGCCCGCGGCGCCGGGCTCGATGCGCATGCCGCCGGCAGCCTCGTCCAGGCCCTCGAGGCAAGCCGCATGCGCGCCGACGGGCCGGTGCGCATCCTCATATGCGGCTCGCTCTATCTCGCCGGACAGGTTCTGGCAATGCTGGAAGAAGAAAACCCCGGCGCGTGACCGGGGTCTTCTGAAACTCAAATCTGACTTTGCCGGCTCAGGAAATGGAGCTGTTGATCCAGTCCACCAGCTTGCCCTTGGGCTGAGCGCCGGTCTGGGTCGAGGCGACTTCGCCGTCCTTGAACAGGATCAGGGTCGGGATTGCGCGAATACCATATTTTCCGGGCGTATTCGGATTCTCGTCGATATTGATCTTGGCGATCTTCACCTTGCCGTCCATCTCCTGCGCGATCTCGTCGAGCGCGGGGGAGATTTGTTTGCACGGTCCGCACCATTCCGCCCAGAAATCGACCACCACGGGGGTCGAGGATTTCAGGACCTCGTCCTCGAAGGTATCGTCGGAAACCGCTGTGCTTGTCATGCCGTGAACTCCTCATATTCCGGGCAGGGGAATCATTTTGGACCCCTGAAAGTCGAGGGGAACGTAGGTGCCCGGCTTCCAAGCGTCAAGAGGCCCTCACTATAGCTTCATAATGTCGGCTTCCGCCTCATCCAGCAGTTCATCCGGCATCGCCATGATATGCGGTCCGTCGGTCCACAGCAGCGCGGCGCGCACCTTCTTGCCGGGATAAATGCGCCGAAGCGCTTGCCTGTAGGCGGCGAGCTGCCGGCGGTAGAGCGGGGCGACATCCTGCGCCCTCTTTGGCGGCGGGCGGTTGGTCTTGTAGTCGACAATGAGGACCTCATTTTCGAGTTCCACAATCCGGTCGATCTGCCCGTTGAATTCCAGCGCCGGTTTGCCCGCGCGCGAAATACGCGCCGCGACGGGCGCCTCCGCCTGGCTGCGCGGCCCGAACAGGGGCGCGAATTCGCCCCCCTCAAGGATCGCCAAAGTTTCCGCCACGATGTCCTCGCGGTCCTTCCCGGCAAGCTCCTTCCCCTTGGCGGCAACATAGCGCCGTGCCGTTTGCGCCCGCTTGTCCGCATCGATTTCCGGCAGATGCTGCAACAGGGCATGGACCAGATTTCCGCGCAGGAAACGGGAAGCGTCAGCCCGCTCCAGCGGCGGCACGACATCCTGTTCGGGCAGCTCCCCTTCTCCCGGTTCACCCGCCGACGAAATGGCCGATGGCGTCAGCGGCAAGGCCGGCGAAGCCTCCGGCGCGGCATCTTCTTTTGCCCATCGCGGAAGCGGAACGGGCTCCGGCCTCTGCGGCGTCTCGCCTGCCTCGACCTCCAGCTTCGGGTCCTGGCTGGATTCGTAGCGCAGCACATCTTGCCCGAGCGCGCCCCTGGCCGGCCGGGCCAGGCCTTCCAGACCGGCGCTCACAAGTTTGTGCCAGCATGTATCGGGGATTTTCTTCGCGCCCTTCCAGCCGCACACATAGAGCCGGTCGCGCGCGCGGGTCATGGCGACATAGAGAAGCCGGTTATATTCCTCCCGGTCTTTCTCCTTCCGCTCCTCCTTGGCGTCCGCGATCTCGCCAAGCTCCATGGTGCCGGGCGGCACCCACACCAGATGATCCTGTACATCCGGTGGCGCGGAGGCGCGCGGCAGGGGCAGCAGTTTCGGCCTGTTGCCGCCTCCCGATGGCGTTCGGCAGGTGTCGGGCAGGATCACCACATTGGCCTCCAGCCCCTTGGCGCCATGCACGGTCATGATCCGCACCTCGTCGCGCTCCTGCTCCATGTCGCGCTTCACTTCCGCTTGCGCCCGGCGCATCCAGTCGAGAAAGCCCTGCAGCGAGGGGTGGGACAGGCGCTCATAGTCCAGCGCGAGATTGAGAAACTCGTCGATGGCGTCGCCCGCATCCGCGCCCAGCCGCGCGATGAGCGTAAGGCGCATGCGCATCTGACGCTCTTCCAGAAGCCCGGCAAAGAACTCGTAAGGCGGCGCGGTGTCGGCGCTTTTGAGCCATTGGGACAAACGGGCCGCGGCGGCGCCGTAGCGCTCATCCTTTTTCGCCTTGTCCCGCAGGGCGTTCCACAGTGGGCCGGTGCGCTCAAAGGCCAGATCGAACAGATCGTCGTCATCGAAGCCGAACAACGGGCTCTTGAGTACGCATGCGAGGGTGAGATCATCGTCCGGCAGCAGCACGAAATCGCCGACAGCCATCAGGTCCATGACGGCAAGCTGTTCGCCCAGCTTCATCCGGTCCGCGCCGGCGACGGGAATGCCCCGGGCCTTCAGCGCCCGGATGAGTTTGCCGACGAATTCATCGCGGTTACGCACAAGAAGCAGTATGTCACCGGGACGCATGGCCCGGTTTTGCGCGTCAAGCCGCTCACCGCTGCCCAGCCAATGCTTGATGGTGTCGGCGATCTTCTCCACCAGCGCGTCGCGGGCGTGGGTTTCAGCGGCTTCTTCCTCATGGGGGCGCATGGCGTGGGCGGGGGTGTGGTCGACCGGTTCCTCCACGGGCCAGAGTTCCACCAGCCCGGCCTGCCCCGCGCGCACTGCCTGATGGACGATTTGCGCGCCCTCCCACACGACCCCATCGCGCGCGCCCTCATGATCGAAGACCTCATCCACCGCCTTCAGCACAGGTTCGGTGGAGCGGAAGGACACCGTCAGCGGCACGCGCTCCCACTGCCGACCGGCAGCTTCCGCAAGTGTTCTGAATTTTCGGCCATGCTCGGCAAAGGACGCTGGGTCGGCCCCCTGAAAGGAGTAAATGGACTGCTTTTCATCGCCCACGGCGAACAGGGTCCGGTCGGTTTCCTGCGCGCTTTCCCCGGCGAAAAACTCACCGGCCAGCGCGTCGATCACCCGCCATTGCACCGGGCTCGTATCCTGCGCCTCGTCGACGAGGATATGGTCGATGCCGTAGTCGAGCTTGTAGAGCACCCAGGCGGCGGCGCGGCTGCCGGACAGCAGGCGGACCGACTTCTCGATCAGATCGTCATAGTCCAGCCCCGCGCGCGCGGCCTTGCGGCGCTCATAGCGGGCAATGATTTCATCGGCGAGGGTGAGCAGCGCACCGGTGGCGGAGGCGATGTTCAAGGCGGCCTGTTCGCGGGCCAGGGCGGCGACCTTGTCCTGGGCATCGTGAAGTTCTTCAAGGAATTCCGGATGCTCCGCCGCGACCAACTTGGTCAGAAGGGTCTTTCTCGGCGTGCCCGCCTGAATCAGAAATGCTTCACGGAACGCCAGCGCCCGCAATTCGGGCGCGCCGGCCGCCTTCGCCCTGGCAAGCGCGGACAGCAGGTTTTTCTCGGTCGCCTTCTCGGCGGAAATACCGGCGAGGAAGGTATCGATCTGCGCATCGCTGAGCGCCTGTGCCATGTCATTGAGGACATCCGCTTCGCTGCGGTTGGCACTTTCTCCAAATGCAGCGATGATGCCGTTTCGCTCGGATTGACCCAGCGTGACGAAGGCGTCATTCAGCCGGTGCAGCGCGCGTATCTCTTCCTGCCTGCCGAGCGCCACCTCTATGAGACTACGGAAACTCTCTTCCGCGCTCACCGCGACCACTTCCGTCAGCGCCTGTCCCAGGGGCTCTCCGGGTTCCGCAGTGGCCCGGCCCAGCACGTCATCTATCGCCGCCTCGCGCAAGGTCCGGCGCTCCTGATCCTCCAGCACCTTGAAATCCGCCTGGATACCCGCCTCAAGCGGAAAGCGGTGCAGCAGGCGCTCGCAGAACGCGTGGATGGTGTGAATCTTCAGCCCGCCCCTGGTGTCGAGCGTGGTGGCGAAAAGCCTGCGCGCGCGCGCCATGTCCCGCGGCGAGGCGGGCTCCCCTCGCAAATCCTTCAAGGCGCCCGCAAGCTCCCGCTCACTCACCACCGCCCAGTGGGCAAGAATGGCGAACAGGCGGTTTTCCATCTCCGCCGCCGCCGCCTTGGTATAGGTGAGGCAGAGGATTTTCTCGGGGCGCGTATAGGCGTCGCCGGCGGCGTCCCTGTGCAGCAGGAGACGCAGCACGCGGTTGACCAGAACGGTGGTTTTGCCGGTGCCGGCATTGGCCGACACCCAGGCGGAAACCCGCGGGTTCGACGCAATGGCCTGGTTGGCGTCGGTCATCTGTTTGATTTGTTCGGTGGACATGGGGGCTATTCCTCACCCTCGCCGCCGGCCTGCCACTCCTGCACCCGCGCCAGATGGGCATAGTCGTCATAGCGGTATTGCGCGGAGTTGCGGAACCCGGCGCGCCGCAGCGCCTCGTAGGGCTGGGTCTCGATGGCATAAGCGCCGACCAGCGTTTCCAGATGCTCGAGTGCCTGCACCGCAAGTTCGTCCGGCGCGATCTTTTTCCCGGCATCACGCTCCTCGCCGCCCTCGCCATAGCCCCGGGCGCGGATATAGACGAGGCGTGAGACGGGGGCCGCGGGTAGGCCCTCAAACCCTCCCGCTTGTGCAATCACGCCCTCCAGGGGCAGTTGCGGCGCTTTTGTCTCCTCGATTTGTTTTTCACTCGGCACGCTGCCGGTCTTGTAGTCATAAATCGCGAGCGTGCCATCCGCGCGTATGTCAATGCGGTCGGCGCGCGCGGACAGCGTGAAATTGCCGTCTATCTCAAGGGCGCCTTTCACTTCGGCGTTCACCGCGCTCACCCCTTCGCGGCGCGCGGGTTCGGTGGCCGCGAACCAGCGGGCGAAATTGGCGAATTGCCCGCGCCAGAAGGCTTCTATGCGGGCCTGGCCGCCAAATTCGCCGAACAGCGCATTGGCGTGATGCATGAGGGCCGCTTCGATATCGCTCGGTAATTTGTCCGGATAGGCCTGGGCGAAGCGCTGCAAGAGGTCATGAACGAGCATGCCCTTGAGCGCGGGCCCCGGCTCCTCCGCGATCCCGTCCAGCTTTTTGAGCCGCAGAATATCTCCCGCGAAGATGGCGTAGGGGCTGGCAATCCACGCCTCGATGCGCGTCACGGACAACCGCCTGGGGCGGGCCGATACGGGCGGGCGAGGCGCGGGGGCGCGAACCGGCGCAACCGCCTCCACCCTATCGCGGGCGCGCGCCCATTCCAGCCAGGGTTCCGCCGGTTCGAGGGCGCCCTTCAGCTCCACCGCGTCCAGCACGGCATCGAGCCGCAGCAGCCAGCGCGAGGGTACGCTCGGCGCACCGCCGGCCTTTTCCGCCCGCGTGAGATAGACCTTTTCCACGCCGAGCAATTGCGCCACGTCATGGGCGGCAAGCCCGATGCGCCGCTCCGGCGCGGACAGGCCGATTTCGGCGCGCATGGGCCGGCTGAGCCAGGGGTCGGTTTCCACGCTTGCCGGCCACACCCCTTCGTTCAACCCGCCCAGCACCACCATGTCCGGGCGTTGCAGGCGCGCTTCGAGCGGCCCCCAGATAAAAATACGCGGATGCCTGGGGCCTCGCGGTCGCACCGCCAGTCCGGCCACGAACGAGCGGTAGAGTTCGGGATAGTCCGCCGGGGCGATTTCAAGGTCTGAAGACTCCGCCGTGAGCAGGGATTCGAACAGACCGGCCAGCGCCTCACCCGCTTCGCCGCGCCAGAGCGCCGCGCCTGAGCCCTCGGCATTCGCCGCCAGCGCTTCGCCGGCTTGCACATGGGCGCGCAACAACTCATTCAGCGGGGTGGTCCTGTCCGGTTTTTCGAAAATTTCCGTCAGCGGACGCAGGACCGTTTCAAGGTCATCGAGCAATTTCTCGACACCCCGCCAGTCCTTCTCCTCAAGCCGCAACACCGCCTGCTGGCGCTGGGTTCCCTCACTCACCCCACGGCGGGTGCGCGCCATGGTCGTGCGCAAGGCGGCAAAGCCCGGCGCGGTCGCCGGCTGGCGCATGGCAACCAGCTCCAGCGCCCGCGCGGCGCGGCGCATGGCGCCCGCATCGCGGCCAAGAAGGGTGAAGGGGTGCTTCAGCAGCGCCAGCAGCGGCACCGGCGCAAATCCTGTCCCGGCCGCATCCACCACGGCGTCCATGAAACTGCCGGGCAGCGTCTTGTCCAGGGGCGTGCCGGCGGAGTCGTCGACGTCCACGCGCCATTTTTCCAGCCGGATGGAGACGCGCCGCGCCAGCGTCCGGTCAGGGGTCACAAGGGCGGCCGTGCGGCCCGGTTGTTCAGCGGCCTGGCGCAGCAGCAGGGAGATCACCTCCGCCTCGTCCTGTTCGCCCGGAGCATCGATCCTGGCGACGCCCTCAAGCGCCCCGGCGATGGCCTCCCGGTCGGCGTCCCCGGCAAAATCCAGCCACTTGTCCGTTGTCCCCGCCGGGCGCAGGGCCTGGGAGACGACGCTTGCCCGCGCGCCGCGCGCTTCGTCCGCGCCCAGCGCCATGACTTCATCGCGGGAGGCGCCCAGCCGGGAGAGAAACCGGTGCATGCCGAATTGCGGATGCTCGGGGTGAGGAACCGGGGCGTTTATCGCCTGCCAGCTCTCCTCGTCCAGCGCCATGTCGAGCCCGGGCAGAACCACCGCGCCATCGGGCAACCGCGCCACGGCCTCCAGCAGCGCCGCCGTGGCGGGGGCGGTGGCGGTGGACCCGGCGGCGATAACAGGGGCCTTGGGCGGGCTTGCGGCCAGCCGCTCGGTTTCGGCCGCCATCAGTGCGTTGCGGCGGGCATAGGGCGCCATGACATCCTGCTCGCGCAGATATGCGGGCCAATGCCCGGTGACAATCTCCAGAAATTTCAGCGTGTGCCGCCAGTGGTCGGCGAAACGCTCCGGCGCGAGACTTTCTATCGCGTCCAGATCAACCTGCTCGGCGTCCAATGCGTCCATGAGGGCGGCAAGCTGGACGGCGAGGCTCGAGGCCTGCGCGGGGGTGGCGCTCTGGGTGTAGCCGGCCTCGCCGCTGCCCGCCGCCGCGAGGGTCCGGCTCCATTTCAGAATGAGTTTGGTGAGCACCAGACGGCGCTCATTGGCGCTGATGGCCGCAGGCAAATCAAGCGCGAGTTCGGCATTGTTCCCGGCCTCGGGCGGCGGCGACAGGACCAGCGCGTCCTCGTCCACATCGCCGAGCGGGCGGATGCGCGGCAGGAGCAGCGCCGGGTCGCCCGAAACCTTTAAGAACGCCTCGCCCAGCGCCCGCACCGCGCGGCGGGTGGGCAGCAGGATGGTCCAGCGCGTGAGGCCGAGTTTGTCCGGCGGCGTACCGCCGGCAACGGGCAGATCGCCTTTCAGGACCGCGCGCGCCAGCGTGTCGAGAAAGGGAGACGTGGGCGCAATGGTGTAGAGCCGCGGGCGCGGACCTGAAGCGGTCTTGCCCGCATCTCTTCCCTCACCCCTGTTCACGCCTCATACGCTCCTCAGCTTGTTTCACCGCGCCCGGCGTGCCCACATGCATCCACACGCCTTCATGGCGCATTCCATAGGCCCGGCCCTTCGCAATGGCCCTGTCCCACAGGACATTGAGAGAGAATTTCCCCTCCGGAGCGCCCTCGAACAGGCGGGAATTCGCGAGCGAAACCCCGGTGAACGCGAAAGCAGCCTCTTCGCCCCCATCGGGCCTGGCGACCGCGCCATCGGCGCTCATGCCAAAATCTCCCCGGCCATCATAGCCGAGTGTGGCGGATTTGGGCGCGAGCAGAAGGAGCGTGTCCATGATTTCCGGCCTCCAGGCCCCGGCCAGCTGCTCAAGACAGGGGCGCGGGCCTTCGCTCCAGACCGAATCCGAATTGTGAATGAAGAATGGACCAGCGCCCAGCATGGGCAAGGCGCGGGCGACGCCGCCGCCCGTATCGAGCAGCAAGTCGCGTTCATCTGAAATGCCGATCGCAGGAGAGGTCCGGCTGGCGAGATGGGCTTCGATCTGGCCGGCCATATGGTGCACATTTACGACCGCCCGCTCCACGCCCGCCAGCGCCAGCCGGTCGAGCACGTGATCGATGAGCGGCTTGCCATTGAGCGGCACCAGCGCCTTGGGCAGAGCGTCGGTCAGGGGCGCCATGCGGGTCCCGAGCCCGGCGGCGAGAACCATCGCGGTGCGGGCCGTGCTCATGGGGCCCAGGCCCTTTCAGATATCGAGGGGTTTGACGCGCACAGCCGCCGGCAAGTGAGTGTCATACCAGTCGCGCAAGAACCCAAGCGCCGGGTGTTCAAGATCGCGCTCCAGATAAGCGGAAACGCGCGGGATGTGGGCCAGATAGCCATGCTTTCCATCCCGCTTTGCAAGCCGTGCGAATATGCCGAGTATCTTGGTATTGCGCTGAGCCCCCAGCGTCGCATAGGCGGCTGAAAAGGCCTGCCCGCCGAATTCTGAATCGCGCCTCTCGCATGCGTCACAGTAGTGGAGGAGCAAACGCCCTTCAAGGCTGGCCGGAATATCGCGGCGGGCATCCTGCAACAGCGACACAAGGTCATAGGCGGCATGGCCCCTGACGGCGTCCTGGAAATCGATGACGCCGACGCGCGCCAGGCCTTCACGCTCCGGCAGCCATAACAGATTGGGCGAATGATAGTCGCGCAGCACCCAGCTCTCGTCCTGCCCTTCCAGCGCCTCGAACAGCGCGCCGAAAGCGGCATGGAAAGCTGCGCGCACAGGCGCGGACGCCGCGTGTCCGTGAACCGCCGGATAGAACCAGTCGAGAAGAAGGTCCGCCTCGATCTGAAGCGCGCGGGCGTCGAAACGGGGCAGAGTGTGGGTGCCGCCGCCGGGCAGGGGAAGCTCCTCTTCCGGCGGGTGGGCGCGCAGGGCCACCAGCACATCGGCCGCCGCCCGGTAAAGCTCTTCCAGCGGCGGGTCGTCGCCGGGCTCCGCCGCGAACACCCGGTTCCCCAGATCCTCGATTATGAGAAACCCTCCCGCCAAATCATGCGCCAGAATGCGCGGCGCGCTCAGGCCGGCCCTCCCAAGGGCCTGCGCCACGGCAACGAAGGGTTTCACGTCCTCGGCCAGATGCACAAGCGCGCTGTAAGATTTGCCATCGCGGACAGGCGGGCCGTCGCTCAGCGCGGGGGCGTCCATCAATATGGCGCTCTCGCTTCCCAAGTGAAGGCGCGCATAGGCGCGGGTTGAGGCATCGCCCTGCAGAAAGACCGGCCGGGCGCGCGCCCAGGGCGAAGCGGCGCAGAACGCGGCCATGTCCCGGAGCCGCGCCAGCCGTTCGCGCCACGCCCCGTGTCCGGTGAGGGTCAGGTCGCGCAGGTCATCGCGCGCGCCGTCGCGAATTTCGATTTCCAGACGATCTCCGGGAAGGACGCCGCTAATCCGTTCGGCCCACTCGATGATCGCCGCGCCGTTCCGCAGCGCGTCTTCCAGGCCGATCTCGCGCGCCTCTTCCGCGCTCTCCAGGCGGTAGCAGTCGATATGGGCGAGCGGCAGCCGCCCGCCGTCATAAACGTGCATCAGGGCAAAGGTCGGGCTCGGGATTTCGAGTGCCGGATCATCGAGAACCGCGCCGATCAGCCCGCGCGCGAATGTCGTTTTGCCCGCGCCCAGCTCCCCCTTCAGGGCGACGACATCGCCGGGCTTCAGGACCAGCGCGACGTAAGACGCGAGCCTGAAAAGCTCCTCAATGTCCGCATCCCGGAGCACCCAGGGAGCGCTCATCCGGCCGCCGCGGCCGGCGGAACCGGAGGTGCGCTCTGCCCGTCCGCATCGCCTCCCTCGGAGTCAGGGGCCGGAGCCGGAGCCGGAGCCGTTTTCATATTTTTTTTTGGCAGCAGCACCGTAACGGTGGTTCCCACGCCGGGCGCGGAGCGCAGCGACACGGTGCCGCCATGCAGCTCCACGAGGTTCTTGACGATGGTGAGCCCGAGACCCGCGCCGCGATGGTGCGAGCCCTGCGAGCGCGACTCGAAGCGGTCGAAGGCGCTCTCCTGGTAGTCCTCCGGGATACCGCGCCCCTTGTCCTCCACGGAAATGGAGACCATGTCGCCCTCGCTCCGGCACTCGATGGTGATGATGCCGCCGGGTTCGGAAAAGCCGATGGCGTTTGACAGCAGATTGAACAGCACCTGGGTCAGGCGGCGGCCATCGGCCACGAATTCCTGGACATCCCCGGCAATGCGCACCCGCAAATCCAGCCTGCCGGTCTTCAGGCGCTCGCGCACGCCGACGACCGCGGCGTCAATGACATCCCTGGCCCGGATTTTGGTGAGCGAGAGTTCGAGCGTGCCCGCATCGATGGTCGCCAGATCGAGAATGTCGTTGATGATGGTGAGCAGGGTATCCGATGACGACTGGATGTCCCCCAGATACTCGCGCTGGCGCTCATTCAGATCGCCGGTCGACGGGCTGGTGAGCAACTCCGCGAAACCGATGATGTTGGTGAGCGGCGTTCTCAGCTCATAGGACACGTGGGAGATGAAGTCGCTCTTCAACCGGTCGGCCGCCATAAGCGCTTCGTTGCGCTCGATCAGCGCATTCTCGACACGTTTTGAATCGGTGATGTCCACATAGGTCAGCAACGTCGCCCCGTCGGGCAGCGGCAACCCGGCATAGGCGAGCATGCTGCCGTCCGGGCGGCCCAGATGCCCCTCCAGGGGGGCGCGCTCATCGTCGATACTTGTGATCGCCCGCTTGACCTCGTCCCACGCCGCATCGTCGTCGAGCAGCACGCGGCACCAGCCGATCACCTCATCGATATGCGGCTCGTCGGCCAGGGCTTTCACATTCAGTTTCCAGATGCTTGCAAAGGCCGGATTATACAGTTTCAGCCGCCCGTCGCTGGCGAACACGGCCACCCCTTCGCGCAAATGATCGAGGGTTTCCTTCTGCACATGGATAAGCGCGTTATAGCGGCTCTTCAGCGCCAGCTGCTCGGTGATGTTTTCGTTGAGATAGGTGGCGCTGCCGTCGGCGGCAAAATTGGCGACCACCTGGATCGTGCGCCCGTCGGGCAAATGCCAGCGGTCCTCATGGGTGGAGGTGCTTTCATAGCGTCCAAGCTGCTTCTGCTTCCAGGCGCGGTAATCGGCCTGCTCGGGCAGGCAGCGGCGCTGGCGCAGCAGGTCAAGAATTTCTCCGTCGCTCGGTCCCGCCGCAAGCCAGGCATCGTCCAGTTTCCACAGATCGGCAAATGCCTGATTGTAATATTGCAGCCTCTGGTCGGGCGAAAAAATCGCGACGGCGGTGGCGATACGATCGAGCGTGCGGGTGTTTTCCTCGATCTGGCGGCTGAGCGCGCTTTGCGCCGTTTCCAGCGCCGCCGCGTCGATGGCGATGCCGGCGCTCGCCGGGCTTGCGGGCAGTGAAATGACATCGAATGCGCGGCGCTCCCCTGAAACAATCGCGTGGATACGCTGGCTTTCGGGCTTGCCGGGACCGGATTTCTGCGCGGCGGCTGCACGCTGGCGCGTGCTCAGAAACTCGATCTGCCGGTCGCGAACCTCCGTTGAGGACGCCGCGTCGACGGCCTGCGCATAAGCGTCGTTCACCCACTCCAGCTTACCCTTTGAATCACGGAACCAGACGGGCATGGGCAAAGCGTCAAAAAGCGACCGGGTCAACTCCAGGTCGCGGCCAAGGCGCTGGCGTTCATCGCTGAGCGCCGCCATCTCCTTGCGGTCGCCTGCAATATCGCGGATTTTCACTATGGCGCCGGCCGCCGAGACCCGGCCCGCCGCTTCAAGGCGCGCGCCGGTGGCGGTTTCGACGCAAATGGTAAAGCTCTCACCCGCCTCGAGCAGGGCGCCGGTTCGCTCCTCGAGGTCACGCGCGGACCCGGCCTCAAGCCAGCCGGTAAAGCGCGCCACGTCCTTGGCCGTCGAGGGAACCCCAAGGGCTGCATCCAGCGTCGCCGCCGCCAGCACCGGCGCACCGGCGCCATCCCACTGCAAAAGCACTTGCGGCTCCGCGGCGATCAGGGAGCGGAACGAAACCCGTTCACTATCCGTTTGTTCGGCGCTTTCGCGCGCGCGCGCCGCGGCGCGGCGGGCGCGCCCCGCGGCGCGCAAAAAGATGCCGCCGGCAAAGACCGCGAACACCATGCTTCCGGAGAATATTCCCGCTACCAGGAGGGACCGCGCGTCAAAGCCGAATTCCTCCACCAGGTCGAGCGGAGCAGCCGAAGCGATATGCGGGAGCGCCGCCGCGGCGAGCAGTATCCCCGGCCCCGCAACCTTCAGCGAATCCTTCAGCCCTTTGCCGCCAAGCATTCCCTCGCTCCAAGCCACCCCCGTTTGGTCTGCGCGTCATACGCTGCGCAGCAAACACCCTAGGGTCCGGACCCTGACAAAGGCGCGCATGAACCGGTCTCATCGGGCGAATCACTTGCAGATTACCCGACAAAGAGTCCCCTTGCCCACATCCACGAGGGCAAATACCGGAGAAAAAATTCCCCGCGGAAATGTATCCCGGAACTGGCCCTAGGCGGTTTCGATGAAACCGGAGCCCGGCCACGCCGTGAGTGTACCCTTGGGGCGGCCCGTGCAAGGGGGAGCGGGGGGCCGGGAATACCTCAAAAACGCTTTAGTAGCGGTAATGTTCGGGCTTGTAGGGCCCCTGGACAGGCACGCCGATATACTCGGCCTGTTTGGCGCTGAGCTGGGTCAGTTTGATACCGAGTTTTTCGAGATGGAGGCGCGCGACCTTTTCATCCAGATGCTTTGGCAGCACATAGACTTCGTTCGCGTAGTCATCGCCCCTGGTCCACAGCTCGATCTGCGCCAGCACCTGATTGGTGAAGGAGGCGCTCATGACAAAGCTCGGGTGCCCGGTCGCGTTGCCGAGATTGAGCAGCCGCCCTTCCGACAGCAGGATGATCCGCTTGCCGTCGGGAAACTCGATCATGTCCACCTGCGGCTTGATGTTGGTCCATTTGAAATTCTTGAGTTGCGCCACCTGAATTTCATTGTCGAAATGACCGATATTGCCGACGATCGCCATGTCCTTCATGGCCCGCATGTCGTCGAGCGTGATGACATCCTTGTTGCCGGTGGTGGTGATGAAGATGTCGGCGGCGGGGGCCGCGTCTTTCAGCATCACGACCTCGAACCCGTCCATGGAGGCCTGCAACGCGCATATGGGATCGACTTCGGTAACCTTGACCCGCGCGCCCGCGCCCCTGAGCGAGAGGGCCGACCCCTTGCCCACGTCGCCATAACCGCACACCACCGCGACCTTGCCCGCCATCATGGTGTCGGTGGCGCGGCGAATGCCGTCGACGAGGGATTCCTTGCAGCCGTATTTATTGTCGAATTTGGACTTGGTGACGCTGTCATTCACATTGATCGCGGAGAAGGGAAGCAGCCCCTTTTCCACCAGCTGATAGAGGCGGTGAACGCCGGTCGTCGTTTCCTCGCTCACGCCCTTGATCTTGTCGCGCTGCGCCGTAAACCAGCCCGGATCGGAGGCCATGCGTTTCTTGATCTGGGCAAAGAAATATTCCTCTTCTTCCGATTGCGGGTTCTCGATGAGGTCCATCTCACCAGCTTCCGCGCGCGCGCCGTTGAGGATATACATGGTTGCATCGCCGCCATCGTCGAGGATCAGGTTGGCGCCGTCTTCGAACAGGAATATCCGGTCGGCATAGTCCCAGTATTCTTCCAGCGTCTCGCCTTTCACCGCGAACACCGGCACGCCGGTCTGCGCAATGGCCGCCGCCGCGTGATCCTGGGTGGAGAAAATATTGCAGGATGCCCAGCGCACTTCCGCGCCAAGAGCAACAAGCGTCTCGATCAGCACCGCCGTCTGTATGGTCATATGCAGGGAACCGGCGATCCGCGCGCCCTTCAGCGGCTTTTTGTTTCCATACTCCTCGCGGAGGGCCATGAGCCCCGGCATTTCCGTTTCCGCAATGTCGATTTCCTTGCGGCCATAGTCGCTAAGCGAAATGTCCTTGACCTTATAGTCCATGGCTCGTGACCTCTGATGACCTGATTGCCGGGGGAACGCGCGGGCGTGGTGCTGCCTGAGCGTCATGGCAACCGTCAGCTTCGCGCGCTTCTCTTAGCCCAGCCCCAACCGGGATGCAAGAGAGATATAAAGAAATCGTTATATCCATCGCGTGGCCCCGGCCGAGCCATTGCCGGCAGGCGCCAAGTAACAAAATCGAAAGAGAATCCTGCTTTGATGTTCTCGCGCGCTAGTCCTTGGTCCCAGGCGATGTGGCGTCAGACACCGTCATACACCCATTGTGTAAGTAAGGGCTGAGATCATGTTTCGCGGCAAATCATTGAATTATCTTGTTAATTTCTCACGCAGGCTAATGCGTGACGGGCTCCGGAAATTCGTCGCCAACCAGACCGGCGCCGTCGTGCTGCTGTTCGGACTGACCCTCATTCCCCTGATGGGCTTTGTCGGCGGCGCGATTGACTATGCCTATGCCTACCGTACGCGCGCAAAAATGCAGAATGCGCTCGACGCCGCGGCCCTGGCGGCGGGCCGCGTCCTGGAAATCAGCGCCAGCGAAAGCGACGCCCAGGAAGCCGCCACGAAAGTCATGAACGCCAATCTCGGGCCGGATTTTCCGGCGGGCCTTACCGTCAATGTCTCCATCTCCGGCACTGTAGTGACGGCAACGGCGAATGTGACCGTGAACACCTTTATACTTGGCACGATCGGCATCGATACATTTCCCGTCGGCGCAACCAGTACGGTGAATATCGCCGGCGGCACATTCGAGGTCGTCATGGTGCTGGATAATTCCGGCTCGATGGCCGGGTCCAAGATCAGCAATCTCAGGGATGCGGCCGGCGACCTCGTGGACATTCTTTTTTCGAACCAGCAGAGTTCCGACAATGTCACGATCGGCCTGGTGCCCTTCGCCATGGCGGTCAATGTGGGCACCCAGTATTCCAATGCAAGCTGGATGGACCAGAATGTCGGATCGTCAGTTCACTCGGAGCATTTCAGCAACGCCAACCGCTCGCGCTGGTGGGTTTTGAACAAAATGAACAATGTGTCCTGGCGCGGATGCGTGGAGGTGCGCCCGGCCCCGCATGACGTTGACGACACGCCGGCCAACGGCGGCGATTCCATGTTCGTGCCGCTGTTCGCGCCCGATGAGCCCGACTCGAGTTCCAGCTACCCGAACGACTATCTCGACGACAGCGGCGGAACTTGCAGCAATAACCCCAACAATAACAATCAGGCCCAGCGGCGTCTTTGCAAATACAAGAACGAAACCCCCGATACGTCGTTGGCTTTCGGCACCCGCATGGGCCCCAACTGGGGGTGCGATTCCAATCCGGTACGGGAGCTTACCAACAACAGCAGCAACATCACCACGGCGATCAACTCGATGCAGGCCTATGGCGGCACCAACATCCACACCGCCCTGATGTGGGGCTGGCGGCTGCTGTCGCCGGGTGAACCCTTCAGCCAGGGCAAACCCTATAACGAGCCCAATAACACCAAAATCATGATCCTGATGTCCGATGGCGCGAACTGGCACCTGGGAACGTCGACGCATAATGAGTCCTGGTACTCGGCTTACGGCTACCATGCCCAGAACCGGCTCGGATCTTCGTCCGGTTCGACGAGCGCGCTGCGCGCAACCATAAACACGCGGACCGCCCAGTCCTGCACCAACGCCAAGGCCGCGGGTATCGTGATCTACACCCTGGCGCTCGAGATCAACGACCAGACGACCCAGGATATGCTGGAGAATTGCGCCAGCAGCGCGAGCCGCTTCTTCACGCTGGACAACTCCAACGAGCTCGACGACGCCTTTCAGGCGATCGCGCAAGAGATTTCCAAGCTGCGGATCACGGGCTAGATCGTTTCACGCCTCTATTGAAACGCTCTAGGTCTTCTTTAGTTAGAGCATGATCCATTCATATTGAATAATGCTCTAGGTATTCCCGGCCGCCCGCTCCCCCTTGCCCAACCACCCCGTGAGTGCATCCTTGGGGTGGCCGGGCTCTTCCGGTTTCATGAAAAACCGTTTCAGGATCAGGCCTCTTCGTTAAATCCGGCCTCGACCAGCGCAACCAGCGCGGCGAGCGCCTGTTGCGCGCCGGCGCCTTCGGTTTCGATCACAATCGCATTGCCCTGGGCAGCGGCCAGCATCATGAGCCCCATGATGGATGTGCCAAGCACGGTCTGGCCTTCACGCGTCACCCGCACTTCGGCATCAAACCCTTCCGCGCATTTCACGAATTTCGCGGACGCGCGCGCATGCAGCCCCTTCAGGTTCGGGATCACCACTTCACCGGAAAACACGCCGACGGGCGATTGCCCGTCCCGCGGCTGGCCTTCTTCACTCATTGCCGCCGGTCCGCGCCGGCACCGCCCGGCCCCGGCCTCATCTCTCGCTCAGTATCTTGGAGGCAACGGAAATATATTTCCGGCCCGCTTCCTGAGCCTGTGAGATGGCGTCTTCCAGATCGCATTCGCCGCGCACGCTCGCCAGCTTGATGAGCATCGGCAGATTGACGCCGGCGATCACTTCAACCTTGGCCTGCTCCATCACCGAAATCGCCAGATTGGACGGGGTCCCGCCGAACATATCGGTCAGGAGAACCGTTCCCTTGCCCGAATCCACGTCCTTGATCGCCTGCAAGATATCGTTACGGCGGGTTTCCATGTCGTCATCGGGACCAATGGAAATAGCGGCAACCTGCTTCTGTGGACCATGCACATGCTCAAGCGCCGCCTGAAATTCCTGGGCAAGCCCGCCATGGGTGACAACCACCAGTCCGATCATCATGTGTTACCCCGCTAAACGCACAACCGGTTCATCTGCCCTGTCCGCCTCGCGTCCCGGGCACAGGCAATTCTCACTTTGTCTCCATCGGGAGTCTAGCGCGTTTTCGAACTATTCCAAGGGTGCAATGCGGTCCTTCTCAGGGCCTGCCCGTCAAAACCAGCTTGAGCTTGACCGGGCTGGAAATTTCAAACGGGTTCAGCTTCACTACCGGCGTTTGTACGCCCAGGATATCCTCACGCGGCAAGGGATCGGGCGGCATGCGCGGCACGTCCCCGGCCGCGACAAGATCGACGACCAGGGTCAGCGGCGTCCGCTCGCAATGGGGAACCTCGACAATGCCGACACCGCGCACTTCGAGCCGGCCGGCGATTGTCTCGGGTGAACGGGCGACAAGCCCCCGCCCCTCGCGCGACAGCAGCACCTGGTCGTCGGCCACCAGACAGGCCCCCTGAATTCCCCCGTCCGCCACGCCGAAGAGCGAAATGAACCGCAGGGCAAGATCGGATTTGCCCGAACCGGGCGCGCCCCTGAGCAGGGCGCCGGAGGCGGACATGGCGATACAGGTGCCATGAACAAGCAATTCGCCGCTCGTGGCGCCTCCGGACAATTCTCACCCCCGCTTGGTGTTTGCCGCGGGAAGCCTGATGATGAAACGCGCTCCGCGCTTGCCCGATGCCCGGCCACCCCTTCGCGGCGGCCCCTTGCGGTTCTCGGCCCAGATCCTGCCGCCATGCGCCGTCACGATCTGCTGCGAAATATTCAACCCCAAACCGGAATTCTTGCCAAAGGCGTCCTCGCCCGGCCGGTCGGTGTAGAAACGGTCGAAAATTCTTTCGAGATTGTCGGGCGGGATGCCCGGGCCCTCGTCCTCAACCACGATCTCCACGTCATCGCCGATGCGCCCCGCCGACACGGTAATCGTGCCGCGCTTGGGAGAGAAAGACACCGCATTCTGGAGCAGGTTGACTATGACCTGTCCCAGACGATTGTCATGCCCGAGGACCATATAGGGGTTCGCCCCCCGGGGGCTGTGATCGGGGATGTTGACGACGATTTTGGGGGCGGGCGCGCGAACCGACTGGGCGAAGGCGGGAACGACGGTGTTCAGCATATCCTTGATGTCCACCGGCTCGGCGTCCTCGCGCGTGAGTTCCGCGTCCAGCCGCGAGGCGTCGGAAATATCGCTGATGAGGCGATCGAGCCGCTGCACGTCGTCGGCGATGACATCCATCAGCCGCTGGCGCGATTCCTTGCTCTTGACCCGCGGCAGGGTTTCCGCGGCCGAGCGCAGCGAGGTCAACGGGTTCCTCAACTCATGAGACACATCGGCGGCGAAACTTTCAATGGCGTCCATGCGCCGGTAGAGCGCCGACGTCATATCGCGCAGGGCGCCGGACAAATGGCCGATCTCGTCCGACCGGTAGGAATAGTCGGGTATCTCCGCGCGCGCCTTGATGCGCCGGCGCACCCGTTCGGCCGCATCGGAAAGCTCGCGCATCGGCCCGGCAATGGTCCGCGCCATCAATATCGACAACAGCATCATAACCACCGCCGCATAGAGCCCCATGCGCATGATCTGCCAGCGCTCGTCGGCGACGATGCTGTCGATGTCTCCGCCCCGGGTAGACAGGAGCAGGACGCCGAGAACCGCGCGCACCGGCTGAATGGGCACGGCCACCGAGACGATCAGCTCGCCGCGTTCATTGACCCGCACGATGGGAACCGAAACGCCCGTCAGCGCCGAGGCGACCTCCGAGATATCCCTGCCGTCAATGGCCGCTGTCTCGCTGTAGGGCGGCAGGTCCGGCGACCACAGCCACTTGGAAAAACGGCGCCAGTATTTTGTAATGACGTCCGGCTTCTGGCCGCCAGGCGGCAGCAGGTCGTAACGCAGAATCTGACCGCGTGAATAGAGTGACTCCGAATCGAGGATCAGCGCGCCACCGCGATCATAAATGCGCGCCCGTGTCTTGGTCGGCTTTATGAGGTCGCGCAATTCCGGCGCGGCGCGCTCCGGATTGATCGAGAATTCAAGCGATTCCAGACCCTGGCCGGACTGGGCGATGGCCCCCTGTCCGGCGGCCTGCCCCTGGGACGCGGGTTCGATTTCCAGCGCCACGCGCGCCGTGTCGATCGCCGCCGAGGCGCCGATGGCGCTGGCGATGATTTCGCCTTGCGTCAGCAGAGACTGCACCTTGGCGTCGATCAGCCCCGCGCGGAACTGATTGAGGAACAGGATACCGGTCACCAGAACGGCGAAGCTGAACAGATTGAGGATGACGATGCGCTGGGTGAGAGACGCAAAGGGAAAGCCGGAATCGATCTTCCTTGCGATCCGGCGGAGCACATCGAGCGGGCCGCGCAAAAGACGCTTGGTTCCCGAAAGTGTTATCGACCGATTTAAATCAACGGCCATCGCCAGGCGCACTCATCAGCTTTCTCTGAATCGATAGCCAACACCATAGAGCGTCTCAATCACATTAAAGCCGTCGTCGACTTGCTTGAATTTCTTGCGAAGCCGTTTGATATGGCTGTCGATTGTCCGGTCATCGACATAGACCTGATCATCATAGGCCGCATCCATCAAGGCGTCACGGCTCTTGACGACGCCGGGCCTCTGGGCCAGCGATTGCAGGATGAGGAACTCGGTTACGGTCAGCGTCACCTGGTTTCCATCCCACTCGCAGGTATGACGTTCCGCGTCCAGCTTCAGTTTGCCGCGCTCGATGACCTTTGTGGCATCGGCTGCCGTGGCGGTGGCCTCGCGCGGTTGCGCGCGGCGCAGCACGGCCTTGACCCGCTCCACCAGAAGGCGTTGCGAGAAGGGTTTGCGGATATAGTCGTCCGCGCCCATCTTGAGACCGAAAAGTTCATCGATCTCTTCATCCTTGGACGTGAGGAATATCACGGGCATTTCCGTCATCTGGCGCAACCGGCGCAGCAGCTCCATCCCGTCCATCCTCGGCATCTTGATGTCGAGAATCGCCAGATCGGGCGGATTGCCCGTCAGTCCGTCAAGCGCGGAAGACCCGTCATTATAGGTCTGGGTCTTGTACCCCTCGGATTCCAGCGCCATACGCAGGGATGTCAGAATATTCCGATCGTCATCGACCAGTGCAATCGTCGGCATTCACTTGTTCCTCGCGGTAGACATCGTCCCCCACGTGGCGGTCTATGGCCGCAACTAGGACAAATTGTGGCACGACTTATAGTAGCTTTCGCGCAGGAGTGTTACTGCAATGCAACAATATGGCAAACGCGGAGAATATGACAGCCCCCATGCAAACCGGCGGCAAATCCTCCGATTCATGGTCCCGCGCCGTCATGCGCCGCGCGCTCAAGGCCTCCCTGGCGACGCTCAATCGCGAGACCGGCGACCCCTACGCCTCTCTCGTTACGGTTGCCATGCAGCCCGGCGGCGCGCCGCTGACGCTGATCTCCTCGCTTGCGGAACATACGAAAAACATTCTCGGGAACCCGCGGGCCTCGCTGCTGTTCGACGAGACGGGGGGCCTTGGCGACCCGCTGGAAGGCGCGCGCGTCAGTGTTCGCGGACAGATGGAGAAAACGGACGATCCGCTTGCCCGCGCCAGATTCCTGAGCCGCCACCCCGCGGCGGCCGGATATGCCGGCTTCAGCGACTTCGCCGTTTACGAACTGAAGGTCGAGGGCGCCCATTTCGTCGGCGGGTTTGGCCGCATATCGGATCTGAGCGCGGAAGACCTGGCAACCGACCTATCGGACGCCGCATCGCTGATCGGAGCGGAAGCTGAAATCGTGGAGCATATGAACGCGGACCACGCCGACGCGGTGGCTCTTTACGCAACAAAACTGCTGGGCGCGCCGGCCGGTGGCTGGCGTTTTGTCTCCTGTGACCCCGAAGGGTGCGATCTGGTGCTCGCGGAAACGGGGCTGCGCCTTGATTTTCCACGCCGCGTCACGTCGCCGCAAGCGGTGCGCAGCGCCCTCGCCGAGCTGAGCCGGAGGGCCCGGGGTTAACCATTACGCCCTTTGTGTGGCGCTGATTTACGTAAAATCAGTTGATTCAACCGGTCAGATATAGACCAATGAATGCCTTGTCCGAGGGTATGCGGCGCAATAGCGTGCAGCGCTTTTCGGAAACGGACATTTTACAGGGCCGCCCGGGTTTTTCTCGTTACATCCTGTGGGCGGCGAGAGATGGTTGTGTTGAGGGAGTGGACACAATGACAGGCACCGGAGCAGAGGCAGCCTGCAAAATCTCGTTCCCCGTAGAGAATGCGGGAAGGATTTTCAGGAACAGTTCGGCCGAAGAGCTACTCGCGCATTCGCTTGAGCGGGCCGAAGGCAAACTCACCGACGGCGGCGCGCTGGTGGTCGAAACCGGCGCGCATACGGGGCGCGCCGCGCGCGACAAGTTCATCGTCCGCGACGCGACCACGCAGGACACGGTCTGGTGGGACAATAACCAGGCCATGTCGCGGGAGCAGTTCGAGACGCTGCGGCAGGATTTTCTCGCCCATGCGGAGGGCCGCGAGCTGTTCGTGCAGGACCTGTTTGCAGGCGCCGACGAGACCCATTGCCTGGCGACGCAGGTCATCGTGGAATATGCCTGGCATGCGCTGTTCATCCGCTATTTGCTGCGCCGGCCCGGTCCGGGCGGGCTGAAAGGATTCTCTCCGCAATTCACGGTGGTCAATCTGCCGAGCTTCCGCGCCGACCCGGAGCGTCACGGTACGGTGTCGCAAACCGTGATTGCCTGCGACTACACCAACAAGCTGGTGCTGGTCGGCGGCACGTCCTATGCGGGTGAAACCAAAAAATCCGTGTTCAGCTACCTCAACTTCATGCTCCCGGACAAGGGCGTCATGCCGATGCATTGCTCGGCCAATGAGGAAGGGGACGGCACAGATCCGGCGATCTTCTTCGGCCTCTCGGGCACCGGCAAGACCACCCTGTCATCGGACCCCAAGCGCACGCTGCTGGGCGACGACGAACATGGATGGTCGACAAGCGGAATTTTCAATTTCGAAGGCGGTTGCTACGCCAAGACGATCCGGCTGTCGCGCGAAGCGGAGCCGGAAATTTACGACGCCTCGATCCGCGCCGGCGCGGTGCTGGAAAACGTTATCCTCAATGACGACGGCTCGCCCGATTTCGACGATGGCTCGCTGACCGAGAATGCGCGCTCCGCCTACCCGCTGGAATACATTCCCAACGCCAGCGGGACCGGTACGTCCGGCCATCCGCGCAATATCGTCATGCTGACCGCCGACGCGTTCGGTGTGCTTCCTCCCATCGCCAAGCTCACGCCGAGCCAGGCGATGTATCATTTCCTGTCCGGCTATACCGCCAAGGTGGCCGGCACGGAGAAGGGGGTGGACGGCGTTCAGGCAACCTTCTCCACCTGCTTCGGCGCGCCCTTCATGCCGCGCCACCCCAGCGTCTACGGCAACCTGCTGCGCGAGCTGATTGGCGAACATGGCGTGGATTGCTGGCTTGTGAACACCGGGTGGACCGGCGGCGTTTACGGCGTGGGGCATCGCATGCCCATCAAGGCGACCCGCGCCTTGCTGGACGCCGCGCTCAACGGGAGCCTGGCCGACGCCCAGATGCGCACCGACCCGATCTTCGGCTTCCAGGCGCCGCTTGAGCTCGAAGGCGTGGACGCCGCGATCCTCAATCCGCGCGAGACCTGGGACGACAAGGGCGCCTATGACCGCCAGGCGAAAGCGCTGGTGGACATGTTCATCGGCAATTTCGAGAAATTCGAGTCCCATGTCGACCCGGATGTGCGCGAAGCCGCTCCCGTCATGCGGGACGCGGCCGAGTAGGGTAGGCGATATGAAAAAACATCTGACCGCCGCGCTGGCCGCCCTGGCGCTTTTCGCGGGTTTCGGCGCGCCCGCGCATGCCGGCCCGTTCGATTGCTCCGTCGTCTATGACGAGTTCGACAGCTTCATGAACAAGAGCTTCCTGATGCGGCCGGACGCCTATGTGCGCACCGTTCAGGGCAAGATTTCGCGCAACGACTATAATTCGAAGCAGAAGGGCGTCCTGCTGCTGAGCCCCAACCGCAGGGGGTTCGGCGTGGCCATCGTGCACACCAACAAGAACACCCGCGGCAAGTTCCTTTTCACCTGGAGCGGGCGCGGCGATTTGCGGGGTTCGCCGCTGATGATATTGCGTGACGTGACGCTCTTCGGCCGTGTGCAGGACGGCCAGGGCAAGCGCAAATACCGGGAAATCCGCGTCAGCGCATCACAAATGGTGGACCTCGATACGGGCCGCCCGAGCCAGAGCAAGAATGCGGACATCCGGTATCGCGCGGTGGACACCGACACGATTTATCTCGAAGCCATCAACGGCGCCAAGCTGTCCTTCCCGATGGAGACGCTTTGCAAAGGCTGAACTTGAGGCGGCCCGCCATTTCAGACGGCGCAGCCTCCACCGCCTCCGCTCGGCAGGTCCTTTACAAGAGTTCCGCGCTTGACGAGGGCGGCATACACATTTTCCTGCCATCCCTGGACTGACGAAAACTCCGTGGACAAGACCCGCTTCGCAGGAACCTCGCTCCAGGACAGACCCTCTATGACGTCGAAATACAGGGCAAGTTCCGCATATTCCTGCGGGTACCAGAAGCCATTGGCGGCCTTGGCCAGGCCCAGCATCTCGGCCTCGCTCCATCCGTTGGCCGCGGTAAGCTCCAGCAGGCCCAGCATCGCGGAACCGTGGTTGCAGTCCTGAAAGAAGCTGGAGTTGCCGCAGCAGGGGCGAAACACGCCTTCGGCGAGACGGTGAACCCGTTTCGACTGCTCCGGTGTCAGGGGAAGGGTATCCACCGCATTGAAGTAGGCGGCACCGTTATTCTCCCGCCCGAGAAACCACCCGCCCGTACTGGCGTAATTGGGAAGGTCGTCGCCCTTTATCGGACTGTCATCGTTGAACGTCGCCTTTGTCGCAAGTCCAAGGGGCCACAGCAGGTTGAGATTGTAAGTCGCGGTCTGGGCCGAGAAGGTCAGCTCTTGCTGTTTTCCCTCGAGCGCGCGCGATACCCATTCGGGGATGGGACCGTAGCGTTTGTGGGCTTTGGTGAATTTCTCGACATCTATGACGCCGGATTCGACCAGCTTCGCCACCGGGCCGCCGATATCAAGGCTTGTCAGGATCGGTTTCGACGGCGCGACCGCCTCCGCCGCGCGGCGAAACGGGGCTTCCCTGACGAATGAAACCAGCCGCGGCGTCGCCAGTCCCAATCCGTAAGCTCCTCCCACAGCGCCCGTCCACGCCAAGAGCCCCCTTCTCGTCACTTTCATCATAGTGATGGTCTCCCTTCTCGGCCGTCACCCGGCCACAGAAACTCAAAGCCAGCGAATCCCAGCGAAAAAGGGAAACCTGCGCGATCGAACCCGCACGCCATAACCGCACCGGCCCATTTTAATAACTTAGCCATCCTGGGGCACAGCCGTTAACGCCTTTGCGCCACTTCAACAAGAATTGAACTGACGCCCTGATTGCGGCACCGGGCCAAAGCCACGCATTCCCGGCATATTGAAGAAACATCCGCTATTTCGGCTCGATCCGGATCAGCTTTCCATCCGGCGCATCGGTCAGCACCCAGAGAAAACCGTCGGGCCCCGAGCGCACGTCGCGGATGCGCGCGCGCAGTTCTTTAAGCAGAATTTCCTGCCTCACCACCTTGTCGCCGTCGAGATCAATCCGGCGCAGATGGCGGTCCTTGAGCGCCCCGACGAACAGGTCTCCCTTCCAGTGCGGAAACTTATCTCCCTCATAGAAGGCCATGCCCGAAGGCGCGATGGAAGGCGTCCAGTGCAGCACCGGCTGTTCCATGCCCTGCTTTGCGGTGAGGTCCGAGATGGCGGTGCCGTCATAATCGGTCCCGTAGGTGATTGCCGACCAGCCATAGTTGGCGCCACTTTTGAGGATATTCACCTCATCGCCGCCCTTTGGCCCATGCTCCTGCGCCCAGACAATGCCGGTGCGCGGGTTGAGCGCCATGCCCTGCACATTGCGGTTCCCATAAGTGTAGATTTCCGGGAGCGCATCGGCGCGGCCGACGAAAGGATTGTCCTTCGGGATCGAACCGTCGTCATTCACCCGCGCGATGGTGCCCTGATGATTGCCGGTGTCCTGTGCCCGCTCCATCCGGCCGCGGTCCCCCATCGAGATATACAGCGTGCCGTCGGGCGCAAACACCAGCCGCGAGCCGAAATGAAACCCGCCTTCGAGTTTCGGCTTCTGGCGAAAGATCGTCTGCACCTCCAGAAGCGCATTTCCCTCCAGCCGGCCGCGCGCGACCGCCGTGCCCAGTCCGCCGGCGCCAGGTTCGGAGAAGGAGAAATAAACCAGCCTGTTGGATTTGAAATCCGGGTGGAGCGCCACGTCGAGCAGCCCCCCCTGCCCGAGGGCGGTGATCTTCGGCAGGCCGCGCAGCGGGGGTGAGATGTCTCCCTTGAGCGAGACAATCCGCAGGCGCCCCGGGCGCTCGGTCACCAGAATGCGCCCGTCGGGCAAAAACGCCATGCCCCAGGGATGCTCAAGACCTTTGGCGACGGTCACCGTGCGGTAGGCGCTTGGCGCGGAATCCGCGGCGAAGGCCGGGCCGAGGCCCGCCGCCATGAAGGCCGTCATGAACAGGATCAAACGCATGGCGGGAGTCCTCCTGACCCATTGAGTTGCAAGAATAGTCTCCATCATACACAGGGCACAAATGCGGCCGTAAGGACGGCGCGGATCGCGCCTATTGCAGCCCCCGCACCGCACCGCTAGTTAGGGGCCATGAAAGACCCAAAAGGAGTCGTGGCCGCCGGCCACAAGGTGACGGCGGAGGCGGCGGCGGAAGTGTTGCGCGAGGGCGGCAACGCTTTCGATGCGGCCATTGCCGCAATGGCGGCGGCGACCGTGCCGGAATTCGTCTTCTCCTCCCTTGGCGGGGGCGGGTTCGTGATGGCCCGCCCGGCGGGCTCAAGGACCTCGATCTGCTACGATTTCTTCGCCCAGACGCCTGCCGCCAAACGCAACCCGGACGAGATCGAATTCTACGGCATCAATGCGGACTTCGGCCCGGCCACCCAGGAATTTCATATCGGCGCCGGCTCGGCTGCCGTTCCGGGGTTCGTTCCCGGGCTGTACGCCATCCATGACGATCTCGGGCGCCTGCCCATGACGCGGCTGCTGGAACCCGCCGTCATGGCCGCGCGGGACGGCGTCACCATCACCGCTCTGCACGCCTATCTTTACACCGTCGTCGCGCCGATCCTGACGGCCACCCCTTCCGCGCGGCGCTATTTCGCGCCGGATGAGAAGCTGCTCCGCGCGGGCGACACATACCGGAACGCGGAAGTTTCCGACACGCTCGACACCCTGGCCCGCGAGGGGCCGAGGCTGTTTACCGAGGGCGAGGTGGCGCAGGCCATAACGGCGCAGTCGCGTGAGCTTGGCGGCCATCTGAACCTGGAAGATCTGAAAGGCTACACGGTGGAGCGGCGCGTCCCCCTCGCATGGCGCTATCGCGGCCACGAGCTGCTTCTGAACCCGGTGCCCGCGGCCAGCGGGGCATTGATCGCCTTCGGGCTGGCGCTGCTGGAAAAATTGCTCCCTGAAGGCGGCGCGCCGGACCCGGTGCTGCTGGCGCGCATCATGGAGGAGACCAACACCGTGCGCATGGCCCGCGGGCAGGCCCTGCACGAAATCGTTCAGGATGCGACCATCGAAAGCCATCTCAAGGCCCTCGCCGGGCACGCGCCCGCGACGCGCGGCACCACGCATATTTCCATCATCGACGCTGAAGGCAATGCGGCGGCGGCCACAATCACCAATGGCGAGGGCAACGGACATATGGTGAAGGGGTGCGGCTTCATGCTCAACAACATGCTGGGCGAGGAGGATCTGAACCCGGGCGGCTTTCACCTGTGGGAGCCAGGCACGCGGCTTTCCACCATGATGGCGCCGACAATTGCCCTGAGCCGCGACGGCGCCCTTACCGCGCTCGGTTCAGGCGGGTCGAACCGCATCCGCACCGCCATCCTGCAAGTGGCCGTCAACCTGTTCGACAGGAATATGGGCCTGGAGGATGCGATCAACGCGGCGCGGCTGCATGTGGAGCGCGGCAGCGCGGTAAGCTTCGAAGAAGCGCCCTGGGAGATCGCCTTCAATGAGGATGAGCGCGCCGCGCTGCTGGAGGCCTACCCCGAGGCTCATGGCTGGCCGGAGGCAAATCTGTTCTTCGGCGGCGTGCATAGCGCCCGCAGGGACGGAAACGGGCGGCTGGAGGGCGCGGGCGATCCGAGACGGGAAGGTTGCGTGGTATTGGCGTGAGATGCGGGTGGTTTTTTCGCTCAAGACTCTTTCGCTCACGGCTAATCCTGCCTCCGGCAGGGCCTGCGCGGGCGCGCCCTGACCGGGCGGCGGCCGTTCGGCCTTGCCTCGCTGCGCTCGGTTGAGATGTCTTCGCTCACGGCTAATCCTGCCTCCGGCAGGGCCTGCGCGGGCGCGCCCTGACCGGGCGGCGCGCATTCGCGCTTGCCTCGCTGCGCTCGGTTGAGATGTCTTCGCTCACGGCTGTTCCGTCCTGCGGACGGGCCTGCGCGGGCGCGCCCTGACCGGGCGGCGCGCGTTCGCGCTTGCCTCGCTGCGCTCGGTTGAGATGTCTTCGCTCACGGCTATTCCTGCCTACGGCAGGGCCTGCGCGGGCGCGCCCTGACCGGGCGGCGCGCATTCGCGCTTGCCTCGCTGCGCTCGGTTGAGATGTCTTCGCTCACGGCTATTCCTGCCTACGGCAGGGCCTGCGCGGGCGCGCCCTGACCGGGCGGCGCGCATTCGCGCTTGCCTCGCTGCGCTCGGT
>BDTT01000130.1 GCA_002897995.1 bacterium BMS3Bbin10 | reverse complement strand
CCCTCAGCGCAGAGCGTCTTGCACAAATGCCCAGTCCCTTGACCCGGTGAATCGGTAGTGCTCCTTGTGTTCCGCGTCGGCGTTCAAGAGACAGATAGAGGGTAAAGCGGACGCTCCCGGCGTCAGCACTTGACGGCGGCTATGCGCCAGCAGCGACCTGCTGGATCCTCCCAATGCGGCAATCCGCCCCGACGTGTTTGCTTTGCCGTGAACCTTGCGCGGCGTAGGCTGTTGCCTTCAGTGTCGCTGTCTAGATCGCTTCATGTTTTGATGGAATCAAAACCGCGATCTTGGCTTTGTTTATGCGTATCATTTCTCCGATAACCGGTTTCCACTTATCGGCGATACGCACCAGGAGGAGACTGTGCCGCCATGTGGATGGGGAAAGAACAAATGAACTGGGTTCTTACTGAAATCGTATGGATACCCCGGCTTGCAGCCTTGCCAATCATCATGGGGCTCGCCACACATGCCCTGGCCGGTGGTAATTTAGAAACTCAAGAGCCGCAACGGGCAGGCGGGTTCAGCATCAAGGGAGAATTGTCCGTTGAGTTTGAAACCGACCGTACATTCGATTCCGATGACCCGGACGCGGAACTTACCGATACTTACAACACTACCGAACTGGGCGTTGAGGTCACATTCAATCGTTTCCTGATCGGGCGCGGTGCTTTTACATTCGAACCCGTTCTTGACCCCGGGCCGGGCGAGGATCGCTTTTTCGAGGACCATGGCCTCTATGCGGAAGAACTCTATGGCGCTGTTGTGCTGGGACATGGCGTCGGCGTCTTTGGAGGCAAATTCAATCCGGCGTTCGGGCAGGCATGGGATATTGCGCCGGGTGTCTATGGCGCCAATTTTGCGGAAGATTATGAGATCACCGAGCGGCTCGGATTTGGCGGCTCAATAGAGCGGGAAGATACGGCTCTCGGCACTCTGACGCTGACAGGCAGCGTCTACCATGTTGATACTACTGAACTCAGCCGTTCGGTTTTTACGGACCGCGGAAAGACATCCGTTTCCGATGGTGGTGTTTCCAACACCGAGGATATGGACTCGTTTGCGCTTGCTCTTGACGCCGCCGAGGTGCCGGCACTTGCCGGAGCGAACCTCCACTTCGCCTATCGTTTCCAGCATCAGGGTAAGACGGTGGATGACCTTGAGGACGAACACGGCTTTGCCGCCGCCGTCTATGGGTCCCGGTCGCTTAACGGAGTGGGCTTCGAATGGATTGGTGAGGTGGTGTATCTCGACAATGCTGAAGGGACGCGCGATGAGCTTTGGTACTACACGGCGGGCGGCGTTGTGACGTTTGCGAACAAATATAATATCGCTCTTTCATATACCGGCCGCCCGCGCGACGTTTCTGGCGGTGGCGACCTTGATGACAAGCTGCTGCAAGTGAGTACCGGTGTTGAATTCAGTAGTGGATGGACCGCCGACGTCGGCTATAAATATCATGTCGAGGACGACGTAGATAATCACACCGTCGGCATCTTGCTGGCAAGATCCTTCACATTTGGCCAGACAGAGGAATAGAGCATATCAACATCGGGCAATTTTTCGGCTTATGTTCTCCATTGGGTAACGAGAGCGGATGAGTTTGTTCGGCTTGTCGCTGCATTGCAAACCGGAGCGGTTTGGCGCGGATGCACTAGTTGAACGTGCCCGGTCTTCGTGCTCCGCCTGTTTTCTGCGCACCGGCAAGTGCGTATCACCGATAAGCATGTCCCCGCGAAGGCGGGGACGGGAACCGGTTATCGGAAAAATGATACGCATAAACAAAAGGTTAGATCGCGGTTTTGATTCCATCAAAACATGAAGCGATCTAGGCGCCTCTCCACTGGTTTCACTGGGAAGCATAAGCATGCCGAGCATGGCTAGCGCCCTCTCGATGGAAAGGAGACTGCCATGAGCATCGATCGGAAACCACGCGCATTTCATGTCGCCCCCGCCATCGCGGCCGGGCTGGTATTGATGCTTGCCGCCGTTCCGCCCGCCGCCGCCGAGGACGACCCCGAAGCCCATGAAGAGGCAGTGACCAGGCTGGTCATGGAACGCAACATCAAAATTCCCTACGCCTACATCGACACTCTGATGCGCCTGCCCAATGCCTTCGGCGAGGGCGCGGCCTGCGTGATTTGCCATGGATCCACCAACCCCGAGCGCAGCTATCGCGGGCTAGACCTTAGAGTCCGTTTGGAAACTCTGGTTGATGTTTGATTCTGCAGAATTTGTTCAATATCAAGGGTTTGACCGCCGGACAGGGTGGCGCCCTTTCCAAGGCCAAACCCGCCGATAGTGGGCAAATTCTGCAAAACCCGAAGGGCGGGCCATATTTTGAGGGATTTTTGCCGGAAACCCGGAACCAGAGGGAGCCGCCCTGTGGCCCCGGTTTTCCGGCAAAAATCCCTCACAATCTGGCCCGTCAAACAACAACCAGAGTTTCCAAACGGACTCTTACGTCTTGCGCCGGCTTAATCCGGGGGGCGACCGAAAAGCCTGCCCGGCTGATCATCGTTCCCGGCGCTTCGCAGGTCAGCCGCCTGCGCCGCCACCTCCAGGATAACCGGATGCCTTTCGGGGTGCCCTTTGACTATCCCACGGACACGGCCAATATCCAGGCGGTGCGCCAGTGGATCGACAACAGCGCCAAAAACGACAACCACTTCAATAAGAAGGTCCTGCCGCTGTTTTCGCAGAAGGAAGCTTTTGGCATCGATACGTCCTGTGCGTCCTGCCACCCCTTCAGCAACCTCGAAAGTGAGAGTGAACTGGATATGACAAGCTACACAGGCATCATGCTCGGCGCCGATTCCGTGACCCGGGGGCGCAAGGGGCTGCAGCCCAGGCGCATCGTCGTGCCCGGCGACGCCGCAGCGAGTCCCCTCTACCAGCGGCTGGTCGAGAACCGCATGCCCGCCGGCATCGACCCGACGGAAAGCCCGAACCACCCGAATACGGCGTTACTTGTGCGCTGGATCGACCAGGGTGCGCGCTGCGACTGAGCCACTGGCCCCCCAGGAACCGACCCATTAGTGCTTATCGGTGATACGCACTAAGGACTCTCTTCGAGTTTCTTCAGGTTGTACTCTGCCGCCTTATGTGACGGGTCCCGAGCGAGAGCCATCTGGTAATCGGCGATCGTCCTCCCGTAAAGAGCTGCCTGGGTGGACATCATAACACCGCAAGGCCCAACCCGACCCCGTAACCATCTTACCGGGCGCAGATGACAACCCGCCCGAAACCGTGCCACTGGTAGCAGGGTCCGTAGCCGATTTCGTATGTGCCCGAGACCGGCAAGGTGGTTTCGAATGAACCAGGACGCCCGTATCCCGGCAGGATTGCTCCGTTAGGGGCGCTGACGGAGATGTCTCTGGGAGACCAGGAATCCCCCGGTCCGGACATCTGCACTTGCAGCAGTTGCCCCCTGCCAAACCTCCCGCGGAAGTGCGTTCCTTTGCCCTGGTAGACCCAGCAATAAGCGCCTCTGGGAATTTTTATCTGAACGACATTGGGATTCTGGCACCCGCTCGCCTTCGCGGTGGAGAAGCTCGCAAGACCGGTCGCGGAGGCAAGCAGGACTGAAATAGCCAGTTTTGCGAAGTTCATCATGGTGCCGCTCATTTTGAGTTGGCGGGGCCGGGCGGCAAGCATAACTCTCCCGCGGCCAGATACCAAAGCGCCCGGATATGCGCTGTGAGCGGCGATCGGGCCCAGCTTATGGCCGGCCGCGCGCTTTATCGTTTTCGACCCAATGCCATCTTCCCGGACAACGCCGATGTTGCGGCTGAGTGATTTTGTGCGAGCGGGCCGTCTCGGCAGTCAGCTCGTCTGTTTGTATTCCTCATCGACATACCGGACCCACTTGTCGAAGCGGTTCATCAGTCCGTTCAAATCGGCTCTATACGTCTTTCCCATCTGCTCCCAAACAGATGCATCGGTTTGGTCCATCCGTTTTGTCAGCGCCTGATGCTCCTTCTCGAATTCAACCAGATGTCCCATATGTTGATTTGTCTTATGATGCGGGCGTGACGCGAGTTGGGCACGGCGCTTCTCGAGGCGCGCCGAAAATTCCTGCAACCGATCGCGCATATCCTCAAATTTGTCAGAATTCTGCATCAGCATGCACCTCTCAATATATATTCTTGAGACGCCTCGCGGCAGGTTACCATGGTCTATGCCATTGCCTTGGTAACTCGCCTCCAAATATTCTTTGTTGATATAGATCAATCCAGTGGCCGCCCTTTTGAGAGAGTACGACTGTTCAATGAACGGGAAAGCCGAGAAAGACGATTTCGAGTCCGACTCGAACACCTATGCGATCGATAGGACGGTGCTGGCAAATGAACGTACATTTGCCGCCTGGATTCGCACTGGACTTGCGGCGCTCGCCGCGGGTCTGGCAATCGAGAAATTCATGATTGGCGTAATTCCCGCCTGGAGCCACCAGGCAATTGCCGCGGTGCTCTTGATTTTTAGTCTCGCGGCATTTCTCGTGGCCGGCTGGCGCTATACCCATGTGCATCTGCGTATGGCGCATCTGGACGTCGAGGCCATGCCCAGATCGATGGCGATATTGATCAGTCTGGGACTTGCCGGGTGTTCGCTGATTGCCGTGTTCATAGTTCTGCTGGCCGACTGGCTCTAAAAAGAAGGGTCTGTCACCACCTCGCCGAGACGCCCCTTGGCGGCGCGAAGGACGGCATCGGCTGCGATACCGAAAAGCTAAACCGCTATCGCGCAGCCGCATGCCCCGTTGCGACAAAACTGTTCACAGAGTCGATATGGACGAAAGCGGCTGCAACTCCTCCGGAGATGATTGGGCGGCTCTGTTGGCGTCTATCAACTCAGTCACCGGTGAGCCAGTGAACCGCGAGACGGCGTTTCCCCGGGCAGGGGGCAAAGCGCCGCTTGCGGATATCCCATGTTCCCAAACCCGATTTACGCAGTGCCCGCAGGAGTGAGAAGGTACAATTGTTATTGGAAGATGGCCGGGAATTGGATAGCCATCCCAAGAGCCGCCTCTCGGTGGTTTCGCGCCGCCGCAGCCACCGGTGCCGAACCATGAACCGGCCATCCGGCATGACCGCCTTTCCGCCGGGACCGGCATTATTGGCTTGCGGATCCAGCAGATCGCAATATTCTCCACGCGGCATGGAACAGATTGCATTCATAGTTGTGGCGCTGATTCTCTATTTCGGGACGGACTGGATACTGGGCCGGATCGAGGTGGCGCTCGGACGCAGGCTTGAGCATCGCACCATCGTGTTCTTTTTCATGCTGCTGGTATTCGCCTTGATCGCATTTGAACTCATCAAGCGATTCGTGCCCGAATAAACACCTGTCCCCTCCGCATGGGGGGGGGACTTAACCAAAGTCAAGGACCGACAGGTCCGAGGTCTCTTTAATCCATTCGTACTCGGTATTTCTCGAATCGAATTCCGAAAATCCGAAGAGAGGACGATACACATGGCTAAATCCGCGAAGAAGGCGGCTCCGGAGCCGGAGCCGGGAGATATCCCCTTCATGCAGCGGTTGCTCGACAACCCGTTCATCCTCCTTTTCATCGGCGTCACGGTGCCCACGCTCATTTACCTCGTGTGGGGCGTGGTGGAGGTCGCGCAGATACCGCTAGCGAAATAAGAGGGGGCTGACAGATGGCAATTCATCCGCCTGCAGACCGAATTTGGTGGAACGAGAAACTGACCGCACCGGAGGTTATCTGGATCTCGGTGGCATTTGTCTGGGGCCTGATCATGTTCTTCGCCATGATCTACTGGCACGCGGTGGGCGACCAGAATCTCTCAAACGAAGCCTACAAGATCTCTCCGGAGGTCTTTGCCGAGCGCACCGAGGCCATGGTCGAGAAATACAAGGTGCGTGAGGAGGGCGATACCGGGATTCCGGTGGTGCGTCCCCCTGCTGGCTCCGACATCTACATGCTCGGGCGGCTGTGGGAGTGGTGGCCGATCCTGGAGCTGGAGAAGGGGCAGCAGTACCGGCTGCATCTTTCCTCAATGGATTGGCAGCACGGCTTCTCGCTGCAGCCCGCCAATATCAATCTGCAAATTCATGCCGGCTACGAGATGGTGATCACCATCACGCCGAGCGAAACCGGCGAGTATTCCGTCGTCTGCAATGAATATTGCGGCATCGGACATCACACAATGGTTGGCCGGATCTATGTCGTGGACAAGAAAAAATAGGAAGTGGTCATGGCTATAGCAGCGGTTTTCAGAACCTGCCCCGATACCGGCCTCAAGGTCCATTCTCATGCGGAGAACCTGATCAAGGCAAACGCCGTGGTGGCCGTCATTTTCCTCGCGGTTGGCGGGTTCTTCGGGCTCTTGGTGGCGCTGACGCGCTGGCCGGCGGTGCATCTGCTTCCCGCCGACGCCTTTTACCTGGTGCTCACGGCCCATGGCGCCAATGTGCTCCTTTTCTGGATTCTCTTCTTCGAGGTTGCGGTCCTGTATTTCGCCTCCGCCATATTGCTGAACAGCCGGCTGGCAATGCCCAAGGTCGCCTGGGGGTCGTTCGTCCTCATGATCATCGGCGCGGTGATCGCGAATGTGGCGGTGCTGCAAGGCGAGTCGAGCGTTATGTTCACCTCCTACCCGCCACTGAAGGCGGTGCCGCATTTTTATCTGGGGTTGATCCTGTTCGCGGTCGGAATGCTGGGGGCGGTTTTGGTCTTCTTCGCCACGCTCGTTATTGCGAAGGATGAAAAAACCTATGAGGGGTCGGTTCCTCTCGTGACCTTCGGCGCCATTACCGCCGCGATCATCGCCGTATTCACCCTTGCCAGCGGCGCGGTCATCCTGATTCCCACCTGGTTGTGGTCCATGGATCTGATTTCCGAAGTGGATCCCATAATCTACAAGGTCATCTGGTGGGGCTTCGGCCATTCCTCGCAACAGGTGAATGTGGCGGTCCAAGTGGCGATCTGGTACGCCATCGCCGCAATGGTGCTGGGCGCCAAGCCCTTGTCGGAAAAGGTAAGCCGCGCCGCTTTCCTGCTCTATATCGTGTTCCTGCAACTGGCCTCCGCCCATCACCTGCTGGTGGAGCCCGGTATCAGTTCGAACTGGAAAGTCTTCAATACCAGCTACGCATTTTATCTGGCCGTCCTCGGCTCCATGATCCACGGAATGTCGATCCCGGGCGCCATTGAGGCGGCCCAGCGCCGCCGCGGCCTCACCCAGGGTATTTTCGAATGGCTGCGCAAGGCGCCATGGGATAATCCGGCCTTTTCCGGCATGTTCCTGTCGCTCATCCTGTTTGGCTTTCTTGGCGGCATCACCGGCGTCGTCATGGGCACGGAGCAGATCAATCTGATTATTCACAACACCATGTATGTGCCGGGCCATTTCCACGCGACGGTGGTTGCCGGCACGACCCTGGCCTTCATGGCCATCACCTATCTGCTCATACCGCTCATCTTCCGCCGCGAGCTGGTGTTTAAGAGGCTGGCCAAATGGCAGCCCTATCTGTTCGGCATCGGGGCCGCCGGCATATCGCTCTTCATGATGGGAGCGGGTACTCTCGGCGTGCCGCGCCGACATTGGGACATCACGTTTACGGACGCGCCGCTGACGGTCGAGATGCCCGGCACGGCCTTTCTGATGATGGGACTCAACGGCGTCTTCGCCATTCTCGCCGCAATTGGCGGATTGGCCTATATCGTGGTTGTCGTTGGCTCGGTGTTCTTCGGCAAGCACCGCGACGAGGCGGTTGCGAAAGCTAATCCGGTCATCTTTGACGGAGGCGAAGCGGTGACACAATACGGGTCGGAGGGGACGATACGGATTCCTGGAACGATAGTGCTGGTGGCAATCTTCTTCACCAGCTTCGTCCTCTATTATTTCGTAAACTGGAAATACCTGTCCGAAGTGTGGCCGCTCAGGTAACATCGGCAGGACGGGCGGACCTGCGCGTCCGCCCGCGGGCCGGTTATGCGCTAGTGCGTATCACCGATAAGTGGAAACCGGTTATCGGACAAATGATACGCATAACAAAGTCAAGATCGCGGTTTTGATTCCATCAAAACATGAAGCGATCTAGGGCCCGGACTGTAAGGATTTCGGTCGATGGACGCGACATTTTCCGCTTATGCCAACGTCTTCAAGTTGCGCATCGGCGTCGCCATTATGGCTTGCGCCCTGGCCGGGCTTGCGGTGACGCAGGGAGAGACGCTGGCGGCGTGGAAAGTGGCGGTTCTCGCGGTTTGCGTCCTCGCCGCCTCGGCCGCCGCGGGCGCCTTCAACCAATACGCCGAACGGGCGCTCGATGCGCGGATGCCGCGCACGGCGGGCCGGCCATTCGCCAATGGCACCTTCCGGGCCGACTGGCGCTGGCTCGCGGTCATAGCCGGCATCCTGCTGGCGTCCGTTGGCGCCGCGGGCCTGGCGCTCAATGGCTATGTGGCGCTGTATGTGTTTCTCGGCGCCTTTTTTTACGGGGTGGTCTACACCATCTGGCTGAAGCAGCGCACCGCCTGGAATATTGTCATTGGCGGGCTGGCGGGCAGCTTTGCGGTGCTGGCGGGCGCGTCCGCCGCGGACCCGGCCATCGGTCCGGCGGGTCTGCTGCTGGCGCTTGTGCTGTTCCTGTGGACCCCGCCGCATTTCTGGAGCCTGGCCATGGCCCTGCGCGACCAGTATGAGGCCGCGAATGTGCCAATGCTCCCGGTCGTTATCGGCGACGCCGCCACGGCCAAAATCATTCTTGTCCATACGATTGCGCTGGTCGCCATCTCGATCGCCGCCGCCTTCTATGGCCTGGGGCTCATCTATTTGAGCGCCGCCGTCCTCGGCGGCCTGTTCTTTATATGGCGCAGCTTGCAACTCGCGGCGCGCCCGGGCCCGCGCCGGGCCATGGCGAATTTTGTCGCATCTCTCGCTCAGCTCGGCCTGCTGCTTACCGCCGCCATGGCCGAGGGCTGGCTTGCCGGGTAGGAGGCGGGTATGACGCTGTCGGCATTTGCAGGAGTTGCGGCGACGGTGTTCGCCGTCCTTCTGGGTACGCTGGCGCCGCGCGCGGCGGCGCAGCAGGCCGAGCCCAATCCGTTCGATGAAAAGGCGGCGCTGGAATACAGCCAGTCGGCCATCGGGCGAACGGTGGGCAGCCATGTTTTCCGCGACCGGAGCGTGCGCGAGATCGATCTGACCGATTTAAGAGGCAAGCCGCTGGTCGTGAATATGATCTACACCTCTTGCTACAATACCTGCCCGGTGATTCTCGAGTCCCTCTATGACGGCGTCAAGGTTGCGCAGGATGCACTGGGTGAAGACTCCTTCTCCGTCGTCACGATCGGCTTCGATGCGCGCAACGACACGCCGCAGCGCATGCGCGATTTTGCGCGAAGCCGGGGCGTCGATCTGCCGAACTGGTATTTTCTGAGCGGCAAGAAGGAAATCATCGAGCGTTTGTCGAAGACCCTCGGCTTTATCTATTTCCCTTCGCCCAAGGGGTTCGACCATCTTGCGCAAACCAGCGTGCTGAAATCCGACGGAACCATATACCGCCATGTCTATGGCTCCAACTTCGGGCCGCAGGCCCTGGCCGAGCCGCTCAAGGAACTGGTTTTCGGCATCGAAAGCGCGCAGTCGCTGACCCAGGCCATCATCAATCGCGTGCGCCTGTTCTGCACGATCTACGATCCGCGCGCCGAACGCTACCGGTTCGACTATTCGATCTTCATCGGCGGGATCATCGGCCTGCTGATCCTGAGCAGCATGGGATTCGTCATCGCGCGCAATGTGTGGCGGCTGTGGCGCGCCAGCCGGGCCGCGTGAGATAAAGCAGAGTCTGGTCGAAATCATGATGCTGATCCAAAAGCCGATCCGCGCAGTCTTCGTTCGCGTTGAAGGCCTCCTCGATTATGTGTTCCCGCATGCCTGGAACCCGCTGTACAATCTTGGCGCCCTTGGCTTCTTCATGTACTGGATCGTCGCCGTCAGCGGCATCTATGTCTACATCTTCTTCGATACCGGCATCACCGAGGCCTACGGTTCGATCGAGTATATGACCAACGACCAGTGGTATCTGGCCGGTATCATGCGCTCCCTGCACCGTTATGCATCCGACGCCATGGTGCTGTTCATGCTCATTCATATCGTGCGGGAATTCTCCCTCGACCGCTATCGCGGCGCGCGCTGGTTCACCTGGTTCACCGGCGTGCCGATTTTCATCTTCGTGTTTCTGAGCGGCATCACCGGCTACTGGCTCGTATGGGACCGGCTGGCGCAATATGTGGCGCTGAAGTCCACCGAATGGCTCGATTGGGTGCCCATATTCGGCACCTCCATCGCCGCCAATTTCGTCGCGCCCGATTCCCTGGATGACCGCTTCTTCACGCTCATGATCTTTATCCATATCGTGGCGCCGCTCATTCTTCTGCTCATTTTGTGGATTCACCTCCAGCGGGTGCGCAAGCCGATTATCAATCCGCCGCGCGGGCTGGCCATTGGCATGTTCGTGTCCCTGCTCGTGCTTTCGCTGGTGTGGCCCGCCACGAGCCAGGCGCCGGCGGATCTCTCCACCGTGGTATCGGTGGTTAATCTCGACTGGTTCTATCTGGGGCTTTACCCCCTGCTCGATTACTGGTCCGCGGGCTCGTTATGGGCGGCGGCGGTGGTTGTTTTCGGCACCTTCGCCATCATGCCCTTGATGCCGCCCCTGAAACGGTCTCCGGCGGCGGAAGTCATACTGGAACACTGCAACGGCTGTACGCGCTGCGTGGATGATTGTCCCTACAGCGCCATCATCATGAGGCCCCGAAGCGACGGCCGCGCCTTCATTGGCGAGGCGGTGGTCGACCCCGGTCTGTGCGTGAGTTGCGGCATCTGCGTTGGCTCCTGTCCGAGCGCCTCGCCGTTCCGCAAGCGCAGCGATCTGGTCTCGGGCATCGAGTTGCCCGACTATATGTTGTCCGAATTGCGCGCAAAGACGTGCAAGGCGTCGGACAGTTTGTCCGGCGGCACCCGTATTCTCGTTTTCGGCTGCGATCCCGGAGCCCGGATTGGCGGCAAGGTCGCGTCCCTCGCCGCCATGGTGCGGATGCCTTGCATCGGTATGCTGCCGCCGGCTTTTATCGACTGGGCCTTGAGCCGCGGCCTGGCCGACGGCATCGTGATAACCGGTTGCCGCGAAGGCAATTGCCAGCATCGGCGCGGCGTCGACTGGACGAATGCGCGGCTGGACCGTAAACGCGATCCGCAATTGCGCCGCCGTGTGCCGCGGACACGCATTCTGCGGTTCTGGGCAAGCCCAGTCGACGGCAAGGCTCTGGACAAGGCCATAACGCGGTTTGCCGAAAGCGTGTCGCAGCTGCCCGAACAGGAGAAGGGCCGGACGCGCAAACCGGATCTGGTGGGCGCGAGTGATGAGTAATGTGATAAAATATGCGGGTCAGGCCCTGGTTTACGGAGCGATCATGGCCATGCTCGGCTACTTTGCCACCGCGCCCGCCTACCGGACTTTCCCCGAAGGATACGCGCGCATCACCCTGACCTTCAGCCATGGCGGCAAGCCCGAGGGCGGGTGCCGCCGCCGCACGGCGGAGGAAATCGCAAAGCTGCCGCCCAATATGCGCCGGCCCTTCGATTGCCCCCGCAAACGGGTGCCGATCTTTGTGCAGCTTCAGGTGGATGGCAGCACGGTTTACGAAGCGTCCCTTGAGCCGGCCGGGGTTCAGGGCGACGGTCCGGCCCGCGTATACAAGGGCATCCGCGTGGCGGCGGGCCCGCACAAGGTTACCGCCAGGCTGCGCGACAGCGAACGCACTGAAGGATTCGACTATGAACGCGAGGTGGATGTCGTGCTCAAGCCGGGGCAGCACTTTGTTGTTCAGTTCAAGGCGGAAGCGGGAGGCTTTATCTTTCAATAGAGTCCGGAACGGTATGGAGATGCGACATGGTGCTGATTGAATGGCGCGAGGAGTTCAACACCGGCGTGAGTGAGGTGGATCACGAGCACAGGGAAATCGTGGACCTCATCAACGAACTGCACGCCGCGATCGGCAAGGATGCGTCACGGGAATCGGCCGGCAGGTTTCTCGGCGAGGTGTTCGCGAAAATCTCCGCCCATTTCGCGCTGGAAGAAACGGTGATGCGCAAGCACAACTATGACGAATATGCCGATCACAAGAGCGACCATGAAAAGCTCCTCGACGATCTGCGCGACATCATGGACGATGTCGAGGAGGGCGCCGGCGGCGACTATGAAACCGCCCTGGCGGAGTCGGTGCGCGACTGGTTCGTCAATCACTTCAAGACGAAAGACGCCCGGTTGCACAAGAAGCTCGGTGTCTGAAGCGGTTCCTGCGTGAAACCGGAGCGGGTGGCCTCGAATAGGTTATAAAACGCTCCGGGACCCGGTATTCACAAAACTGCGCTACACATTTTTCGCCATCGCGCGATCCTGCAGCCGGGGGCCGAGCAGGATCGGCGCAAAGACGATCGAATAGAGCGCGAAGGCGGCTATCCACATCAGGCCCGAGGCGATCATGATCTCTTCGTATGAGCCCGGCGCGAGGCCCGGCCCGAACACCCTCAAAAGGGCCGCGAGCGATATCAGAATGTAGGACAGGACGACCGGGCGCGGCGCGACGAGGGCGCGCCCGGTATGCCCCAGTGCGGCGCGCGACATGATGGCAAGCGTCATGGTGCCGACAGCGCCTATGGAGAATGCGTGCAGCGCGGCGACATCGCTGATCGCATTGAAGAGAAGGGCCGCGGCGGCCAGCGCCAGACCGGCGGCAATCCACCCATAGCCGACATGCAGCACGAGAAGAATGGGATCGTTCGCGGCGGAAAGGCCGCGCCAGAGATACAGGCGCGCGCCGTTCACGATGGCGCCAATGAGCGCCACCGCGCCGACAAGCAGACCCGGCGCATCAAGCCATTGCAGCAGAAAAAACAACAGCACCGAGATAATGGCGCCGCGATCCAAAAAACCGAAACTTCGCGGCAGCCGGTCCTCAATGCCCCGCCGCACGAGGACGTTGCGGGTGAAGCCGGGAACCACCCTCCCGCCGATGACCGTGATCATGACCACCAGCGAGCCGAGGCCGAGCAGCGTGCCGTCACTCATGCCGTCTTTCAGAATATTCAACCGTCCCAAATGAAAGATGACGTTGCTGGCGACGAGCATCGCGACCAGGCCGAGAAACACGAAATTCTGCTTTTTCGGCCGGACCGCCAGTTTGCGGGCAAGCAGTATGCCGAGCACCGGCAGGAAGGCGATATCCAGCACGGCGGGGACGAGCGGCGGCAATCCGGCGGTGAACCACATGGCCACGCGGCCAAGCAGCCAGAGACCGAAAATCGAGCCGAGCCGCCATCCGTTCAAGGCGCTGGTTCCGGTCCAGCTGGGCACCGCGGTGAGCAGGAAACCGCCGGCGGCGGCGGCCCCGTATCCGAATACCATTTCATGGGCGTGCCACAAATGCAGCGGCTCTGCGATCGTCATGAAGGCGGGGATGGCGGTTGCGGCGCGCAGGGCGATCCAGGCGAGCCAGGCCGCCATGGCGAGGACGGCGTAAAGGCCGGCGGCAAGGAAGAAGGGTCTGAAACCGAATGAGAAAAGCATATG
>BDTT01000129.1 GCA_002897995.1 bacterium BMS3Bbin10 | reverse complement strand
CCGCCTCGAAAATACGTTGAAAAACACCGCGTTGCGCCCAGCGCCGGAAACGTCTGAAGATGCTGTTCCATTCGCCAAAACCCAGCGGCAGATCGCGCCAGGGACCACCAACCCGAACCTTCCAAAGGACAGCTTCAAGAAACAGCCGATTGTCCTTCGCCGTCACGCCACGGTCTCGATTAGTTCCAGGAAGCAGGGACTCAATCAAAGCCCAACTGCGGTCTGTAATGACAAAACGTTCCGGACGCATCGCAAACCTCCTCAAAAGGAAGCTTGAATCACATCAGCACCAAAAAGGGAATCCTAAATGTCCACAGACTAGAGTGTTTCTCAGAAAAGCATGTCCCCGCGAAGGCGGGGATGGGAACCGGTTATCGGAAAAATGATATGCATAAACAAAGAGCTGGATCGGGGTTTTGATTCCATCAAAACATGAAGCGATCTAGCCACGACTGCGCACGAAAAAGCCCCGCGCCTCTCAAATCGAGGCGCGGGGCTTTTGAAATTGAAACCTGAAAGTTTATTCGCTGCTGTAAACCCGCTCGCGGCGCTCATGCTGCTCTTGCGCTTCAAGGCTGAGAGTGGCGACGGGGCGCGCATCGAGCCGTTTCAACCCGATCGGGTCACCCGTCTCCTCGCAAAAACCGTAGGTTCCCTCGCCGATCCGCTCCAGCGCGGCGTCGATTTTCGCAATCAGCTTGCGCTGGCGGTCCCGGGCGCGCAATTCCAGAGCCCGGTCGGCTTCGGAGGTCGCGCGGTCCGCCATATCGGCGTGCTTTTCGGATTCCTCCTGAAGATTTTGCAGAGTAGCGCGGTTGGAACGCAGTATCTCTTCCCGCCAGGCTGTGAGCTTGGCGCGAAAATAGGCTTGCTGGCGCTTGTTCATAAATGGCTCGCTGTCGGAAGGCCTGTAATTGCGCGGCAGCTTTGGCGCGGATTTCGGCATAGCCCCCGAAACCGCTTTCTTTTTCGCGGCCGGCCTGGACCTGGCCTTTGGTTTTGTCTTTGGCTTTGATCTAGTGGTCATGAATCTAAGCGCATCAGCTGAGGGTTTTCCTGCCTGATCCAACGATCAGCCGCGGCCACCTGTATGCGGAACGATTGATTCGGCATGCATACCGGCGAGCGCGTGCATCGTATTTAAGGATGTCGGGTTACAAGTCAAGAAATCTGAAAACAACAAATGTCATGTGACAAAGCCGAGCGGCCACGCTGGCGGGGTTAAAAATTCCGCGATTGGCGCCGCCTGGCCGTGTTGCCCCTGACCTTCGCGAGCTCCACGCGGGCTCTCAAATCGATCTGTTTGAGCACGTCGTTCAGCTCCGGGTCGCTCTCAAGGTCCAACTGACGCCCGATGGTCCTTTTCAGCGTATCCAGGTCGCTCGCGCTGACCCCGCCGGACAACAGTCCGATCTTCAATTTTTCCAGCAAATCCAGAATCTTGTCACCGGTTTCAACCGCCCTGCGGCGGCGCTCGGATGGTTCTTCAACGGCCTGTAGCGCAACGATCGAGCCCAAACCTGCGACCGCGGCCGGCATGGCTGCTTCGGCGCGGGATCGCACCGGCCGTGAATCGGGAAGCTGGAACCGGCCGGCGCTTGCACCGGCGCCGCGCGCTCTCCGGGTTTCCTGACTCGCATTTGAACGCCGTGCTTGTGTAACTCGCATCGCTTTGCGTCTCCAAAATGAGAGATTCGGTGACCGTAAGAAATTTCGCCCCACATGCTTAATGATGGGTTAAAGCCCGGAAAATTTTGCCTAGCTGGAGGCAGATATTGCTTAGAGGAACGAGTGCCGCTCTCTATTCCGTCTAATTATATCGTTATAAAACAATGTCTTATAATTTTCATGTCCTTAGAATTTCTGGCACGGCTTTCGCTATATCCAAGAGACGGGCGCAAGCCCTCGCAATCGTTTCAATCTCCAGGTGGGAACAGCCTTGGCCGCACAAACAAACATTTGCTCCCGAAAAACCGCCCCCGTGAGAACGCTTCTTGCCGCGCTGGCTGTCGTGCTGGCCTTCCTGATTCAACTCTGGCCGGCACCGGCCAACGCCTCCTCCCGGATCAAGGATCTGGTTGATTTTGAGGGTATTCGCGAGAACCAGCTTGTCGGTTACGGGCTCGTCGTTGGCCTGAATGGCACCGGGGACTCGCTGCGCAATTCCCCCTTCACCCGGCAGAGCCTCCAGGCCATGCTGGAGCGGCTCGGCATCAATACCCGGGACGCGGATCTGCGCACCGCAAATGTGGCGGCGGTGATGGTAACCGCCAACCTGCCGCCCTTTGCAACCCAGGGCACGCGCATTGATATCTCCGTCAGCGCGCTTGGGGATTCAGAAAGCCTGCAGGGCGGCACGCTTCTCGTAACGCCGCTGCACGGCGCCGACGGCGAAGTTTACGCCGTAGGCCAGGGCTCGGTGGCGGTTGCCGGTTTCTCGGCCGAAGGTGAAGCCGCGTCTATCACCCGCGGCGTCCCGACCGTCGGGCGCATTTCCAACGGCGCCATCGTCGAGCGCGAAATTATCTTCAGCCTGACCAACCTGCGCACCTTGCGCCTCGCGCTGCGCAATCCGGACCTGACGACGGCGAGGCGCATTGCCACGGCGATCAACAAATTCACCGGTCTCAACGTCGCCTATGTCCGCGATCCGGCCACCGTGGCACTGAAATTGCCCAAGCAATACAAGGGGACGATCATCGAAATGCTGACCGATGTCGAGCAATTGCGGATCGAACCGGACCAGACGGCGAAGGTGGTGATCGATGAATCGACCGGCATTATCGTGATGGGGCGCGATGTGCGCGTCTCTACCGTCGCCATCGCCCAGGGGAATCTGACCATTACAGTTACAGAAGCGCCGCAGGTGAGCCAGCCAAACCCATTGTCCGAGACAGGCACGACCGTGGTTGTGCCGCGCACGCGAATTTCCGCGGATGACGAGGGCGACAACAAACTGGCCGTAATCTCCGAGGGCGTGACCCTGCGCGAACTCGTCGACGGGCTCAATGCGCTTGGCATCGGGCCGCGGGACATGATTTCAATTCTTCAGGCGGTCAAGGCGTCCGGCGCCCTGCAGGCCGAAATCGAGGTGATGTAATGGACCCCACCCTGGCCAATGTCCTGAACCAGATGGCCCGCCCCGCCAGTCCGCAGTCCATAAAAGGGGCCGCAGCCGGCGGCGGCGAAGCCGCGGCGCGCCAGGCGGCAACGGAATTTGAGGCGGTTTTCCTGAACACGATGCTGGAAGGCATGTTTGAGGGACTCAACACCGACGCGCCCTTTGGCGGCGGTTCGGCAGAGAAAACCTACCGCTCGCTGCTCGTTACCGAATACGCCAAGCAAATCTCGCAAAATGGCGGACTTGGCATCACTGACCAGATCACACGCGACCTGATCGCGCTTCAGGAGGGCGCACAACAATGACGCAAACACCCAACATGATCCCCAGCGCGGATATTCCGCGAATTGAAACCGCGGAAGCAGCGAAATCACTCTGCGCGCGCCTTCTTGGCACAACGGCCGAGCTGGTTGGCCTGCTGGATCGCGAAACGGCCCTGCTCAAACAGGGAAAACCACGCGAAATCAATTCGCTTTATATGCGCAAATCAGCCCTGAATGCGGTTCTGACCCGCGATATGTCCGTTTTTCGCCGCGATGCGGCGTTCATCATGATGGCGGCGCCCGAGGAGATAAACGCCATCAGGGACCAGCACGCGCAGTTGAAAAAGTCCATCGATGCCAATCAGGATGCTCTGGTGGCCATGAAGGCGGTGTCGGAATCCCTCCTCCATACCATCGCCGCCAAGGCCGGTGCGCGCACCTCCGGGCCGGAGGTTTATGGACAGGATGCGGATGTTTCAACCGGCGCGTCCGCGCGTCCGGCGGCGATATCGGTGAATACGGTCCTCTAAACAGGTGATAAACATGAAAAAAAACGGTGATCCAGGCTGAATGATGATCCGTTTTTTTCCGGTATATTCGCCATCCCGCCCCCAATTCCGGGCGAAATTGATAATTTGCTAACCATATCGCCACACTTCCCTTCCAGTTAACCACACTTTTCCGCTTGCCGCCTACAACTGACGCTAGCTGGCAGGGGAATCTTTCGTCAGCTATGGAAGTCGTCGTGAAAGCCACGGTTTAAACGGCCGAACACCTGCCTTTTGCAGGACGGTTGTTAAGGCCTCATTAGGCTTAATTCGCGATGATGCGAGCGATGCTCCAGGAGGGGGCATGCGTATCAAAGTAACCTAGTAAAGGAAACGTAAGCTATGGCTGAGATCATTCTATCCTCGGCGGTTCGCAATAACCTGTTGTCGTTGCAGAACACCGCCAGCCTTCTGTCGAAGACGCAGGAGCGTCTCTCGACAGGCTTGAAGGTCAACAGCGCCCTTGACGATCCGACGGCGTTCTTTACCGCTTCTTCGCTGAACACTCGCGCAAACGATCTCAATCGTCTGCTCGACTCGGTCGGCAACGCCCTGCAAACGGTTAGAGCCGCTGACAAGGGCCTTTCGTCCATTACGGACCTGGTCGAGAGTGCACAGGCTTCGGCCCGTCAGGCGCTTCAGACAAGCGGCCCTATCACGTCCACCGTCGTCACGGGCGCAACGAGCGCAGGGTTCAACCCTGAATCGCTGACCTCGGTCGCCGGCACTGGCTCCACCCTCACGGCGGATGCAATTGCAACGCAAGAGGGAACGGGCAACCTGGGTACGGACGCAGCCAATGCGGTCGCGACCAGCACCGACCTCGGCGCCAGCACGGATCTGCTCTCCGCGATTGGATCGCCTCCCAGCAACGGCGATTCCTTCACCATCACGGATGGTACGAACCCCACTCTGACGGTGAACTTTACCACTTCAGGCGCGGCCGCTGTCTCCGGTGGCGGCACCATTCTAACGATCGGCATCGACCAGACTGTTGCTGCATTTGCAACCGGTCTCGACGGACTGAACGGTATCGGCGTTACCGACACCGACGGTGTGCTCGCAATCACAGGATCGTCGACCGAGGATACTCTGCGCCTTACAGATGGCACGGGCACCAACGTCGCCGATCTTGGCTTTGGCGCAGTTGGTATCGGCTCGGACACGACCAACCGGTTGGTCTCCAAGAACACCGCGCTGGACGATCTGGTCAACGACGGCCGTACGCTGGTAGTCCAGCGAGGCTCCGATACGGCAGTCACCCTGACGTTCGGCGAAGCCGCTGGCAATATCCAGACCAAGGCCGATCTGGTTGCGCAAATCAACGCCATATCGGGCGTCAGCGGGACCGAAACCGGCACCAACCAGCTCACCGTTGCCGCATCGTCCGCAACGGACTACGACAACAACATTGCCCTTACCGGGAGTGACACGTCGGTGTTGACGGCATTGGGCTTCTCGGTTGATGCGGGTCAGACACTGCTCAGCACGATTCAGCCGAACAACCTGCTCACGCAGTCCGGTGGTCTTACCGCCGGTCAGACGTTGCAGATCGACTTCGGATCGCAGCAAAACACCATCACCTTTGGCACGGGCACCGGTCAGGTTCAGAGCCTGGCAGAGCTCAATAGCCAGCTGAACGCCATCACAGGCGGCGCAGCCTCGGTGGCGGTTTCCGGTGGTAGCCTTGGCAACATCTCACTGACCACTGCCAACTCCACCGACACGCTGACGATTGGCGGCACGACCAGTGCGGTTGGCGAGTTTGGCCTGACGGCCGGCGAGTACTCCAATCTGGTGAACGGAACCTCCGGTCCGGTTCAGCAGGGTGACACACTCTCCATCACGGTCGGCAGTAACTCGACGCTGACAGTGACGTTCGGCACGGGCACCGGTCAGGTGAACACCCTTGCCGAGTTGACCAGTTCCCTGTCCGCCCTTCCCGGCGGCACGGCGACTGTCGACTCGACAACCGGCGCGATCGACATCTCTTCGGCGAACGGTACTGACAGCATTGTCATTGCCGAGGGGAACTCACGTGAAGCGGCTGCTTTTGGCCTCGCGGCGGGCACGACGACGTCCACCACGGTCAACAGCACCGAACGGGCGTCGCTCGAGACGCAGTTCAACGACATCCGCACGCAGATTGACCAGTTGGCACGGGATGCGAGCTTCAACGGGAACAACCTGTTGCAGAGCGACAACCTGACCGTCATCTTCAACGAAGATGCCACCAGCTCGCTGACAATCAACGGTGTTGACTTCGACACTGGCGGATTGGGCATCAATGCTGTAGCGACAAATGCGTTCCAGACCGATACCAACATCAATACGTCGCTGGACGAACTCTCGACCGCTCTGTCTTCCATCCGGTCACAGGCTTCGACCTTCGGTTCACAGCTCTCAACCGTTGAAATTCGTCAGGACTTCACCAAGAACCTGATCAACGTGCTTGAGACCGGTGCCGGCAACCTGACACTGGCAGACTCCAACCTGGAAGGCGCCAACACGCTGGCCCTTCAGACACGGCAGCAGCTTTCGTCTGTCGCCCTGTCGCTGGCGTCGCAGGCCGATCAGCAGGTGCTCCGCCTCTTCTAAGAGACCGGACAAAACAACGCTTGAGGGCGGCGGGAAATTTTCCGCCGCCCTTTTTTTATGGCTTCCGCCGCCTCGCCGCCCTGCTCCGCGCGCGCAATTCGCGCACCGTTTCCCGGCTTTTTTAACGCGCGATTAGCATTAACAAACCATAATCGCATGAAGCCGTACCGCCATGTTCGGCACGATCCTGGGTAAAGAGGAACGCCACCAGATGGTTTTGAAAGTAGAGATCAAGCCAGGTGAAAGGATCATTATCGGTGAATCGGTCATAACCAATGACGGGCACCGTGCGCGTCTTTTCATCGAGGGCAACGCGCCCATCCTGCGCGAAAAGGATATCCTGCGCCCGGAGGACGCGGATACACCCTGCAAGAAAATATATCTGCTCATTCAGATGATGTATCTCGCTAACGATCCGCGGACGCATCACGAACTCTATTTCCAGATGATCAAGGAGGTTCAAACCGCGGCGCCAAGCATGGCGCCTCAAATCGAGACGATCAATAATCTCTTGTTAACCGGGGCCTATTATAAAGCCCTCAAATCGACCAATAAGCTCATCGCTTATGAAAAGGAATTGATGGAAAATGCAAAAAGCTCATGAAGCCTATAGCGCGACTGCAACGGTTACGAAGCCCCCGAGGCAACTCGAAGCATCTCTTTTACTAAAAGCAGCGTCGCAGCTTCAGGATATCCATGACAGCTGGTCTGGCGACACAGAAGCATTAGCCAGCGTCTTGCATTACAACCGCCGCCTGTGGACCGTGTTTGTCGGCGCCGTGGCGGAAAAAGACAATCCCCTCCCGGTGGAAATCAGAAACAATGTCGCCTCTCTCGGGGTTTTCATATTCAAGCATTCCCTGGCCCTGCAGGAAGATCCGGCTCCCGAGAAGCTGCTGCCGCTGATCAGTATCAATAAGGAGGTCGCGGCGGGCCTTCACTCGGCCGCCGCCTGAACAAACCCCCAAGCGCCCTCGCCGGGCCGATTGGGAAATTTGTGCGCTGCCCCGCCCCAAAGCGGTAGCAGCGCATTTTTTTATTCATTTGATGAAAAAAATGCCGTTGCGCCCGGCCGCATACGGGCTGGAGTCAGAACTCAATCAGAAGAGCCGGTGGGTATCTAGAGGTAGTTGAGGATGGAAAGCCGTCCCAGGCTGGCCGAAACCGCGAGACTGGCCTCGATGCGGCCCGACAGGGACAGAATCTGCGAGCTCACCTCGTAGATATCCGCAATCTCCGCTTCGCCGATGATGTCGCGCATGAAGGCGTCGCTTGCCGTATGGCGCTCGCCCGCGCGCCCCGCAACCGTCTTGGCGACGGTCAGCTCCATGATGATGTCATCGACGGCCTGAGTGCCGGTAGGGAACGAAAGCTCCTTGTTCCCCCGCAATTTGATCTCGTTATAGCGGTCGGCCGCATTGGCATCGCTCGGGTTGAAAGTTTCTATCGACAGGGCCGCCATGGTCTTCAACACATCGCGCAGCGAATTTTCATTTGCACGCGCGCCATATGCGACGATGATCGAGTCGTCCACCTTGGCCAGGTTGCTCTGGCGCGCACTGGTGGTGGAAATCTCGCCCTGATACCAGACCACGGTGTCGGTGGTTGTGGCGTCACGCAGCGCTGTCGCCGTATCGAACGGCGGCCCGTCCACCCGCTGGGGAGGGTTGGACCCGTCGAAATCGAAGAAATCATTCGTGGAGGCAAAGAGAGATGCCGCGCTCAAGGAGCGTTGCGCTTCTGTTTCGATTGACGTCGTCACCACGGCCTGGAAATTCGCCGCCGTCGCATTTTCATCCGCGCCGATGAGGAAATCGCCATCGCCGAGCGGACCCGACGAGCGCGCAGTCAGGGTCAGTTCGTGGGTCGTCCCGTCGGGCAGGCCGAGGCTCAGCCGCATCGTTTCGCCATCATTCGGGAGTGTCGAAGTGAATTGCACACCCACCGCCGGGGGGGAACCTGCCGGCCCGGTGACGGTGGTGCCGGTGAGCGCCGATGTGGCGGCGGATAATTTGAACCCGAACGGACTGCCGGCCGTATCCTCGGCTATATTGATCGCGGCAGTGGGATTTGTGGTTACGCCGGCGGTAAGACCCGCCAGAGCCGCGGCGCCCGCATCGATGTCGGTAATGGTAATGGTGTCGGTTGCATTGGTGGCGGTGAGCTGAAGCTGATTGCCGCCGACGATCGTCGCGACATCGGCGCCGAACGCGGTGTCTATCGCCGCTTCGAGCGCAGCGAGAGTATCCAGCCCGCCATCGGAGATATCGAAATTCTGGGCATTGCCACCGATATCGATTGTGACCTGCGCCGCGGCAACGCCGCCGATATCGCCGGGAGTCCCGACCACGCTTCCCGTCACGGAGGCTTCAGGACCGGTCAGAACCAGCCGTCCCCGGCCATCCGCACCCAGGTCCGCCTGACGCCGCTCTGCGGCGATCTGCTTGAACCCGGCCTGGCTGCCGGCGCCATCGAGAATTTCGCCCGCCGGCCGTACCGGATTCTGCTCGGTTTCGCGACCGCCGAACAAATGGCGTCCGTTCACATCTAAGTTCAGCAAGGAAACCACTTCGTTGAAACGAGTGCCGACTTCCGTCTGGTACACCGTCTGTCCGCTTGCGAGCGGTTCGAATCCGGTTTCCAGCGCATCGGACTTCGTGTCCGCCGCCAGATCACGAATGCGGTCCAAATTCAGAATTGAAAGATCAAGACGGATATCGAGCAACGCAATCGTGTTCGTGTATCCCTTGATCTGCGAGAGCTCGGCGCGCAACGAAAGATTCTGCGTGCTTTGCAGGCCGAGATCGCCATAGGTCTGGACTTTCCTGCCCGTGGCAAGCTGCTGTTGCAGCTCTGAAATCGTCCTACGCGCTTCAGCAACAGTCCGGGTGATACCGAGAGTTGGCGATATTGTCGTCACGGGCTTCTCCTAAGGACCGCTGACTAGAACGTTCTGAACAGAAGGTCGAACAGCTCGTCGGCCACCTGGACTATGCGGGCGTTGGCGGCAAATGAGTTCTGGAGTTCGATGAGCTGGCTCAGCTCATGATTGATATCGACCTTGGTATCATCGCTGAATCTCTCCTGCAGTGCGGTCACAACCACATCCTGGGCCGCCAGTTCCCGCTCGGCCTGATTGGCGCGTCCCGTCTGGAGAGAGATGACCCGTTGCGCATAGCCGGAAATGGTTCCCTTAAACGGGCTGTTCGTGGTGCCGATGCCGGCGTCGGGTGAAAACTCGAAGGGGACATTTGTCAAACGATCCAGTAGCTCGAGCGGCCGCGTCGCATCGCCAAGCGGCGTCGCGGGCGCCGATGCGAAGCGCACGAGAAGCTCGTTGTCCTGGACAATGAGGTTGTTGACGGAGATACGCGACGCAAAACCGAGTTTCTGGCCTCCGAAGTCGAGACTGCCCGTATAGGGCAGGGATGCCAGTCCGCCGTCCACAAACAGCGGCAACTGATTGCCGTCGTCCTGGAGAGACGTCGAGGTGACGGTTGCCGAGAGTGCATCCACATCCGATGTTCCAGTCACGCCATCGTCCACAATGCGCAATGTGGTGCCTGCCGGATTGGAGGCGGTCAACGCGATGCCGAGGCTGCCCAGAGCGGTGTTCAATGCCGTAGCCGCCGCGCCGGCGCCGCCGGAAAAGCTGATGCCGATCACGGTGTCATTGGGGTTCGGGGACACATCGTTGGAAAGCGGCAATTGAGCCGGGTCGTCGACGCGAATTATCGTGAGCGTAGCTGGCGTACCGCCCTGGGTATAGTTGACGGTAATGGAATTGCCCGCAAGCAGGCCGGCGGTATCAATATCAAACCCGTCGGGAGGCCCGGCAGGTGCGGCGGTGCTTGAAACGGTCTTTGAGGACAGCGAAGTGGCAAGCGCATGCGCCAGTTCATCGAGCTGCGCCTGTACTTCCACCAATGTTTCATCGCGCATTTTTATCAGACCGCCAATGCGGCCCGAATCGAGGATGCCGTTCCTGATGAGATCAATGGAGAAGCCGTTTGCGGCTTCCAGCGTAATTGTTCCAACACCCCGGTCCGCCGGAACATCGCTGTAGAGTGAAAGCGGCCCGATATTGCCTTGCTGGTCAAATCTGAGCTGGACGGGCAGTCCCTCGAGCAGGGCATTGCCGCTGCGGGTGAAGATCGACACCGCGCCGCTCGATGCTTCGGAAATACGGATATCGAGATGCTTTGCAATCTGGTCGATGAATTTATCGCGCTCGTCGAGAAGATCGGCCGGCGGAACCGGGCCGGTGGTCTGTGTTCCCAGGGTCTGGTTGATGGTCGCCAGCTGCCGCAGCGCTTCATTGACCTCATCGACCGCGCCGGCCAGCGAGTTTTCCGCCAGCTGGCGCATTGTCTGCACGTCCTGGGAGAGTTGGCGAATATGCTGCGCGAGCACCTGCGCGTCGCCAATGACCGCCTGCCGCGACGTGAATCCGTCCGGAGACGCGGTCAACTCCTGCAGAGACTGGATGAACTGATTGATATTCGTGTCGAGTCCGTTGGGACCGCCAGGCACGCCAAACAGCTGATCGATGCGGCTGAGAAAATCGTTACGGACCGCAACGTCGCCGAATGCCGCCGTCTCGATGCGCAACTGGGACTGAATGAACACATCGACCGTACGGCTGAGCGCCAGCCCGCGCACACCGATGCCAACGCCGCCCGAGAGGATGTTTTCCTGGGTGAGCCTCTTGGAGGTGTATCCAGGCGTATCCGCGTTCGCGACATTGCGCGCGACTACCGCAAGGCTCGACTGGGTAAGCGAAAGCCCCGAAGTCGCTATATTAAGTATACTCGACAGTCCCATCTTACCGGTCTTTCAGTAGGATCGGGATCGCGGCGGGTAGCCCGCGATCCCTGGGTTACTCTGGGTTACCGCTACCTGATCATATTCAGGGCTTCTTGAATCATTTCATCGGCTGTTGAGATGATTCTCGTATTCGCGGCATAGGCCTGCTGCGTGACGATCAGCTTCGTGAATTCATCGGCGATATCGGTGTTGGAGCCTTCCAGCGCCGATCCAACCACGCTGCCGAGCGATCCGAGGATCGGAGCGCCGGAAGCCGGTGTCGACCGGAACGCGCCGCCATCGGTCTTCTGCAGGCCGCCATCGCCATTGAAACTGGCCAGGGATATTTCCGCGAGATCCACCGCCCTGCCGTTGGTGTAGCTGGCCACGACCCGTCCCTCCTCCGAGACGGTAATGCCGACAAGTTCACCGGCGGCGAAGCCGTCCTGGTTGATGTCGGTTACCTTCGCAACGCCATTGGAATCTGCAAACTGGGTGATGCCTTGCGATCCATGGTCCAGTGTGATGTTGCCAAGATTGATGCCGTTCACGGTAAGAGAGGAAATCGTGGTGGTGGTGATCGCCGGGCTGAGTTGCCCGTTCGCACCGAAGATATAGTCAGTGCCGACGTTCCGCCATGCTGCGTCCGTACCGGTTGCATTACTGTCTGTCAGATAAAACAGATTCCATGTATCGGCCGTGGAGGCGCCGGGCGCAAAGGTGTTCGCCGTCAGTCCCAGGCCTGCAACAGCATCCGCATCCCCCCCTATCGTAAAGGAGTTGGCATAGTCGTCTCCGGTGATGGTCAGCCCACCACCCACAGCCGACGCCGTAATAACGGCGTTGAGTGTCGCTGTACCATTGATCGCATTGACCAGGTCGGCGAGCGTGTTCACCTCGCCGCCACCCGTACCGATCACGAAATTATATCCGGTGCCACCGACAGTGATTGTCAGCGTGTCACTGGTATTTGTACCATCGTTATATGTGCCGCCCATACCGGCTGTCAGATCGGCGGCATTGGCTACGGCCGTGCCAGCGGTCGTGGCCCTTGTTACCGGTCCGTCCGTCTTTGCCCACCGGTATTGCACATTGACCGACGCGCCCGCCTGATCGAAGGCCGTGATCGCCCCGCCGGCGATCGATTGATCGATAAACAGCGACGATTCGTTGGCCTGGACGTAACCCGCGCCGCCAACGGTCGGATCGACCGAGAAATCCGCGGGGTCAATCAATTCGCTGCCTGGGATGGTTGCATTCGCGCTGGCGGTCAACGGATAATTGGCCAAATTCGCCCTGTAATCGATTTCCGTCGTTGGGCTTGCAGGAAGAAAATCATTCGACACGCGGATAACCGTTGGCGACGAGCCCGAGGGGTTGCCGGTAACCGGATCAATCGGCAAACCTTTGAGGAAATACCCGGCTGCATTCACAAGATACCCGTTCTGGTCGAATTCGAAATCGCCGCGGCGGGTATAAAGATCCTCGCTGCCGAATACGGGCAGGCCGTCGATCGTGTCCGTCTGGTTGGCGATGATGAAATAGCCGTCGCCATTGACGGCGATGTGAGTGGGAACTTCCGAATTGGCGATATCGCCCTGGATTGTGTTGGTCGGGCGCGAAAAGGCGTTCACAACGCCGAGCGCCTGCTGCCGCGAGGGACTGTCGGGAACGAAGTCTGCGAAGGAGGCGTCGCTCCTCTTGTAGCCGGTTGTCTGTGAATTGGCGATGTTGTCGGAAATCCGTTCCAGAGCAAAGGATTGCGCCCTCAGGCCAGTGACCGCCGTGGTCAAAGCGCCGAAAATACCCATCATACTTCTCCTTACAAACTGACCCGGCCACGACTTGAGGACCGGACGCAACAAAAACTCCCCTTCTTCCTAGCAAGGGGGGGGCCAGTTTTTTATTTGTTGTAATTCAATATGCTAGACCCTTATTGGGGAGTTTTTTCCGCAACAAGGGCGGCAAGATTTGCCGCATCCGGCAATCCTTGCCCGGCGCTGGCGGCGCACAGGGCTCAATGGCGGCTCCTCACGCCATGCCATGGTGAACGCAGGATGAACGCTGCCTTCAAGGACGGTTCACACGCGGTTTCTTAGTCTCTTCCAAAGATCAACGGTCACACGAGAAGAGGTGAAAGCGATGATCGCGACAGGGAGCAAACCGATGATTGAGGATTACTGCAAGGGATTGGCGCTGAGCGCCCTGCTGTATGGCCTGTTGGCCCTGGCAAGCATCCTGGCGGCCGTTCTTTGAGCGAATTTGCCAGGCGCGGGACCCGCTGACGGAATCCGGCCAGGCAGCGCGCCTCTTGAAAAGGCGAGAAAAGCGCATACGTGTTTATCAAGGTTAACGACAGGTTAACCTGTGGGAAGCGTCATATCGATGGAGGGTAATATGGCCCAGGAATATAACCGCGGTGTCATGGCCCTGGCCCTGATGTTCAGTGCTGTTATCGGTATCACCGTGATCTCGGCGTTGATCACATAAACGGCGCTGGACCCCTTGTTTTTTGTATTTTGAAGCGAGTGAAAGTCACGGATGCATTTGTCCGTGCCTGTTTCCGGCGCACGGGATTTAGGGTCCGGACCCATTAATGGTATGCATTGTGTTTGGTCAGGAGGGTTCGGATATTGGCAAACAAGCGCAAGAACAGGCTGTTTGCCTTTTCGAGCATTGTTTGGCCGTAGGCGGGCCCTCCTGAGCAAACCCTGCGGGCGAGTTGGATTTTGCCCCTGAGTGCGTTAGAAAGGCTTGAAAACCGGATGGTTGCCTGCGCCCTTCCGCCTACTCAGGGGCAAAATCCAACTCGCACAATGGATACCATTAATGGGTCCGGACCCTAAGTCTTCTTGAAGGCCTCCGATTTAACCGGCCTCACGGTCGAGACTTTGCGCAATGCCAAAACATTCGCGCGGAGTTTGGCGCACCCGGCTCTACGGCTCGGCGTGACCGGCCTGTCTCGCGCGGGCAAGACTGTCTTCATTACCTCCCTTATTCACAATCTTCTGACCGGCGGCCGCCTGCCCTTCTTCGACCCTGCCGCACAGGGGCGTCTGCGCCGCGCCTATCTCGAACCCCAGCCCGACTACGACGTGCCGCGTTTCGACTATGAGCGCCACTTGGGCGATTTGCTCGCTTCTCCACCGCGCTGGCCGCAGAGTACGCGCCAGCTCAGCCAACTGCGGCTGACCCTGGAATTTGAACCTCAGGGCCTCCTCGACCGCGCATTCGGCCGCAACAAACTCCATGTCGACATCGTTGACTATCCCGGAGAATGGCTGCTCGATCTGCCTCTGTTGAACCAGTCCTATGCGGCATGGTCAGCCCGGGAAATGGAGATGAGCCGGGAGGCGGGCCGCAAGGCGCTTGCCGCTGAATGGCACAAACAGCTGGCGGGCCTCGACCCGCTGGCCGAGGAAGATGAAAGGACGGCGCGAAAGGTTTCGGAGTCCTTTACCGCCTATTTGCGCAAATGCCGGGAACAGGGCGGCGCTGCGGTTGTGCCCCCGGGGCGTTTTCTCATGCCCGGCGAGCTTGAAGGTTCACCGGCGCTGACGTTTTCGCCGCTTGATTTGCCAGCGGGTGGAACCGCGCCCGGCCGCTCCCTCCAGGCCATGATGGAACGCCGGTTCGAGGCCTATAAATCCCACATCGTGAAACCTTTCTTCCGCAATCATTTTGCCCGTCTCGACCGGCAGATCGTTCTGGTCGATGCGCTCGGCGCACTGAATGGCGGGGCGGACACATTGCGCGATCTTGAGCGCTCCCTGGCCGATATCCTGAAATGCTTTCGCCCGGGCGCGAACAGCTGGCTCTCCAGTATCCTTTACCGCCGTATCGACCGCATCCTGTTTGCGGCGACAAAAGCCGATCACCTGCATCATTCCAGTCACGACCGCCTTGAAGCGATTGTCGCGAAACTGATGCATGAGGCCATCGAGCGAGCTGAATTCGCCGGAGCGACGGTCGATGTCGTCGCGCTCGCCGGCGTGCGCGCGACCCGCGAAGGCGAAGCGCGCGTAGACAATGAGACCCTTCCCTGCATCTTCGGTTACCCGCTTGCCGGCGAAGAAATCGATGGCAGGACGTTTGACGGCACACAGGAGTACGGTATCTTCCCGGGCAATCTGCCGGAGGATCCCAATGATCTGGCTCATCTGAGCGGGACAAAATCCAATGACAGCCAAATTCAGGTCGTGCGCTTCCGTCCGCCGGAAACAAGACCGGCCGGCAAGGGCAAACCGGTATCTCTGCCCCATATCCGCCTGGACCGCGCCCTCAACTTTTTGCTCGGAGACCGGTTGAAATGAGTCCGGACCCTAAATCTCAAAAGTCCAAACACGCGCCGCGCGCCTTCACGCCCGACGACCCCAAGGTGGTGATGCTCGAGACCGAGGCAGCCGAGCCAGAGCGGGCCAGCTTCGCTCCTGAAAATACGCCGCCCGCCAGAGTGCCGGCCATCGACAGCGTAAGCAGGGGGCTCAAATGGGGCGGAATCCTTCTGGGCGCCGCCGCCAGCCTCGCCGCGCTTGGCGCGGGCATTTGGCTGGACAGCCTCATCACGGGTCTGGTTCTGCGCCAGGACTGGATTGGCTGGCTGGCGCTTGGACTGCTTGGCCTCGCGGCCTTTGCCGCGCTGATGATCGGCTTGCGCGAAGTGTGGGCGCTGTTTCGCCTCAGACGCCTTGGCCGGCTGCGCCAGGATGCCGAGAGCGCGGAGCGCCATGAAGACAAGACCCTGGCGCGGCGCGTCTCCGCCGATCTGATGAACCTGTACCGGTCACGCGCCAACATGGCCTGGGGCCGGTCGCGGCTGGGAGAGCATGAACGCAATCTTATGGACGCGCGCGAAACGCTTATCCTCGCCGAACGCGAACTGATCTCGCCTCTCGATGCCGACGCCCGCGCCGTTCTGGCCGCGGCGGCGAAACGGGTTTCCGTTCTCACCGTTGTCTCTCCGGCGGCGGTTCTGGACATGGCGGTCGTCGCCGCGCAGAACCTGCGAATGCTGCGCCGTATCGCGACCGTCTATGGCGCGCGCCCCGGCGCCCTCGGGCTGTTCAGGCTGGGCCGCATGGTCGTGGCGCATATCGTGCTCACCGGCGGGCTGTCGCTCGGCGACGATCTCATACAGCCATTGCTGGGACACCGCCTCGTCGCCAAACTCTCCGCGCGCCTTGGCGAGGGCCTGTTCAACGGCGCGCTGACAGCCCGCATCGGTCTGGCGGCCATCGATGTCTGCCGTCCCCTGCCCTTCATCGAGGCAAAGCAACCGCGCCTGCGCGAGGTGCTGGCGGACATCGCACTCGGGGCAAAGGTCAAAATCTGAGTTCTTGCTTTTAGTTTATGCGTATCACCGATAACCGGTTTCCATCCCCGCCTTCGCGGGGACATGCTTATCGGTGATACGCACTAGTTCAGAGCCCGGCACCCGTCGACAACGACGCGCCGGCTGCGCCCGTCCGCCATCGTCACTTTGATGGTGAGCTTCTGGGCGCAAGACTGGCTCCCGAAGCGCACGCGGAAACCGCCATCGGATATCACGGAGTCACGGGATTCCGGCGTCGCCGAGGGCGCGTCATAGTCATATGACACCCGCTTGATCGCACCCAGGACATGGGCCGGCGCCTCCAGCCACACTTCGAAACGATAGAGAATGTTGCCCTGCGCATCGACGCCGCCGAGAAATTCCCAGGCCTGCGATTTCACCCAGTCGCGAATTTCGGATTTGGAGGGAAGACCCGCCCTGCCAACGGGCGCAGGCGCGGGGGTCAGGCTGACCACCTCGCGCTCAACCTGCGGCTGGCTCTGCGTTATGAATTCGGTTTCCGGCGCAGGCGGGCTTTCATTCTCCGGTTTTCTGAGAGGCGCGGGTGGTGTTTTCCGTTCCGCAACGACCGGCGCAGCAGGGGCCGGCTCAGGCGTCTTGTCTGACTGAATTTGCCGCGCGACGTTCCGGTTTTGCAATGAGACACCAGGCAAGGGCTCGCGCGCAAGCGGATCGACCGTATCGCGCAGTACAGGCACACGCCTGCTTACCGCCGTCACGCCACCGCCGTCGTTTCTGGGGGGTTCGGGCAACAGCAATAAGAGCGCGAACAGCGCAATCACGCTAAGCGCCAGGACCTTGAGAACAACCGGGATCCGTCGCCTACGCGCCGTTTCGGCATTCCTTTTTCTCGCCACGCATGACCCCTGTACACATCTTCTATCGGCGTGCCGCTTACCGCATCGTCGCCAATAACACCTCTCCGGACGCCGCCCGTACAATAGTACACCGCGCACCGGAGTCCTGACTCCAGGTTCTATGAGAAATTCCTTTTCCCGTGGCGTCAAGTCGCGGCACGGCGCTTCGTTCGGGCGAAGTCAGGCTGCACCTCATCACCGGGCAGTTGAAACAATGCGAGGGAGCGCGCCTGATCCGGTTGCATATTCGGAGCGTTCCGGTTCAACTCACCTGCTCCCTTCAGGTCCCTCAATCTGGCCAAATCTTTCCGGCAAAGGCGTGTTTTTTACGGGTTGAGGTGACCGCCATCGCACTCAATGCTTGACCACGCGGCCGCAAAACGCAGACTAGGGACATAATATGAAGAGGCCAATGGAGTAGATGATGGCGATCAGGCCGTCAGCTTTTTTGATATGGGCAAGTCTGGCCCTGGTGGGATGCAGCCGTTTTGGCGGTGGCAGCGATGCGACCCAGGTCAGTGTGGCCCCTCCGCCGCCGTCAACGCCCTCGCAACGCGCCGTCCAGGTGGCATGGACGGCGGCGAGCGCAAGATATTGCGCGTTCGGTCTCAACCCGCAAAAACTCAAAAGCGACTATCTGGCGTGGGAGCGCGCGCAAGGACTAGCGCCTGACGCCGCCCAGAACCTGTCAGCAACCTATGACAAGGCCTTTTTCACCTTCTACGCCAAGGTGAAGGACACGCCGGGTTATTGCAGCAAGGCAAAAATCGAGGAAATCCGTCCCGAGATCAATCGGCATCTGGCAGGCGATTATACGCCGCGCAAGCGTGTGGTGAGCGAAAACGACTCCACGCGGAACTGACCGCAACAGCTATTTTTGCAGCAGCCGCCGCGCGTATCCGATGGCGACATAAGCCGTGACTGCGCCAAACGCGCCCACGCTCACCCAGAGAAGCGCACTCCACAATGTGATCCAGGCTTCAACCGACATCACCCTCTCCTCTGCATTCGGCCCGCGCGCCCTTCGCTCAGGGACCCGGCAACAAAGCCAAACAGTGACAGGCCAATTGCGGCAAAGCCGATGACCGGGCTCGACACGCCATCCAGCCCCAGCGCGGTCTTGACCGGCGCCAGCGCAACGATGGCCGAAAAGCCCAGGATCAGCGCCCACAGAGCGCCGCGCCGGGTTGCGCCTTTCCAGTAGAGCCCGCCGGCGAGGAGGACGATTCCCGAGCAGAAATAAATCGAACCCGAAACGGCGAGATAATCCCAGATGTCCTCACCGCCGTCATAGATGAGGCCCCAATAGAGCTCGTAGAGCGCGATCAGGACGATGAATGCGCGGGTTCCCCATTTCTGTGCGCGCTCATTCTCGACGGTGCCGAATATCGGCCCCAGCACGTCGCGCGACAAAATCGAGGCCCAGCAGAACAGGTAACTGTCCTGCGTCGACATGAAGGATGCAAACATGGCGACGGCCAGGAACGCCAGCAGCCAGCCGGGCATGGCGTGGCCGAGCATCAGGGGCGTCGCCACCAGATCGCTGTCGCCGCCATAGGAGGCAAGAAGCTCTCCGGGTCCAAGCGACGGCCCGGCAAAATAGGCAAAGGCCAGAACCCCGAGGAACGCGGGAACCACCATGCGGGCAAGGAATATGACGCTGGCGATGAGATAGGCGCGCTGGACCGTTTCTTCTTTCTCGATGCACAGGGCCCGCGTCAGCGCCGTCGGCCAGATCGACGCCGAGACGACACCGGCGACGAGGATCATCCAAAGCACATAACTCAGCCCGAAATTCTCATTGACGATCGGATCGAACCCGCCCGCGCCCTTATTCTCCCGGACAATCGATATGGCCTGATCGAACGGCACCAGGCTGGACAAAAATACAACCGCGAACAGCAACCCCGCCGAGAGCAGGATAAACTGAAAGACGTCGGTGATGATCACCGAACGCATGCCGCCATAGCAGGTGTAGAGGACCGCGCCGGCGATCAGCACGACCATCAGCAGGTTGACGTTGATGTCGACCCCCTTCGCCAGCAGCATGGCGGAAAGGAATATGGATGCGACCTTCAAGAACAGCCCCATATTGAGGATACCGCCGAGCGCCATGACAATGGCCCCGAAAATGCGGATGTCACGCCCAAAACGCTGTTCGTAATATTCCGGCAAGGTGAGAACGCCGGTGCGCCTCATCGGCTTGACGACGAAACCGATGGCGCCGACAAAGGCGCAGCCGATCAGGGCCGCAAGGCCGATATGAAAGGCGGAAAACCCCTCATTGAAGCCCTTTTGCGCATTATAGGCGATGGTTATGAGACCGATCTCGGTGGCGCCCAGCGTCGCAATGGCCGTGCCCAGCCCCAGATCGCGGCCCGATACGAAAAACTCCTTCAGCCCGCTTTTGGCGCGCACCTTCCCGCGATGGGCCAGCAGGATCGCCAGCACATAAAGAATTGAAAAAATCGCCAGATAAAGAAACGTTGAATCAGCCAATCCCATCCCTCCCAGGCTCAGGCGCGAGTGTGGCCGCTTGGGCCCTTAAAGGGAAGACGTAAGCATGTTTCGCCGCGAACTTACCGGGTGGCTGAGGCCGGAGGAGTTGGCTCCGGGGTTTGCGCCGACGTTTGCTCCGGGGTTTGCGCCTCCGCAGCGGCATCGCCCTGTTCGGCGCTTCCTGCCGGAAGGCTCGCTTCGGGCATACCGGTATCCTGCGTTACCGGCTCGGCCGCGGCGATCTGGCTTTCTATTGATCTCGCCAAACTCTCAAGGCGCTGGCGCGGCAGGTCTCCGGCCAGCATGAAGAATATGTTTCCCTGCGCCCAGCTCGCGACCGAAACTCCGCCGATTTCCTCGAATTTCAAATCCCGCTCCTCGCCTGGGCCGGACTTGGCGTAAAGCGCCACCGGTGCGCCGGATTCCGGCAGAAAGGCAATCTGCGCCACGGGAGCGCCGCCACGCTGCAACATCTGCGCGCGCTGGAATGTCAGATTTTCACCGCTCAGGTCGGGAATGGCCAGAGTCTCGCCAAGCGCCTTGGAAATCTGAAAGCTGACCAGATCCCTATCGCCCTGCGCTTCCAGGGCGAGCGAGAAAGTGGCGCGCGTCAGCAAGGCATGCGCCCCGGCCAGATCGCCCTGCAGAGTCGGCACGGGCGGTGCGATCACAACCGGTTCTGGCGCTGGCGGAGGCGGAGGTGGCGGCGGTGCGGCGACCACCTGGACAGGCTCGGCGGCAATCTGGTCGTAGAGGATAAAGCCCGCCGCCGCGCCGCCAAGCAGGCTCCCCAGCCCCACCCATGTGACAAGTCCCACTCTGAGCAGCCGCCGTGCAAAACTGCGCCGCGCCGGCACATTGTCGCCCGATGCGGGCGTCTCGGCCGAGGGTACGGGAATCGGCTCACCGGTCAGCATCGCCTCGAAAGCGGTTTCCAGCTGCGCATTGGCGGCCCGGAGCGCTTCGACCCGCTGTGCGGCCACCTGATCCTCTTCGAGGACCCGCTCAACCGCCTTCGACTGATCTTTCGCCAGTTGTCCATCGACATACGCCACGAGGAGTTCGTCGTTGAGTTCGGTCATCGCCCTGCCTGCCTGTTGGTCTGTTGCAATTGCTCTACTTTCGCCCCGGCCAAACCTGCGCTGTCCAGCCAATCGGCCCGCTCGACAAATGATCCGAGCGCACGACTCACCCGCGCGATTATGGTCGGTAACGGGGCATCGAGAATTTGCGAGGCTTCGTCATAGGAGAAACCATCGCCATAGATGAGAAGGACGGCGCTGCGCTGCTGCGGCGGCAGCTTGGCGAGAATCTCCGCGATTTCCTGGAATTTCCCAATCTCGCCCGACGCATCGGCAGGCAAAAAAGCGGACGCGTCGCCCTGCCCTTGCGATATGGGATTGTTATGCGACCTCAGGCCCGCCAGCCATTCGCCATGCAGCTCGCCGAACGCCCATAAATCGAAGGCCGTTCCCTGCTGGAACGCGCGCGCGCCATCCAGCATATTCTTGCAGGCCGCCCGCAACAGCGCATCTGCGCTTTCCCTGTTGCCTGCAAGAACGGCCGCGAAACGCCGCAAACGCGGCAAAAGGAATATCAGTTTTGTCCGTGCGGACCCGCTTAAGCGTTGTGTCTGCGCCATCTCTTTAATCGCCGCATCTGGGGGCCGCCGCGGGACTGACCTGCTGGGCGCGGGACCCTGTTGGATGATTCGCTCACCGAATCAGAAAGATACCATATTTTGCCGGTCAACAGCGGCCGGTTGCCCGATGAATTGCCTCATTTTGGCGGCGGCGGAACGTGCCGATACACTTGCGCCGTGGAATAGGCTATGAGGTTGGCCGGTGCGCAAATGGCGGCGCCAGGCTGAGATACGCGCATGGTTCAGCCTGGAATGAAAAGTATTCGGGGCTCTCGTGATGGCGGATACAGATAACCAGACGCAGATGGATGAGACCGCCGCAAAGCCGGTCACTGCTTCGCCAGCCCTGGCAAGCGCGGGAAAACGGCTTCGCGCGGCCCAGCGGAGATTAGCGAACACACGCCACGCCGCCGCGCGCACTGCCGCCAGGGCAGGCGCCGCGGCAAGATCCGCCGCCGCGAAAACAGCCCGCGGCCTGCGGCGCGGCGGCTGGCGAAGCTGGCTGGCGCTCCGGACCTTCTCAACTCAAACACTCCTGCCCCGGCTCCGCCAGAGCGGGCGATGGCTGCGCCGGCGGCTGCATCCATCGTCGCTTGTCCGCGACTACCGCCGGGTCCTGCTGCTGGTCCATAAACTGGGGCCGGATCGCTCGGTCGAACGCCTCTTTTTCGTAAGAACAAGCAAACACATACCGCTCGCAGTGGTGCGCATACCGCATCAGCTCCGCCGGTCCGGCCACGATTACCGGCCAACCCCGCGCCTCGTGTTCAAATGGGCGATGGAGGGCGTGCCCGAACCCGTGACCCGCTACGCATTCGTTGATTATGGCGCCGGACGCGGGCGGGTGCTGCTGATGGCCTCGCACTATCCGTTCGAGAAAATCACGGGCGCCGAAATCGCCGCGGAGCTGTATGACGACTGCCTCCTCAATATTGCCCAGTATCCCCGATCACTGATGAAATGCCGCGATGTCGGGTGCGAGCATCTCAGCGCCATGCGGCTGGAAGAGCCGGACCAGGAGGCGGTGTTCTATCTCAACAACCCCTTTAACCGGGTCATGCTGGAACGCGTCGTCGGCAAAATCACGCGGTCCTACAAACAGAACCCCCGCCGGTTCTATGTGATATGCATCGACATCAACGAGCGCGCCCTGTTCGAGGACACCGGCATATTCCACCAGGTCGCAATTCCCTGGCGCCAAAGACTGAAGCTGGCGGCTTTCAGTCCCTATTCCATCGCCATCTACCGAAGCGTTGTCTAGGGCCTTTCCGATTTTGATGGAATCAAAACCGGACCCTAGTTCTTTGATTTAACGTGCTTCTCACCGGAAAACCGGTTCCCACTTTTCTGAGAAGCACTCTAGGAGCGAACGACCAGGACCGAAACTTGCGCATGGCGCACAATCTTGGCGGCCGTACTGCCAAGCAGATAGTCGGAGAATTCGGGCTTGTGGGATGTCACCACGATGAGATCGCAGCCGCTGCTCTTGGCGACCGACAGAATTTCATCGTAAATCTGGCCGTGAGTCGTCTGGACTTCGTACTTCCCGGCCTTCAATCCATGACTGGACGCCAGTTTCTCCAGATCCTCCCTGGCGCTTTCCTGCGTCGTTTCCAGGTAATTGGTCGGAAGCAGGTTCGCAACGAGGTTTTGCACATCGCCTGTCACATTCAGCAAGATGAGATGGGCACCGGTCTTCCCGGCCAGTTCAGCAGCAGCTTTCAGTCCCGCCTTACCGGAGTCGGATTGCGAGACGTCGATCGGTACCAGAATTTTCTTGAACATTAGGGCTCTCCCCCGCCGGGTATTTTATTGACATCGCGCACAGTAAAGCCCGAGAGAGCCTCCGCGCCAAGAGTGGATTGCGAAATAGGGGGAAATTTGGCGCTCCCCCGGATCAATTGGCCTCGCGATACGGCTTTTGTTTATGCGTATCGTTTTTCCGGTAACCGGTGTCCATCCCCGCCTTCGCGGGGACAGGTTTATCGGTGATACGCACCAAATAACCCTCCGGCCCGGCCTGAGTGTCACAAAAAATCATCCATAACCAGGGTCAGGCCGGCGCACGCGCTTTTCGCGACAACAAGACCCGCCGCGGCTATTTCACGCCCAGCTTTTTATGAATGCTGGTGGATGAGGTTGTGTACTGGAACACATATCTGGCGTCCGGAAAGACGTAACGATGCGCCTGGCGCGCCATGAGCGCGGCTTCATGAAAGCCCGAAAGAATGAGCTTCAGTTTGCCGGGATAGGTGTTGATGTCGCCGATGGCGAAAATGCGCCTCTGGCTGGTCTCGAATTTCTCCGTATCGACCGGGATCAGGTTTTCCTCGAGATTCAGGCCCCAGTCGGCAACCGGCCCGAGCTTCATCGTCAGGCCGAAAAAGGGAAGCAGCGTGTCGCAGTCAAGCCGTGAGGTCTCACCGTCCTTGGCGCGTATGACGGCGCCTTCGAGCTGGCCCTTTTCACCATACAGCTCCATGACCTGGCCGATGATGAAATCCAGCTCGCCCTTGTCCGCAAGCGCGCGCATCTTGTTGACGGAATCCGGAGCGGCCCGGAATTCCTCGCGCCGGTGTACAATCGTGACGCGCTTCGCCACCGGTTGCAGCGCCAGCGCCCAGTCGAGCGCGGAATCTCCCCCCCCCGCGATCAGAATATTCCTGTCCTTGAAATCCTCGATGCGGCGCACGGAGTAAAATACGGATTTTCCCTCGAAATCCTCGATGCCCGTAAGCGGAGGGCGTTTTGGCGTAAAGGACCCGCCGCCGGCGGCGACAATGACAACCTTGGCCTCGAATTCGGTTCCGATGTCCGTTTTCAGCCGGAAACCGTCCTCGCCGCTGGGTTGCAGTTCATCAACGCGCTGCTGCAAATGAAAGGTCGGGTCGAACGGCTTGATCTGTTCCATAAGCCGATCTGTCAGCTCTTGGCCCGTTATGACCGGATATCCGGGAATGTCGTAGATTGGTTTTTCCGGGTAAAGCTCGGCGCATTGGCCGCCCGGCTTGTCGAGAATATCAATCAGCTCGGCCTTGATATCCAGCAGGCCAAGTTCGAATACGGCAAACAGACCCACAGGCCCTGCCCCAATAATTACTGCATCGGCCTTCTTCACATCGCCGGTCATCGCTTGTCCGCGCTCCTGGATCGCTTCATGTTTCGATGGACTCAAAACCGCGATCTGACTTTTCGTTTATGCGTATCATTTTTCCGGTAAGCGGTTCCCGCTTATCGGTCATACGCACCAGGTCATGAACTCAATCAGAATTGCTTTTCGGGAACCTTTACCACCAGGCCGTCAAGTTCGTCCGAGACCGTGATCTGGCAACTCAGGCGGCTCGACTCACGGACATCGAATGCAAAATCAAGCATGTCCTCTTCCATTTCCTCGGGTTGCCCCGTCACGGCGCACCACTTTTCCTCAACATAGATATGGCATGTAGCGCATGAACAGGCGCCACCGCACTCCGCCTCGATACCCGGCACCGAATGCTTGATGGCAACCTCCATGATGGTCATGCCGGATTCCGCCTCGACCTCATGTCTGGTGCCGTCATGCTCAATATAGATGATCTTCGGCATTGCCGTCCCGGTGCCTTGTTGTCGGGTGCTGCGATGCGGGTGAATGAGGACATGGCAGGCGAAGCACCATATCGGCTGGCCGCCGGTCATGTCGCGCCGTATCAGCGAAACGAGCACCGTATTAGGGCAATTACCGCGATTTTGCCAGAGCAAACGCAGAAGATAAATTGCCGCACGATCACAATCGAACAGACTGCCCCATTGCTCAGGAAGCAGTGTTGGACGATGCATCCCGATCGGCCCCGGACAGCAGGGACTCAATATAATTATTGGCTTCGCCGATCACCCGCTCCAGATCATCCAGCACCGCGTGACAGCCGGCCGCGCGCGTTTCTCCGCTCAGCGCCTCGGCGGCTTGCGCGCTATTGGCGACATGCCACGCGCCAATGCCGCGCGCGGAGCCCTTGATGGCGTGCGCCGCATCGGACCATGCCTTGTCCTCATCTGCGTCTTTCAGGCGCTGGAGATAAATTTCAGACCGGCTAAGGAAGAGTTCCAGGACTTCGCATTCCAGCGACCGGTTTCCCAGTGTCTGGCGCTCCAGATGCACCAGATCGACCGGCCGGCCGGCGCTGGGACTGCGACCTGGCTCCTGGCGCTCGCGATCCGTGTTTTTGCCGCACAAATTCATGATGATTCAGACCCGCTATTCACCTGTCGCGCCTGAACGCCTCTCCGCGCCAGGTTCGGCGCATGAATGCATTCACCAATGCATCCGCGCCCGCGATATCCCTTCTGTGGTTTTTCAAGCCTAGAAGAATGCCGATAACGAGCGGTTAAGGGCGCCGCATCGCCGCGCGCAGCCGGTTGCGCGCAAAACACCCTCCAACCCGTTTTTGGCTTTTGCCGCTCTATTTTTAATTCATAAAAATCAATGTGTTAATTGTCATTTTTATTTGTTAAACACGTAAAGGATGAATTGAAATCGTCCTTTCTTTAGCCGTAAATCCGTACTAGATTATAGTGAATAGTTTCCAAATATAGGCGCGCTGGAAGTCATTGACGAAACGACCGGCGGTTTGTGTTTGGGTAAATGCGTATGAGTGAGATCTGCGCGGGATACGGTGAAACGGGTTTTCCGGACGCAGGGCAGGCTGGCGTCCGATAGCCCACGGGGTGTTTGAGGGTATGGCGCAAAAACAATCTAAGGTAACGGAAACCGGCAAGGGACCGAGCGAAGCTGGCAAGGACTCCGGGACCGCTAAAGAATCCGCAATTGACGCCGGCGTCACCGACAAGCAAACAGAGAAATTGTCGAAAAGACTCGCCGATAACATGCCCTCGCCCAAACCCAGCGCCCTGACCGGCGGCAAACCGGCGGACACCGCCCCGGACGAAACGGCGCGGCGCGGCGCGGAACCCGCGCGCAGCAGGATTGCCGCAAATGACGACCTCCCGTCGATCGGCGGACTGATTTATGCCCTCCAGCAGCGCCCGACGCGCGCACCCTTCTATGTGGCGTTCGGGGCGTCGATTGTCTGGATTTTTATGTGCCTGGGCGCGGCGCTGTTCCTGTTCAATGAACGCCTTTCCTCGCTGTCAACCGGCGGCGATATGCTGCGCGATCCCGCAACCCTGACACTCGGGGCGACCCTGGTCGTTCCCGTTACCCTGTTCTGGTTCCTGGCACTGCTGATCTGGCGGGCACAGGAATTGCGCCTCATGGCGTCGGCGATGACGGAAGTCGCGGTGCGGCTTGCCGAACCGGACAAAATGGCCACCCAGTCGGTGGCGTCGCTCGGCCAGTCGATCCGGCGGCAGGTGGCCGCCATGAATGACGCGATTTCGCGCGCGCTGGGGCGCGCCGGCGAGCTGGAAGCGCTGGTTCATAATGAGGTTGCCGCGCTTGAACGCTCCTATACCGATAACGAGTTGCGGATCAGAGGTCTGATCGGGGAACTGGCGAGTGAGCGCGATGCGCTTGCAAACAACTCCGAACGGGTCAGCGAAACCTTGCGCGGGGTTGGCGCGCAGGTGACCAAGGACATTGCGGACGCCGGCGACCAGGCGACCAAATCCCTCGCGAGCGCGACATCCCAGCTGGCGAACGAACTGAACGCCAGCGGCGGCAAGATTACCGAAGCCGTCAGCGCGGCGGGCACGGCCATCGACGGTAAACTGGCGCAGCGCGGCGGCGAGATCACCAAGACCGTCAGCGCGGTGGGCGCGGCCATCGACAGCAAACTGGCGCAGCGCGGCGGCGAGATCACCAAGACCGTCAGCGCGGTGGGCGCGGCCATCGACAGCAAACTGGCGCAGCGCGGCGGCGAGATCACCAAAACCGTCGACGCGGCGGGAATGGCGATCGACAGCAAACTGGCGCAGCGCGGCGGCGAGATCACCAAAACCATCAGCGCGGCGGGAATGGCGATTGACAACAAACTGGCGCAGCGCGGCGGCGAGATCACGCAGCAGCTGACCGCTCAGGGCGATCTGGTCACCAAGAAGCTGGATACGGCGGGGACCAGTGTTTCGACCGCACTGAAGGATGCGACGCAAAAAGTCGCCGAAGTCATCGATGTGAGGTCCAACAAACTTATGCACTCGATCACTGCGGTCGGCGACCAGCTGGTCAAGGATATTCCGGGCCTGCTCGACCGTCTGGACGGCGAACAGAAGCGCCTGAACTCCATTATTTCCGGTGCGAACCAGAATTTCTCCGCGCTTGAGACCGCGATCGCAATGCGCACGACGCAACTCGACGGGACGCTCAAGACCCGTACCGAGGAACTGAAATCAGTCCTTGCCGAGCGTATCAAGGCGCTCGATGCGACGGTGCAGCAGCAGGCCAAATCCATCGAAAGCACGCTTTCGACAAGCACGATGACAATGAGCCAGGTGTTCGCCGAAGGCAGCGATACGCTGAAAAAGACAACCGAGCACATGGCCCGGCAGTCCAGCCAGGCAAGCGCCAATCTCACCGCCCAGGCGGATTCCCTCAAGGGAGTCTCGCACAGGCTGCTCGACCAGGTGCATGGATTGGTCCAGCGTTTCGATGCACAGGGGCAGGCCATCACATCCGCATCGCAAGCTCTGGACTCCTCAAACGCCCAGATCGACTCCATTCTTCAGCGCCGCCATTCCGAGATTACAAGCCTGCTGGAAACCGTCAGCACCAAGGCGCAGAGCCTCGACAAGATGATGCGTTCATATTCCGGCATCATCGAAGGCTCCCTTGTGCAGGTCGAGGAGCGCGCCAAACAGATCACCGGCTCCCTTGCACAGGAAACCACCGCTCAGGCCTCCCATGCTATTGCGGAAATCGAGCGGCTCAGAGCCGATGCCCGCCAGCATACCGAACAGGCGGTCGCCGAACTCACGGGCGGATTCCAGTCGATTACGAGCGAGGTCGCGGACCAGCTCGGCACGCTGACCTCGCGCTTCGGCTCGACGACGCGCGAAATGCGACAAACGGTTGCCAGCACGGCGGACGAAATCGAAAGCACGCGGCAAGAGCTGCAGCGGCGTATGCGGGTCATACCCGAAACCGCCCGTCACAATCAGGAAGCTGTCCGAAAGGCCGTGTCCGACCAGCTCAAGGCGCTTGGCACCCTTTCAGCGCTCTCGACCGGGAATAGCACCGGCAGCGGCCTGCAACAGCCCGCTCCGGGCTATGCGCCGCAATCGGGAAATTCATATCCGGAGCAGACCCTGCCGCCGCCGGCCGGATTTGCCGCGCCCGCACCGACCGTCAACACTCCAGCTCCTGGCGGCGACATGGCTTCCGTTACCGCCAACCTGACAAGCCGCCTCGGGGCCGCCGCGAGTGCACAGGCGCAAACACCGGCGCCACCACTTGCGCAAACGCCGGCGCCAGTCGCGAAGCAACCGCCGCCCGCCTCCGGGCTGGGCGTAAACATGCGCAGCGCGCCTGCCTCCGCGCAGAGCGATACCTGGTCAGTGGGAGATCTGCTGGCGCGGGCATCGGAGCCTGATCACAGTACCCGTGCCGCACCGCCGCCTCCACCGCCACCTCCCCAGCCTGCCGCTACGGCTTACAATGCGCCTGCGGAATCGGGGGGCGAGTTGCGCCTGAACGACATTGCCGCCGCCATTGACCAGAATACCGCGAGCAATATCTGGCAACGTTTTCGCCAGGGCGAGCGCGATGTATTCAACCGCCAGATATATACGCCCCACGGCCAGGCCACATTTGACGAGATATCGGGGCGCTATCAGCGGGATCCGGCCTTCCGTACGACCGTCCAGCGTTACATCGCCGACTTTGAGCGGCTTCTGTCGGATGCCGAGCACAAAGGGCAGAACAACCAGATGATCCACAATTATCTGACATCCGAGACGGGCCGGGTCTATCTCATGCTGGCTCATGCCAGCCGCCGGCTGCGCTAGTGCGTATCACCGATAAGCCTGTCCCCGCGAAGGCGGGGATGGACACCGGTTATCGGAAAAATGATACGCATAAACAAAGAGCTGGATCGCGGTTTTGATTCCATCAAAACATGAAGCGATCTAGAGAAGCCTTCTCGAAAGGTTCCGGGGAGCCGCCCGCTCCCCCGTCTCAGCCACGCCAATGATATGATTTCATGGCGCCCGGGACTAAAGCAACGCTCAGGGCGGGGCTGTTGTTTTTGCTCGGGGTTGTTGTCGCACGGGTTTGTTTTCGCTCACGGCTGTTCCCGCCTCCGGCGGGGCCTGCGCGGGCGCGCCCTGACCGGGCGGCGCGCGTTCGCGCTTGCCTCCCTTCGGTCGGTTGCGGAGTGATACGCAGCCGTTTTGCCGGTGGCCTCAGGTAGCGATGTGGTAGGCTGGAGAAAGGGCCGTATTGCACCATACCGCGCGCAGCGCGGCAGGCCATTGAGGCCCGGCCGTTAGGCCGCCCCGGCGGAGGCCCGCGAAGCGGAATAGCCGTGAGCAAAAAAACCCGAGGCAAAGCCGAGGCAAGCGCGAATGCGCGCCGCCCGGTCAGGGCGCGCCCGCGCAGGCCCGCGAAGCGGAACAGCCGTGAGCCAAAAAACCCGAGGCGCAGCCGAGGCAAGGCCGAACGGCCGCCGCGCCTTATGGCGCGCGCCCGCGCAGGCCCGCGAAGCGGAACAGCCGTGAGCGAAAACAAACCCGAGCGAAAACAACTCCGCGCGAAAACAAGCAGCCTCGGATTTCCGCCACGGGAAATCACTGCCTAAACGACACCGGCTTCGTCAAGAAAAGGATGGACGCGCTAGCGCTTGCGCTTTGCGACCCAGGGCACCACTTCGCGCAACACATTGTCAAAGGCCTGATTGAGCGAGACAACCATCTCGTCAACGTCCTTTGAACTGGTGGAAACGCGGGACTCAAAGCCCCGCGATGCGGTCATCCGGCCATTGTCGCCGTCGATGACTTTAATATAAAGGCTGGCATGGGCCTCGGCCTTGCCCTGATTGACCTCGACCTGAAAGGCCTGCACCTGGGTGGCAAGCTCCACATCGGCATCGAGACGGTCCGAGCGCGAACCCACCGCACTGACCAGGCCGGCATTCTGGAAGGCCTCGACCATGCGCGCCTGCATCAAACGCGGCAGACGGTCGGTCCAGGCGGCGTTTTTGTAATACGCCACTCTTGCGCCGCTTCTCACAAGGATACGGTCGGTCTCCAGGGACCGGACAGCACTCGGCTCATTCACAACGAGCTGGAATTTGGCGGCCCGGGGCGCGGTCAGGGTCATGACCTTGGGCGCGACGAGATCATAAGTCGCCGGCGGCACACTGCCACTCGCGCAACCGCCGAGTATCGCGCCGGAAAGCACGAGAGCCGTCACTGTTATGAGCGCACGCTGTCGCATGAAACGACGTGTTCCCCCGTCGGTATTGAACACACACCCGGCCTCGATATTAAGACCAGCAGCCCCCTACTGACCTGGAGTATATTCCGGAACGCCCGAGCCTCCAAACAAAAAACTCTGGGGATTTCTTTCAATTTGCTCCAGGACGCGGTCCAAAGTGCGTGCCGCGCGTCTTCCGTCACGCATGAAAAGTTCAAATTCCTTGAGGCCATCCTTTGCGAAACGGGCCATTCCATCGGCGCTGTCGCCTATGGATTTATCCAGCTTTTGCGCCAAATCCCGGAAGGCCTGCGCCGCTTCCTGGGCTTGAGCAAGAAAGGATTGACCGTCATCGGTCATATATTTTGAAAAATTATCCACCGAAGTTTCAATTTTATCCGCCACGCGCTTGATTTGCTCCGACAAAGCCTTCGCATCCTTGATAATGCCATCGATATCGTCTTTGCGCTCGTTGAGCATGCCGGTGAATGATTCGACATTGGTGATGGTATTCCGGATGGAATTCTGATTGTCGGCAATCACATCGTTGAGACGCACCAGCAGCGCGTTGGCGTTGCCCATAACCTCAGGCGCCGCATCGAACAGCGACTGGGTACTGGCCCGGTCCGCCTTGATGACGGGAATTTCACCCTCTGTCCTGGCCACCAGAAGCGGCGTGTCGGGTGTCCCCGGGCTCAACTGAATGGCCGCCCCGCCGGTGAAACCCTGCGACTCGATCCGCGCCCGCGAATTGGTCCGCACGGGCGTATCGCCGGCAACGCTCACCAGCACGCGCACAAGACGCGAATCCCTTGGGTCGAGCTGAAGACGCTGCACCTTGCCAACGCGTATGCCGTTGAACAGCACATTGCTGGCCGAACTCACGCCGCTCACGCCGCCTTCGAATACGATATAGAAACGCTTCGCCCCCCCGCCGGAGCCAAAGTTCTGCATCCAGTAGACAAACCCGAATCCGGCCGCGAGAACCGCCAGAACGAAAGCGCCAATGACGATATGATTGGCTTTGGTTTCCATCGGTTACAGGTCCTTAGGGTCCATACTCATTGAGCCAGCGCCGCGCGCGCGCGCACGCCGCAGAAATATTCCTCGATCCAGGGATGCAAGGGGCGCGCCTGAAGCTCCGCCGGCGCCCCGGTTCTCACTATTTTTTTGTCCGCAAGCACGGCGACCCGGTCACAAACGGTGAAAATACTGTCGAGATCGTGGGTCACCATATAGACAGTTAGACCGAGCGTCTGCTGCAATTTTCTGATGAGCTGGTCGAATGCCGCCGCACCGATCGGGTCAAGTCCCGCGGTCGGCTCATCCAGAAAAACAATCTCCGGATCAAGCGACAGCGCGCGCGCCAGCCCGGCGCGCTTGCGCATGCCACCTGAAAGTTCCGATGGAAATTTATGCGCCGCCGTGGAGGAAAGCCCGACCATCGCCAGCTTGAGATAGGCCAGGTCATCCATGATGGATTGCGACAGATCGAGATGCTCGCGCATCGGCACCTGGATATTCTGAAGGACAGTCAGCGAGGAGAACAGCGCACCGTCCTGAAACAGCACCCCCCAGCGCGATTCCATGTCTATCTTTTCCTCCCGGCTCAATTCGCGCACATCGCGCCCGAACACGGAGATGGTTCCCGCGTCCGGCGTAACCAGCCCGGTAATCACGCGCAAAAGAACCGATTTGCCCTGTCCGGAGCCGCCGACAATACCGACTATCTCCCCCCGGTAGACGTCGAGGTTGAGATCATCCCATATCTGCTGGTCGCCGAATTTCTTGGCCAGCCCCTTGACGGAAATGATCGGCGGGCGTTCCGGTGATGCCGCAACCTCGGTGGCCATCGATCAGACCCCTATCACTGAGAGGAACATGGCGAAAAGGGCGTCCAGAATGATAACCAGGAAAATCGCTTTCACCACGGCGCTCGTGACATGGCTCCCTAACGATTCCGCGCTGCCGGAGACCTTCATCCCCTCAAGGCATCCGACCAGACCGATAATCAGCGCCGCAAATGGCGCCTTGACCAATCCGGCCATGAAATGACGTATATCCACCGCGTTGTGCAAGGCATCGAGATAGGCCGCCGTATCCATGCCAAGCATGATTCTGGCCATCACGCCGGCACCAACGAGGCACATCATGGCGCCCAGGAATGCGAGTAACGGCAGCACCACGACCAGGGCCAGAATGCGCGGCGCCACAAGCGTCTCCATGGGGTCGATGCCGAGCGTGCGCATGGCGTCGATTTCCTCGCGCATCTTCATGGAGCCAATCTCGGCGGTAAAGGCGGAGCCCGAGCGGCCCGCCACCATGATCGCCGTCAGCAGAATACCAACCTCGCGCAGGGACAGGATGGCCACCATATTCACCGCGAAGGCTTCCGCGCCATAGGATTTAAGCTGCACGATGCCCTGCTGCATGACCACCGCGCCGATCAGCAGACAGATAAGCGAGATGATGGGAACGGCCCGAAGACCCGCATGGTCCAGATGGTGGATGAAGGATGTCGGCCGGAAGCGCCAAGGCTGCGCCACCATGCGCATAAGCGTGGACATCAAATGCCCCAGGAATCCAATAATGAGGAGGGCATCGCGCGAGATAGGTGTAATCGCGTTTGCGAAGCCTTGCGTCAGCGACGCCAGAAGACTGAGCTTGGCGATTTCCGAGCGTTGCTCATCGCTGCGCAGGCGGACCTCATCGAGCAGAATTTCAAAACTCTCCGTGGCGCCGGCGAAGTTCGTGTGAAGGCCCTTGTTCTCCCACGTCCGGACGGTGCGCTGCAGCAGCCAGGCCCCGGCGGTGTCCAGTTGCTCTATCCCTGAGATATCCACCTGGCCGGTGAAATCCGGCGTTGGCGGAATAGGCACCCGCAAACGCCTGAGTCCGGAATCGAGCGCCATTGCCTCACGCACGGTCCAGGAACCCGTCGCGACCAGACAAAACGCCGTGCCGCGCAACTCCACCTTGTAACCAGGCGCCGCGACACTGGTCGGCAATATAACGCCCTGATCCCGTTTCAGCATTCACTCGCGCCCGTGTCTCCAGGGGGTCCATTGGGTTCACTCGCCGCCCGCCCCGCTTTTTGCCCGATATTCACAGCAAATGGAAGGCATGGCCCTATCGTTCGACGATCAATTTCCGCCCCTGCCATCGCCGGGCAAGCAAACCGGTACAGACAAGCGAAACCAGCGATAGGGCGGCCATGGCGAGATAGGCGTATCCGCCAAGCGCCTCGTAAAGCGGCCCGGACGCCAAAATGGCCGCACCCATGGCGCCTCCCACCGCGCAGGCGGCATAAAGCCCCTGCGCGGTTCCCGACGCTTTTTCAGGGATGGCCTGCGAGATAAAATGAACCGCGCCCAGATGCGCGGCCCCAAAGGTGAGCGCGTGCAGTATCTGGACCGGAAACAGGACAATAAGCGGCGGCGAGAAGGCGGTAACGGTCCAGCGGACAATGCCCGCGAACCCGGCCAGGGCGATCAGGTTCACCGTGCCAAGCGCGGCCACGACCCGGCCGGAAAACATGAACAGAAGAATTTCGGCGATCACGCCAACGGCCCACAGCGAACCGATGACGCCCGGGGGTATACCCAGGGCCTGCCAATGGATGGTCCCGAATACGTAATAGACCGCATGCGCGGCCTGAGCCAGGCCGGCGGCGGCGAGAAACAGCAGAAACAGCGGCGAGCGCACCAGCGAAACGGCATCTTTCACGCGGATTTGCGGCAATGCCGTCGCCTCCCTGAGACGCCCCTTTCCAACCGGCAGCGGCAACAGATGCGCGGCAACGGCAATACTGCCGGTCGCCGCAATCATCAGCCAGAGCGCGGCCGGCGCGCCCCAGGCCTGAAGGGCGATGCCGCCGGCGAAACTGGCGGCTATGAAGGTCAGCGATCCCCAGAGCCGCATCCGGCCATAGTCATGGCCTGACCGGCGCACGCCCTCCATGGCGATCGCTTCAGTCACCGGCATGATGCTGGTCCAGAACAACGCGGCAAGAATGGCGATGGCGAGAATGGCCAGAAAACCGTCCGCAAGCGTAAACAGCCACAGGGCGCAAAACGCACCCCAGGCCAGCACGATCAGCACCCCGCGCCGGTCGCCGGACCGGTCGGCCGCAAACGATATGACAGGCGTGAAGAATACCCGGACGGCCAGCGGCGCCGACAGAACAATGCCAATTTCAGCGGGCGAAAGCCCGCGCCACTCCAGCCAGACTGGAAAATAGGGCAGATGAAAGCCGATCAGCAGGAAGATCGCGCCGTAGAACAGCGACAGTCGCGCGGCGAACCCCCGGCCGACCCGTTCTTGCGCCTGTTTCTTCCCGACAGGATTCATTTGCGCTCGGGACTCATGAACGCCATGCGAATATCGTTTGCCGCCGAGCAGACATAAAAGGGGCAGGAAACCTCATGGTTTTCAAGCCTTTCCAACGCCTTCGGGGGCAAAACCAACGCAACTGCAACGGATGCCGCAAAGCAGTCCCGGGAACGGCGCCTACACGATTCCATAACATCTTCGTCTCAGAATAATGGATATGGCCACGAATCGCATACAATGCTTGCAGCAGTGGCGCCCTTCAATGGCCACGGTGGATCAATTCCATGAGCAGTTCCAAAGCCCCAAGCCCGATACGCATAGCCGACTATGAGGCTATCGAAGCCGCTTTGCTGCGAAGCGCGCGCGGACGCTGGTTCTTATCCGAGTTTGCCCGTCAGAATCGCAGTGCGGACACCCGCATGCTGCTGGAGGCCATCACTAAGCTCGAGACCACGGTGATGCAACCGCGTAAAGGCGCGCAAAGTTCTCATTTGCGCCGCGATCTGATGGAGATGGCGGAAGCCATCTCGAAAACCCGCAGCGAAATAGCGGCAATGCACCCCAAGGACGTGGATGACAGCAAGTTCAATACCGCGACCGAAGAGCTGGATGCCATTATCGAGGCAACGGAAAAGGCGACCTCCGAAATTCTCACAGCAGCGGAGGAGGTCCAGGAAACAGCATGGCTGATGCGTGAAAATGGCGGCTCCGAGGAGGCCAGCGACCGGCTCGATGCACTCGCCACCGACATTTATACCGCCTGTTCATTTCAGGATTTGACGGGCCAGCGCACGAGCAAAGTCGTGCAGACCTTGCGGTTCCTCGAAAATCGCGTCCTGGCCATGATCGATATATGGGGCCTTGACGATCTCGACGCGCGCGACCGGAGCGCCGAAGAGAACCGGGCGGATGCCCATCTCCTGAACGGCCCCGCGCGCAAGGGCGAAGGCATCGATCAGGCGCAGGTCGATCGGGTGATCGACTTTGACCAGATCGAAGGTGAGGTCATCGAAAGCGAAATCAGAACCCAGGCGGATATTGATGGAAACGGGGCTGTCGCGCCGGCTGCCCCGCAGGCACGGGGCGAAACAGCAGCCGCCTCCGCGCAAACCCCTGCTTTGGCCGGAGAAGTCGAAGCCCGCGCCTTCTCGACGCCCGCGGCTCTGGACATTGACGAGCTGGACGAGACGAAAAAACAGGCCCTTTTCAGTTAGGGCCCGTTCCGTTTCAGGCGGCAAGAATTCCCGCAAACTGATCGCCGTCGATATTTCCGCCCGAGAGGATCAAGGCGATTGTCCGGTCTTTCGTCGCCATGCGCCCGTTCAGCAATGCTGCAAGCGCGACCGCGCCGCCCGGTTCCAGCACGAGTTTTAACTCGTTGAAGGCAAACCGGATCGCGTCGCGGGCTTCGTCGTCGCTCACACTCAATGCGCCGGACAGTGCCTTGGCGTTGATCTGGAAAGTCAGCTCGCCGGGCATGGGCGCCAGAAGCGCATCGCAAATCGATCCGGACAGCGCGGCATTCTTCTCCCGCCGCCCCGAGGCCAGCGAGCGTGCATGGTCATCGAACCCTTCGGGCTCCACCGCATAGACCTCGATGCCGGGGCTCAGATGCCTGACCGCCAGCGCCAGCCCGGCGATCAACCCGCCGCCGCCGCACGGCGCAATCAGGCAATCGGGCTGCGCGCCCAGCGCCCTGGCCTGGCGCATCAGCTCCAGCCCGGCAGTCCCCTGCCCGGCAATGATATCGGGATGGTCGTAGGGCGAGATGTAACAGGCGCCGCGATCCTTCGAAATTTCCGCCGCGATCGCCTCCCGGTCTTCTTTCTGGCGGTCATAGGTGATGATTTCCGCCCCCGCCGCACGGGTACGCGCAAGTTTGTTCTCAGGCGCATCTTCGGGCATGACTATTGTGGCGGCGATACCGCAAAGCCGCGCCGCCTCGGCCACCCCGCCGGCATGATTGCCCGAGGAGCAGGTCGCCACGCCGCCCGGCCATTTCTCCCGGTCAAGTCTGGAAATCGCGTTATAGGCGCCGCGAAACTTGAATGCGCCCATGCGCTGCAGGTTTTCCGGCTTGATGAGTATGCGTGCGCCCACCCGCGCATTGAGCGCCGATGATTCAATCAGCGGAGTGTGCACCGCCACCCCCGTCAGCCGTTCAGAAGCAGCGGCTACGTCATCGAAAGTCGGCAGTCTCATCGGCCACCCATGCAATTATTCGAGAAAAATTTCTTCGCGCCCTTGAAAACATAATTCGCAACCCCAAATCAAGGAGGACCGAAGAGTTCCCTTCAAGCGCCTCCCTCCCCCCCCACGCAGGCGCTTGATATTTCTAGAAGACCCGGATTTTGCCGGGTCTTTTTTTTGCCTGCGGCGCCTGTGTGCCATGGCCAATAAGCCTACCTTGCCGGTGGACACCTGGCGCCGTGGCTGTAGGCTTGGAGCGAATACGCGTACAAACACGCAAAATCAGGGGGGAACACCCGATGGATCTAGGAATAGCCGGACGCACGGCCATTGTGTGCGCCTCGAGCCGGGGGCTAGGAAAGGCCTGCGCCCATGCGCTGGCGCAAGCGGGCGCGAGGGTCGTCGTCAATGGCCGCAACGAAGCGGCTCTCCAGGCGACCGCGCAGGAAATCGCCGAAGACACCGGCGCCGAGATCATTCCCGTGGTTGCGGATATCTCGACGCCTCAGGGGCAGAAAGCGCTGCTGTCGGCCGCGCCCGAACCGGACATTCTTGTGAACAATAATGGCGGGCCTCCGCGCAAGGACTTTCGCGAGCTTGATCGCGCGGCGATGGTCGATGGCGTTATCATGAACATGGTCACGCCGATTGAACTCATCCAGGCGGTCATCGACCCGATGGTCAAACGTAAGTTCGGGCGCATCGTCAACATCACTTCCGCATCGGTGAAACGCCCGCTCACGGGCCTCGACCTTTCCTCCGGCGCCCGCGCCGGGCTGACGGCGTTTCTCTCCGGCGTTGCAAGGCAGGTCGCCGCCAGCAATGTGACGATCAATAATATTCTGCCCGGCGCCTTCGACACCGACCGGCTGAGGTCGGGCCTGAAAGGCGCGGCGGATGCCCAAGGCATCGCCATCGATGAGATTGCCGCGCGGCGCATGGCCGAGATCCCGAGCGGGCGCTTCGGCGACCCCGATGAGTTCGGTAAGGCCTGCGCCTTCCTGTGCAGCGCCCATGCCGGCTACATCACGGGGCAGAACCTGCTGATCGACGGCGGCGCTTTTCACGGGACTTTTTAAGGAATCGGGTCTTGACGGAAGGCCAGCGGAACCCGGCGGGTTTTACTCCCGGAAACGGTGGTTCTTTTCCGGTTGCACAAAAAGAAATCGGTCCGGTAATACCGGACCGATTCCCTGCATAAAACGAGCCTGGACCCTGTCTTTGACAGCCGGGGTTCGGGCTCGCCCCCCCAATGAAACTCATTTCCGGCGCTGCATTCGAAAGCCGTGTGCGCCGTTCAAACCGTTGCATCTTTATCCCAAAGGTGACGCGGGAATTCAACACTTCTGATGCTCCGCGCCGACCCGCGCGCACCGTTCCGGAGGGTCCGCATCCAGTCAATTCGAGCCCGTATCAAGGGGTCATGTCAATCTTGCTGTTCTTATTTTTTTCTTTTGTATTCATATGTTTATCTGGTTTTTCTCTGAAATTGAAACTCACGCAAAGCGGCCAATTCGCGCGCCCGCAACGCGTTAAAATGACGGACATCGGACCTGTCGATTTACATATCGCTGTTGCAGTTCTGCCACGGTTTGTCACGCATCTGCCCATCCGCAAGGCGGCCTCAACCGGCCCGGCGGGGCTCCTGCCTGCCAAGGAACGATTCCATGCGGTCGATCGCTGCGGCGATATTGTCCAGGGAGTTGGCGCAGGACAGACGGATAAAGCCCGCGCCGTGACCGCCGAAATCCGTCCCGGCAATGGTCGCGACACCGGCTTCCTCCAGCAGGGCGGAGGCAAGGGAGCGTTCATCCCACCCCGTATCCGTAATATTCGGGAAGGCATAGAATGCGCCCTTGGGCACGACGCAGCGTATGCCTTTGACCTTGTTCAGCCGCTCCGCAACAAAAGCGCGGCGTTCATCGAAAGCCGAGACCATCTCAGCCACACAATCCTGCGGGCCTTCGAGCGCCGCAATCCCGGCAAATTGCGCCGGCGCATTGACACAGGAATGGGAATTGACCGCGAGCCGGCGGGCATGATCGACGAGCGCCGATGGCCAGACGCCAAAGCCCAGACGCCAGCCGGTCATGGCGTAGGTCTTGCTCCAGCCATCCAGCAGGATGACCCGGTCCCGCAACGCCTCATAGGTGAGCAGGCTTTTATGTTCCAGACCGTCATAGGTCATCTGCCCGTAAATCTCGTCGGACAGGATGGCGATATCCGGCCACCTCTCAAGACCCTTCACGAGTTTGTCTATTTCCGCCCCCGGGGTCACGCCGCCCGTTGGATTGGCCGGGCTGTTCAAAATTATAAGCCGGGTCGCCGGCGTGATCCGTTCGAGCAGATCATCGGCGCAAAACGCAAAATCGTTTTCCTCGTTTACGGGAAGGGGAACCGCGGTCGCTTCCGAATAATCGATCACCGAACGGTATATGGGAAAGCCGGGATCGGGACAGATGATCTCCGCTCCGGGCTCGGCGAACATCAGGATGGCGAAAAACATCGTCGGCTTGCCGCCCGGCATAATGACAACGCGATCCGGATTGACCTCAACGCCAAGCCGGCGATGGATGTCCGCCGCGACGGCTTCCCTCAAGGGAGCGATACCCACAGCGGGCGTATAGCCGTGATGGCCGTCCCGCAGCGCCTTGACGGCGGCGTCAACTATATGCGGCGGCGTGGGGAAATCCGGCTGGCCGATCCCGAGATTGATGACATCGCGCCCTTCGGCAACAAGTTCGGCGGCGCGCGCCAGCACGGCAAAGGCGTTCTCGTCGCCGAGCCGTAACAGGTTTTTTGCAAGTTTAACCACGGTGGCTATCGAAATACTCAATCAATGGATTTGACAAGCCCCATTTTCCGCGCCGCCAGAATAATCGCCGGCAGGAACAGCAGATCGCCGATGATCGCCGCTCCCAGAGTGGTCATGAACAGTTTACCGAACAGACGCATGGACGGCAGGTCCGAGATGATCGTCGCCGAGAGACCGGCAATCAGCACAAGCGTGGTGAGTATGAGCACGGGCCCGATCCGCGAAATGGTCGCGGCCACGCCCTTGCGAAGGTCGGGCGTCCGGCTCGTTTCGATGCGCAGCCGGCTCAGGAAATGAATTGTGTCGTCAACGGCGATACCAAAACCCACCGTGAGCGCAATAACGCTGGCATATTCCAGCCCGCCTCCCGTGAGGAGCAACAGCGATCCCGCCGCCACGATGGGAAAGAGGTTCGGCAGGATCGCCAGAAGAAGGATCTTGAATGAACGAAACGCTATGCCGATCAATATGATGACCACGATCATGGCGGCCAGAAGCCCCCGGTTGAGCTGCCGGATCATTTCCGAACTTCGCAGCGCCGAAACTGCTGACAGGCCGGTAACCGTGAAGGTTATTTCCGGGTATTTCGCACGCAAATCCGACAAGCTGGCGTCCATCTTCTTGAGAACCGGCACTGTGTCCTCTGCGTCCAGATTTGGCAGACGGCCGGTCACCAATGCGGAGGGCGCGTCCTTGGCGACAAAGCGCTGCACCAAATGGGCCGGCAATTGTTTGAGATATTCGGCGAGTGCGCCAGGCTGCGTTTCGCCCGCATTGATGAGCCAGCGGCGCAAAGTCTCGACCGACCATACATTGCCGACACCCGACTGCTTCTCAATCAGAGAATGCGTCCCGGCCAGCGCCTCGATGACCTCAGGGTCGGTAACGTCTTTGCCCTCGGGCCATTCCAGCATGACGTGAACAGGATGCGCGCCGGTCAGCTTCGCATCCAGCCGCTCAGACGTCGCAATCGACTGCTTGTTGTCCGGCACCTGGTCGCTCAGGCGGTAGCGCGGCTCCAGCTGGAAATGCAGGGCTGAGAATAGGGCGAACAGCGACAGCCCGACGATCGCAAGCACGCGGTAGCGGATCTGAAGCCACGCGGCGAAATTGGCGCAAATGGTCTCCAGCCAGTTTATCGCCTTATGACGGTTTGTCTCCGACTGCAAAAATTCCTTTTCGTCGCGGAACAGCAAAATCACCATGATCGGCAGCAGCACAATGACCGTTATGAAGGCCAGCAACGTGGCCAGCGCGGCGGCAATCCCGAAGGTCCGGATCATGCCGGAGTCGGTCAGCGTCAATGACATGAAGGCAATAGAGGTGGTGATGGAGGTGAGGACGCAGGCCGGACCCACGGTGAGTATTGCATGGCGCACAGCGGTGAACCGGTCATCGCCCTGGCCCAGACGCCGGCGGATGGAAAATACCATATGCATGGCGTCGGTGAAGGAGATCACCATCACCAGCGGCGGGATCACGTTGATGAATGTGTTCAGCCGCAAATCAACCCAGCCCAGCAGTCCCATTGCCCAGAGCACGGCGACGGCGGGGCAGAGCGAGGTGATAAACACCAGTTTGACCCGCCGGAAAAAGGCGAAACAGATCAGCATACCGACCAGGAATCCGGTACCGTTATAGATCAGCCGGTCGCGCCCGATCGCCTGGCGTATCTCCAGTTGCATGACCGGCGCCCCGGCAAGCTGCACACGCAGCCCGATGGGTTCCAGCACCGCTTTGGCCGTTTGTTCAATTTCCCGGATCGATGCGGCCAGACCCTTTTTCCAGATCACGTCCTGCTTCAGCGACAGGATAATGAGCGTGAGCTGGCTCTTTCCGTCGGGGCGCGAAAGCAGTTTGCCGCCGATCAGCGGATGATTCACGACGCGATCGGCGAGCTTCTCGAACTCTTTGCCCGTTGGCAGCTTGGTCGGCAGGAGCGGCGGCGGATAACCGCTCGCGTCGGGCGGCTCACGCATCGAGAAAATCGAAATGATGCCCTGGACGGCCTCCGCAAGCTGCAACTCCAGATGCAGCGACCTGATTTCCTCCAGAATTTCAGGCTGCATCAGATTTTCCGATTCCACGACAACAAGCACATCGAACTCGCTCGTCGGAAAGCGCTCGCTCATTGTCTTGTACTGGTCGAACTCGACCGTATCGGAGGAAAACAACTCCGACAGGGAATGATCGGTCTTCAGATACGGCAACCCAGCCGCGGAGAATGCGGAGAAAAGAACCAGCAGCGCCAAAACCGTCCATGGCCGTCGAATGGCCGGGAGCCCCATCCGTTCAAGTCCGAAGCCTAGTGAATTCATGAGCGGTTCAATTGGTTGCACGGCAAGGCAAGGCGCGCGTTTCGAATAGAGAGCTTTATCCGGCGAATCAAATTCATGCGGTTGCGGCGTATTGGTCGGGCGCGCATCATGCAAAAAAACCCGGCAAAAGGAAACATGTATGAAACTCTTGCGTTATGGGCCTGCGGGAGCAGAGCGTCCCGGGCTGGTTGGGGGCGATGGCGAGATCAGGGCGTTGTCCGGGATCATCGCCGATATCGAAGGCGAGGCGCTGAGCAATGAGGGGCTGGCGAAGCTGGCCGCTCTCGACCCTGAAACCCTGCCTTTGGTTGAAGGAAATCCGCGGCTCGGACCGCCTGTGGCGGGCGTTCAGAAGTTCATCGGCATCGGTCTAAACTTCACCGACCATGCAAAAGAAGCGGGCCTGCCGATCCCCGATGAACCCATCCTCTTCACCAAGGCGGTCTCCTCGCTGTCGGGACCCAATGACGAAATTGTTTTTCCACCCGGCGCGCTGAAAGCCGATTGGGAAGCGGAGCTTGCCGTCATCATCGGCAGAAAAACAAAACATGTGAGCGCCGCCGATGCCCTGTCCCATGTGGCGGGTTACGCGGTCTGCAACGACGTGTCCGAGCGCGCTTACCAGTTCGAAAGCACCGGCGACTGGCTGAAGGGCAAGAGCCAGGACACATGGGGTCCGCTCGGGCCCTGGCTCGTCACCCGCGATGAAATCCCCGACCCGCAGGCCCTGGGCATCTGGCTTGAGGTCAATGGGACGCGCATGCAGTCGGGCAATACGGGAACGATGATCTTCCCGGTCAGTGAACTGGTCAGTTATGTCAGCAGGTTCATGACGCTTTATCCCGGAGATATCGTCACCAGCGGCACGCCGCCGGGGGTCGCCATGGGACGAGATCCGCAATGCTGGCTGAAGGATGGCGACGTGGTTACGCTTGGCGTCGGCGGCATGGGTGAGCAGCGGCAGAAAGTGATCTTCGCCTGAGGCAAAGCGTTCCGCGCGGGTTCTACCGCTTGCGCCAGAGCTCATGAAAGTGATGCACCGGCCCTGCCCCCTGCCCGACCTGCAACTCACCGGCCGCCGCCAGGGCGCCAGAGAGATAGGCCTTGGCGCGGATGCAGGCCTCTTCCAGCTTCAGGCCCCGGGCAAGGCCCGCGGCGATTGCCGAAGACAGGGTGCACCCGGTGCCATGAGTATTGCCGGTTTCAATCCGCGGCGATGTCAGCCGCGTCTCGCTCTTCCCATGCACAAGAATATCGACGGCTTCGGGACCATCGAGATGCCCCCCCTTTACGAGAACGGCGCGCGCCCCGAGCTCAAGCAGCCTTTTCGCCTGGCCGCGCATGGCGCTCTCATCGCCCGCACGCGCGCTGTCCCCAAGCAGGCAGGCGGCTTCTTCAAGATTGGGCGTAATCAAACGGGCAAGCGGAATCAGCTCTTCGCGCAGCACCTGCTCCGCATCCGCGTCAAGCAGCGGGTCGCCGCTGGTGGCCACCATGACCGGGTCCAGAACGATGGCGACGCCGCGCAAGGCTTCAAGTTTTTCCGCCACCGCGAGAGCGGCTTCGGCGCTTCCGACCATGCCGATCTTCACGGCCCGGACATCGAGATCGCCGAACACCGCCTCCAATTGGGCGGCGATGAAGGCTCCGGGAAGGGAATGTATGGCATTGACGCCGCGCGTATTCTGCGCGGTCAGCGCGGTAATGACACTGGCCCCGTAGACGCCAAGCGCGGAAAAGGTTTTCAGATCGGCCTGAATCCCGGCGCCGCCCGATGAGTCGGAACCGGCAATGGTGAGAGCAATCGGGATCATGGTTCGCGCATTATCCGCCGCGCGGCCCATTCACCGCAAGGGGTTCCGCCAGGGTCCCTAACCGATAAGCGCCAGCGCGGGGAAGGTTTCAAGCATCCAGAGGGCGATATAGGACATGGTCCCGGTGAGAAACATCACGCCGGTGGCGACCAGCATACCGCCCATGACTTTTTCGACCGTACCAAGATGACGCCGGAAGCGCGTCAGAAAGCCCATGAACGGACCGAAAGCAAAGGCTGCCAGCACGAAGGGAATGCCGAGACCGAGCGAATAAACGCCGAGCAGACGAATGCCCTGCGCGACGCTGTCCTCAGCCGCCGCGACGGCCAGAATAGCAGCCAGCACCGGCCCGATGCACGGGGTCCAGCCAAAAGCAAAGGCGAGACCAACCAGATAGGCGCCGAGCAGCCCGGCCGGCGCCGCGTCCCTCTGGCTGCGAAACTCGCGATAGAGAATGGAGATTTTGAATACGCCGAGGAAATGCAGGCCGGTGATGATAATGGCGACGCCCGCGATCTTGGCGAGCAGCTCCAGGTTCTCCGCCACCAGCTGGCCAAGAAGCGTCGCCGTCGCGCCGAGGGACACGAATACGGTCGTGAACCCCATTACAAACGCGAAGGAGGCAAGCACAACGCGCAGCCTGACCCCCTGCGCCATCGCCCCCTCGGCACTGAGCTGCTCGAATGTCGTCCCGCCCAGATAACACAAGTAAGGCGGCACGAGTGGCAGCACGCAAGGTGAAAGAAAGCTGATGAGACCGGCAAATAATGCGCCGATATAGGTAATCTCCATGCGGCCTTTCAAAAACCCTCTTTTGCACACCGGCCCCGAGAGTGATCCTTGCGGCGACACCGAATCAATAAACCGCGCGACCTTTCGCGCTTATTCGCGCACCGCCGGGGTCTCGATCTGAAGTCCGTTTGCCCGCCATGCCAGATACAATTCCAGATTGACGAAACTATCCGATCCGGGTTTGAGCGGGCCGGCGCGCATGCGCGCCAGACACTGGTTGACCTGCCGCAGCAGTGACCCCGTCTTCTTCCAGCTCTTGCGGTAGGCGGGAAAGCCGTTGGGGTGCCCCTGGCTGATCTTTTCCGAACGGTAGAGTTTTCCGGCATATTTGTCGTGGCACTGGGCACAGGCAATATCAAGCTGACCGCGCCGGCTCGTGAAATAGGTTCGGCCCTTCTCCACAAATGGCTTAAGCGGCCCGTCACCCGGTATATTGATCGCCTGCCCGTAGGATTGGCGCCTCACATAAATCGACAGTGCAAGCATGGCCTCCGATTCCGGCGGATAGGCGCGCGCCTGCATAAACTTTTGACGGCACAGATTGATCCGGCCCTCGATGGCGAGCGGTTTTTTGGTTAGCGGAAGATAGGCCGGAAACCGCGTCGCGGCGCCCTTCATCGATTTAGTTGCATTGCCATGACATGATGCGCACGACTTTTTCGCCCGGCCCTCGACCTTCTTCCACAGCGCTTCGCCCTTATTGTAGAGCGCCATGGCCGGGTTATCGGCGTCGGCGTCCTGCATCTGGCGAATTTCAGGAGAGGCGTAATAGTAACCGGACCAGAGTTCTTTAAGGGGATGATCGGCGCTCGCCGGCTTCACCGGCCCGGTCCTGCCGTCACCCGCCGCCATCGCCGGCGCGGACCACAAGACGGCCGCCAGCAGCGCTCCGGCAAGGCCCCGCCTCATTTCAGCTCCTCCAGAAACGCGACGATATCTTCAACCGTCTGCGCGCCCAGCATGACCTGATTGCGGCAACGGGCAACAACGTCTTTCACGCCCTTGCGGGCGTGATAGGCGGGCATGACGGTTTCGGCATCGGGAAAGGCCTGTTTGGGATCGACGACAATCATCCGCAGCTCGCCTGGCGTGTAGCGTCCGCCCACGCCGTTCAGAGGCGGGCCAACTTCGCCGTGATTGCCGTAGGTCCTGACGCTTTGCGGGTCGCTCTGGTCGGCCTTCGCCAGAGCCTTGGCGATGCTGTGACAGGCCAGACAATTTCCCTTGCCGGGATCGGCCGCCGCCTCCAGTCCGCGCGCCGCATCGCCGGGCTTGCGTGTCAGGGGTTTGGGGATTGCCGCCGGCAGCGCCTCGCCGCGCTCAACCTTGTAGCGTACAAGGCGGGTTGTGGCGCCGGCGCTGCAGCGCGGGGCCTGCACCTTTTTGACGCTTTTCGTTTGTTGCGCGCGTGTATCGGCAGCGCTGCCCGCGGCAAGCGCGCAAGCCATCGCGCCAATGCAGATCGTCCGGAGCGCCGGTTTCATGAATTTACCCGCCTGTTTGCCTGCCCCTAAAAACAGGAAAGGCGCGGCGAGATCAAGACCTTGACGCTCGAAGGGCCGCAATCGCTTCGGGCAGTTGCGAAAAAGAGTCCACGGTCCCGTCACTTTCCAGCTCCTGTACCGGCGTCTGGGTATATCCGAACGTCACCAGAATGACCGGAACGCCCGCCGCGCGCGCCGCATTCGCATCGGCCGCGCTGTCGCCCACCATCAGCGCGCGTTGCGGCGCGCAATTCAATATCTCAAGCGCCGCGAGCAACGGTGCCGGGTCGGGCTTCTTGACGGCAAGCGTATCTCCCCCGACCACCGCCCCGAATAAATGGGCCACGCCAAGGGCGTCGAGGATCATGCGCGAAACCCCCTCGGGCTTGTTGGTGCATACCCCCAGGCCGACGCCGCCCTCATGATAGCTCTCGAGCAATTCCCTGACGCCGGGAAACAGCCGCGTCTGCTCCGCCGCGCGGGGCGTGTAGATTTCCATAAAGCGGGGCACGAGCGCGGCGATGCGGTCGCTCTCCACTCCCTGGCCATGGGCCTTGAGCGCCCTTTCGATCAGCAGCTGCACGCCGCCGCCAACCATCTGGGTCACGGCGCCGGTTGAGAATCCGGGAAGGTTCTGCTCGTCCAGAAGCTGGTTCAGCGCCGTTGCAATATCCGCCGCGCTGTCCGCCAGTGTCCCGTCGAGGTCGAACAGGATGGCTCCGGGCCAGTTTGTTTGGGCCATGGTCCCTGTAACCCGCGCGCCTAAAGGGCGGCCGCCGCCTTGTCGCGGATGGCCTTGATGCTGGCGCCATAGTCGCCGCCGCCGCCGAACACCGCCGAGCCGGCCACCAGCACATTGGCGCCGGCCCGCGCCACCAGATGCGCGGTTCCCGGGTTCACCCCGCCATCCACCTGCAAATCGATCGCCCGATCGCCGATCATCGCGCGCAAGCTCGCGATCTTGGCGCACTGGCTCTGAATAAACTTCTGGCCC